>DATKNT010000100.1:0-10500 GCA_035541175.1 Gaiellaceae bacterium
TCGCCGGCGTGATCGTCGCCGGCAACTGGAAGATGTACCCGGGGCCCGACCCCGTGGTGCTCGCGGCGAGGCTCGCCCGTGTCCCCGGCGTCGACGCGATCGTCTGCCCGCCCTTCACCGGCCTCGCCGCCTGTGTCGCGGCGGGGCTGACGACCTACGCGCAGAACGTCCACTGGGATCCCGAGGGCGCCTTCACCGGCGAGATCTCCGCGCCGATGCTGATCGGCCTCGGCGTCACCGGCTCGATCGTCGGCCACTCGGAGCGGCGGCAGTACTTCGGCGAGAGCGACGAGGGCGTTTCGCGCCGGGCGAAGGCCGCGCTCGACGCCGGTCTGCACGTGATCGCCTGCGTCGGCGAGACGCAGGAGGAGCGCGAGGCGGGCGAGACGGAGACGGTGCTGCGCGTCCAGGTCGGCGCGATCGCCGCCGCGTGCGGGCCGCACGAGCGACTCGTGATCGCGTACGAGCCGGTGTGGGCGATCGGCACGGGCCTGACGGCGACCCCGGCGATTGCGCAGGAGGCGCACGCGATCGTGAAGTCGGTGCTCGACCGGCCGGTGCTCTACGGCGGCTCGGCCAAGCCGGAGAACGTCGCAGAGCTCTTCTCGGAGCCGGACGTCGACGGCGCGCTCGTCGGCGGGGCGTCGCTCGTGATCCAGTCCTTCGTCGGCATCTGCGAGCTCGCGGCGGAGGCGGCGGCGGCGCGGTGAAGACCTTCCCGCTCGTCACGCTCGTCATCCTCGACGGCTGGGGAATCGCCCCGCCCGGCCCGGGCAACGCGGTCGAGCTCGCCGACACGCCGGTCTTCGACCGGCTGCTGCGCGAGTACCCGCACACGACGCTCGTCGCGTCGGGCGAGGCGGTCGGGCTGCCGGCGGGACAGATGGGCAACTCGGAGGTCGGGCACCTGACCATCGGCTCCGGCCGCATCCTCGACCAGGACTTCCAGCGCGTCAACCGCGCCATCCGGGACGGCTCCTTCTTCGAGAACGAGGCGCTCGTCTCGGCCTTCCGCCGGGCGAAGGAGCGCGGCGGCGAACTGCACCTGATGGGGCTCGTCTCCCACGGCGGCGTCCACTCGCACATCGACCACGTGAAGGCGCTGCTCGAGCTGGCGGGGCGCGAGGGGATGGCCGACCGGACGTGGATCCACGCGTTCACGGACGGGCGCGACGTGTCGCCGCACTCCGCGGTGAACGACCTCGCCGAGCTGCCGACCGGCACGATCGCCACCGTCTCCGGCCGCTACTACGCGATGGATCGCGACAAGCGCTGGGAGCGGACCCAGCTCGCGCTCGACGCGATCGTCTCCGGCGAGGGCGTGCACGCCGACGACCCGGTCGCCGCGGTGCGGGCGAGCTACGGGCAGGGCGTCACCGACGAGTTCATCGTCCCCGTCGTCGTCGACGGGCGGCCGCGGCTCGACCCGGGCCCGGACGCGGCGATCTTCTTCAACTTCCGCCCGGACCGGGCCCGGCAGCTCTCGGAGAAGCTCGGCGACCTCGGCGTCGACCTGACGACGATGACCCGGTACCGGGACGACTTCGACTTCCCGGTCGCCTTCCCGGAGCAGACGGTCGACCACGTGCTCGCCGAGGTGCTCTCGGAGCGCGGGCTGCGGCAGCTGCACATCGCCGAGACCGAGAAGTACGCCCACGTGACCTATTTCTTCAACGGCGGCCGCGAGGAGGAGTTCCCCGGCGAGACCCGGATCCTCGTCCCGTCGCCGCGGGACGTGCCGAGCTACGACAAGAAGCCGTCGATGTCGGCGAACGAGGTCACCGACGCGTTCGTCGAGGAGATCGGCAGCGGCGGCTACTCGTTCGCGGTGATCAACTTCGCCAACCCGGACATGGTCGGTCACACCGGCGTGATCCCGGCCACGATCGAGGCGGTCGAGACGGCCGACGCCTGCCTCGGCCGGGTCGTCGACGCGGTGCAGGAGCAGGGCGGCGTCAGCCTGATCACCGCCGACCACGGGAACGCGGAGCAGAAGCTCGAGGCCGACGGGGTCACCCCGCACACCGCCCACACGACGAACCTCGTGCCCCTGATCCTGACCGAGAAGGGCGTGACGCTGCGGGCCGGCGAGCTCTCCGACCTGGCCCCGACGGTCCTCGCCCTGCTCGGGGTCGACCGGCCGCCCGAGATGACCGGTCAAGATTTGGTAAATCCTCCGCCCGCGTGATGCGCTATCTGCTAGCCGGGCTACACTAGGCACCTCTTGTCGCTGCCCCAGCCTGATTTCGGCGTCCTGCGGAAGGCGCAGCGAGGCGATGAGCGCGCCTTCTCCATCATCGTGCGCGCCTACCAGGTGCCGGTCTTCAACTACGTGCTGCGGCTGGTCGGCGACCGGGCGCTGGCCGAGGACCTGACGCAGGAGGTCTTCCTCCGCGTCTACCAGGGGCTGCCGCGGTTCTCGCTCCGCTCGAAGTTCACGACCTGGCTGTTCCAGGTGACGAAGAACCGCGTGCTCGACGAGCTGCGGGCGACGGAGCGGCGGCCGCGGGCGGTGATGGACATCGACGACGCGCCGCAGCTCGAGGTGCTCGACGCCCCGTTCGAGCGGCTCGAGGCGATCGACGCGGTCTGGCGGGCGGTCGAGGGCCTGACCGTCGACCTGAAGATGGCGCTCCTGCTCCGCGACGTCGTCGGCCTCTCGTACACGGAGATCGCCGATTCGCTCGAGATCACCCTCGCCACCGTCAAGTGGCGGATCTACAAGGCTCGCGAGGACGTCCAGCTCGCGCTCGCCCGCGAGGGCATCTACTTCTACGGGAACGAGCCGGCGGCCGAGCAGGCCGCCCCGCCCGCCGCGCTCTGAGTCACTGACCCGCCGCGAGGCGGAGCGCGAGCATCTCCGGCAGGCCCGCCTCGAGCGTCTCCCTCTGCGTCCGGGCGATGTCGTACTCGACCCGCCGGAAGCTCGCGGTCCGCTCCTCCAGGTCGAGGAGCAGGTACGCGGCCCGCGGGTCCCCGTCCCGCGGCTGCCCGACGGAGCCCGGGTTGAGCAGGAAGCGGCCCGGAGCCAGCGCCAGCTCCGTCCCGGCGGGGGCGAGGCCGCCCTCGAGCACGCCGTCCCGGAGCGAGACCTGGAGCGCCGCGTGGCTGTGGCCGACGAGTACGAGCGGGGTGTGGACGAGCTCGAGCGTCGCCTCCGCCGCGTCGTCGGAGAGGACGTACTCCCAGACCGGGTCGCGCGCGCTCGCGTGGAAGAGCGAGACTCCCTCCGCGGCGCCGATCGGCTCGAGGCGCTCGAGGTACGCGCGCGCGTGCGGGCTCAGCACCCCGCGCGTCCACTCCGCAGCCACGGCGGCGTCGCCGCTGAAGTCGAGCAGGTCGAGCTTCCCGAGGACGGCGAGGTCGTGGTTCCCGGCGAGGCAGACGCGGGCGCGGGCGGCGACCGCGTCGGTGCATTCGCTCGGCCGCGGGCCGTAGCCGACGAGGTCGCCGAGGCACCAGAGCTCGTCCGGCGCGTCGTCGTCGATCGCGGCGAGCACCGCCTCGAGGGCGGCGAGGTTGGCGTGGATGTCGGAGACGACGGCGACGCGCATGCGGGCGGGAAGGCTACTGACGGCGCCCCCGCGCCCGTGCGGCGACCAGACCGGCGAGCGTCGGGACGGTGGCCGGCACCGTCGACGTGACGAACAGGAGCAGTCCCCACGCGCCGGCGGCGAGCCCGGTGACGACGGCGGCGCGGAGCTTCGCCTCGCGCGCGACGGCGACGCCGAGCAGCGCCGGCGCGAGCAGGTCGAGCCAGCCCATCGTCGCCGAGCCGAAGGTCACGTCCTGCAGCTTCGGGATCGTCGCGCCGGCGGCGGTCGGCAACGTCACGCCGTGGAGCGCCTTCGACGCCGGCTCCACCTGCGGCGTCCCCCAGACGAGCACGACGTCGAGGACGGCGAGCGCGACGAGCCCGAGCTGGAGCGACCACGCCGGCGCGACGAGCGCCGCCGCCGCCGCGATGGCGAGGCAGGCGCCGGCGACGAGCGCGACCGCGGCCGCCTCGGCCCAGAGACCGTGGCCGCGCCAGGCGAGCACCCAGAGCGCCGCCGCCGCCGGCGGCCAGAGCCACCAGCGCCGGCGCCCGCCGAGCAGCCCGGCCGCCGCCGCCAGCACCGGCGTCGCGAACGAGCCGAGCAGCGCGAGCGCGTGCGGTCCCCAGCTCGCGCGGTCGAGCACCGCCACCCCGATCGCGAGGAGCGCCGCCGGCACCGCGATCCCGATCCAGCCGCGCCCGCGCGGGCCCGCCGACCGGTTCGGCGCGGCGACGACCGCCGCCTGCGCAGCGCAGAGGATCGCGTACGACGGGGCGAGCCCGAGGCTCATCCGCGCTGGCTAGTGGTCCGGCGCCTCGGGCAGGTTGCGGATCCCCTCGGTCGTCTGGAACTTCGACCAGGAGTCCTGGAGCGCGGCGATCAGCTCCTCGACGAAGCGCGGCGAGGCATTGACGCGCGCGACGACGGCGCCGGGGACGTCGCCCTCCTCGACCTCGTGCTCGATCCGCGCGAACGTCAGCGTGAACTCGTAGCGCGAGAAGGTGATATTGGCGAAGTTCGCGTAGACGCCGCCGATCTGGGCCGGGTCGAGGTGGATGTTCAGCCGGCGCTCGCCGGAGCCGGGCTCCTGTGGGCTCTCGTCGTCCACGTGGCCACGATACTAGGTGCGATGCAGGAACGGTTTCGGCTCAGGCAGATCGCCCTCGTCAGCGCGGCGGTCGTCGTCACCCTCGTCGCCGGGACGATCGGCTTCCGGCTGATCCTCTCCGAGACGTGGTTCCAGTCCTTTTACCGCGCGGTCGTCACCGCGACGCTCACCGGGCTCGACTCGGTGCCGCGGAACGACGGCGCCCGGGCGCTCTCGATCGTGCTCGTGATCGCGGGTCTGACGATCATCGCGTACGCGGCTGCGGTTATCGTCGAGTCGATCGCCGGCGGCGTGTTCACCGGCGTGCTGGCCGAGCGGAGGCGGGAGCGGACGATCGAGAAGATGCGCGACCACTACATCATCTGCGGGTACGGGCGGGTCGGGCGCCGCGTGGCCGAGGAGTTCCGCGCCTCCGGCGTGCCCTACGTCGTGCTCGACTTCAGCGAGGTGGCGAAGGCGGCGGCGGCGGAGCACGGCGACCTGCTGATCGAGGGGAGGGGGACGGAGGACGGCGACCTGCTCAAGGCCGGGCTCGAGCACGCCCGCGGGCTCGTCGTCTCCTCGGACTCCGACGTCGACAACCTCTACATCGCGCTGTCCGCCCGCTCGGTGCGGCCCGACCTGACGATCGTCGCGCGCGCGTCCGACGAGCACGCGGAGAAGAAGCTCCAGCTCGCGGGCGCCGACCGGGTCGTGCTCCCGTACGCGAGCGCGGGACGGACGATCGCGAACCTCGTGCTGCAGCCGCACGTCGCCGCGTTCCTCGACACCGTCACGACCGCGGCCGGTCCCGACCTGAAGCTCGCCGAGATCGAGATCGCGAGAACCTCCGCCCAGGCGGGGAAGACGATCCGGGACCTGCGCGTCCGCCACGAGACCGGCGCGATCATCGTCGCGCTGCGCAAGACCGACGGGACATTCGACACGACGCCGGAGCCGGACGTCGCGATCGAGCCGGGGGACGTCCTCATCGGCGTCGGCACGGCGGACGAGATCCGCCGGCTCGAGGAGCTGTTCGCCGCGGGCGAGACCGGTGGCGGCTGACCCCGTCACACAGCTCGCCGACGCGCTCGGCGACGCGGTCGGCGCGACCGTCGAGCTCGAGCGTCCGACCGACCCGTCGCACGGTGACTACGCGACGAACGCGGCGATGCGGCTCGCGGGAACGCGGCGGCAGCCGCCGCGCGAGCTCGCGGCCGAGGTGGCCGAGCAGGCGGCCGGGCTCGCCGCCGTCGAGAGCGCGGAGGTCGCCGGCCCGGGCTTCGTCAACCTCGTCGTCTCGGACGAGTGGATCGCGGGCGCGCTCGGCGCGATCCTCGACGCGGGCGAGAGCTTCGGCGCCGGCTCGCCGTCGGAGCCGCGGCGCTTCCAGGTCGAGATGGTGTCCGCGAACCCGACCGGTCCCGTCACCGTCGCCTCGGGACGGAACGGCGCGTACGGCGACTCCGTCGCGCGGCTGCTCGAGTTCGCCGGCCACCAGGTCGAGCGCGAGTACTACTACAACGACGCGGGTGCGCAGATGGAGCGGTTCCGCGCCTCCGTCGACGCGGCGCGGCGCGGCGAGGAGCCGCCGCCGGAGGGCTACCGGGGCGCGTACATCGACGAGCTGGCGGCGGAGCCGGGCGACCCGGTGCCGGCGATGCGCGCCCGGATCGAGGCGTCGCTCGAGCGCTTCCGGATCCACTTCGACTCGTGGGCGAACCAGAGCGAGCTCGAGCAGCGGCTGCCCGAGCTGCTGCCGCGGCTCGACACGTACGAGGCCGACGGAACGCTCTGGGCGCGGACGAGCGCCTACGGCGACGACAAGGACCGGCCGCTGATCCGCGCCTCCGACGGCTCGTTCCTCTACTTCGCCGCCGATGTCGCCTATCTCGACGACAAGCTCGGGCGCGGCTTCGACACCGCGATCTACGTCCTCGGCGCCGACCACCACGGCTACGTCGCGCGGCTGAAGGCGGCGGCGGCGATGCTCGGCTACGACCCGGCGCGCGTCGAGGTGCTGCTCTACCAGCTCGTCCACCTGACGCGGGCCGGCGAGCAGACGAAGATGTCGAAGCGGCGCGGAGACGTCGTCTTCCTCGACGACTTCATGGACGAGATCGGCGTCGACGCGGCCCGCTGGTACCTCGTCAACCGCGGTCCCGACCAGACGATCGACGTCGACGTCGACCTCGCCGCGGAGCGCACGCAGAAGAACCCGGTCTACTACGTCCAGTACGCGCATGCGCGGATCGCCGGGATCCTCCGCAACGCCTCCGGCCTCCCACTGGACACGGTGCTGCGCGGGCCGCTCGCGCCGGAGGAGCGGGAGCTCGTGAAGCGGCTCCTGGAGCTCCCCTCGGTGGCGGCCGACGCGGCGGAGAAGCGCGGGCCGCAACAGCTCCCCGCGTACGCGATCCGCGTCGCCGACGACTTCCACCGCTTCTACCACGAGCACCGCGTGCTCGAGAGCGAGCAGCAGGCGTTCCGCCTCGGCCTCTGCCGCGCGACGCAGATCGTGATCGCGCGCTGCCTCGACCTCGTCGGCGTGGACGCGCCCGAGCGGATGTAACACACTCCACGGCATGACCGACCGGCTGCTGCTGACGTGGGGCGAGCGGCTGCGGATCTTCGCGGAGCGCGTCGGGGCCGGCGTCGGCCCGTCGCTCGTGCTCGCGCTCGTCGCCGCCGCGCTCGGCGGCGGCGCGGTTGCGGTCGCGATCGCCTTCCTCGGCCTCCTGCTGGGGCTCGTCGTCGCCACGACCGCGCGGACGACCCGCGGCGCCGTCGTGGGCGGGGTCGTGACCGCCGTCGTCCTGCTCCTGCTCCAGGTCGTGATCGCGTGGTTCGTCACGCACCCGATCGAGAAGAGCTAGACCCGTCGGTTTAGGATCGGCCGGTGAGCAGCCCGCACGGCAGTCGCCCCGACCGGAACATCGCGCTCGAGCTCGTCCGCGTCACCGAGGCGGGGGCGATGGCGGCTGCGCGCTGGATCGGCCGCGGCGAGAAGGAGTCGGCCGACCGGGCCGCCGTCGACGCGATGCGCGGGATGCTCGACACGGTCGCCATGCGCGGCGTCGTCGTGATCGGCGAGGGGGAGAAGGACGAGGCGCCGATGCTCTACAACGGTGAGGAGGTCGGCAACGGCACCGGGCCCGAGGTGGACGTCGCCGTCGACCCGCTCGAGGGGACGCGGCTGACGGCGCTCGGCCAGCCGAACGCGATCACGGTCATCGCCGTCGCCGAGCGGGGGACGATGCTCTTCCCCGGCGCCGCCGTCTACATGGAGAAGATCGCCGTCGGTCCCGACGCGATCGGCGTCATCGACATCACGCAGCCGCCCGCGGAGAACGTCGGCCGCGTCGCGGAGGCGCTCGGCAAGACGCCGCGCGAGGTCGACGTCGTCGTGCTCGAGCGCGACCGGCACGAGGCGCTGATCGCCGAGCTGCGCGCGGCGGGCGCGCGCGTGCGGCTGATCCGCGACGGCGACGTCGCCCCGGCGATCGCGGCGGCGCAGCCGGGTACGGGCGTCGACATGCTCTACGGGATCGGCGGCACCCCGGAGGGCGTGATCTCGGCCGCGGCGCTGAAGTGCGTCGGCGGCGGCATCCAGGGGCGGCTGTGGCCGCGCGACGAGGACGAGCGGCAGCGGCTCCTCGGCGCCGGCCTCGACCCGGCGCGCGTGCTCCACACGAACGACCTCGTCGCCGGCGACGACGTGTTCGTCGCTGCGACCGGCGTCACGACGGGCGCGCTGCTCGCGGGCGTGCAGTACCGGCCGGGCGGCGCGATCACCGACTCGATCGTCATGCGCTCCCGCTCGGGCACGGTGCGCCGGATCACGGCGCAGCACGCCCTCGAGAAGCTGTCCGAGCTGACCGGGTTGGAATATCGGTGAGCGGCTAGCGCGAGGGTGGGAGCCTGAGTCGTTCGAGCGCGGTCTGTGCTCGGGCGACGAGCGCCCGCGTCGGCCGCGACCCGAAGTAGACGCGGATGATGAGGTCGTAGCGGCGGCTCCGCACCGGGCCGGCGAGCTCCCAGTCGTACGGGTACGGCGGCGTCGCGCCCTCGCAGCACGGCAACTGCCGGGCGCGACGGAGGTCGAGTCGGATCGGCGTCTTCCCGAAGCCGGTACCGCGCTGGATCACGGCGTAGACGATCACCTCGCTGCGGCGCAGGTGCGCGAGCGTCTCGTTCGGCGGGTCGTCGTAGGCGCCGTTCACGTACCGGACGCCGGCGGTCGCGGTCCATGCCGCCGAGAGCGGCCACGGCAGGCGCACCCGCGTCCCGTCGCTCAGGCGGATCGACCGGAAGGTGCCGCTCGCCCCCGTCTGCCATCCCGGCGCGGCCGCGAAGCGAAGCGGCGCCGACCAGGCCGGCGGGGGCGGGGTCACGAGCATCGGGTCAGACGGAGACCGTCTCCTTCTCCATCGCGGGCGCGTACGCGCCCGTGCGCGCGGCGCCGTTCATCTTCGCGCGGTGGTAGTAGGCGCGCTGGCCGGCCTCGACGTTCTCCGGCTTGCCCTCCCACGCCTTCAACGCAGGTGCCTGGAGCGCGCGCCCGTACGAGAACGAGAGCTGCCACGGGTGTGGGCCTCTCGCGTTCATCGCGTTCAGGTGCGCGGTCGCGTCCTCGTCCGACTGCCCGCCGGAGAGGAAGACGATCCCGGGAACCGCCGCCGGCACGTGCTTGTAGTACGCCTTCAGCGACCAGTCGGCGACCTCCTCGACGCCGGCGCGATCGGACGCCGAGTAGCCCGACAGCACCATGTTCGGCTTCAGCAGCGTCCCGAACAGGTCGATGCGCTGGTCGAACAGCTCCGTGTAGAGGGCGTCGAGCACGCGGCAGGTGACGTGGTAGCTGCGCTCGATCGTGTGCGTCCCGTCCTGCAGCACCTCGGGCTCGACGATCGGGACGAGCCCGGCCTCCTGGCAGAGCGCCGCGTAGCGGCCGAGCGCGTGGGCGTTGACCCAGATGCAGTCGTCGCTCGGAAGCGTGTCGGTGATCGAGTACGTCGCGCGCCACTTGGCGAAGCGCGCGCCGAGCTCGCGGTACTCCGCGAGGCGGCCGCGAAGCCCGTCGAGGCCCTCGGTCACCGTCTCGCCCTCGGCGAGCGCGAGCGGCTTCGCGCCGAGGTCGACCTTGATCCCGGGGATGATCCCCTTGGACTCGAGCAACTCCGGGAACGGCGTCCCGTCGAGCGCGCTCTGGCGGATCGTCTCGTCGAAGAGGATGACGCCGCTGATGTACTCCTCGACGCCGGGCGTCGTGAAGAGCAGGTCGCGGTAGGCGCGCCGGTTCTCCTCGGTCGAGTCGAGGCCGATCGAATCGAAGCGCTTCTTGATCGTTCCACTGCTCTCGTCGGCGGCGAGGATTCCCTTCCCCTCGGCGACGAGCGCCTTCGCGGTCTCGTGTAGCTCGTTGTGGGCCATGCTGCCTCTCCTTGCCGAATGCCTTCTTCCCTGGATTAAAGCGGGAAGCGGCGCATCCGGCCGGGAGAGGCAGCCGGCCTACCGGGCGCGAACCCGACCCCTACCCCAAAGTGCGTTCTGTCTGAGGTCTGCGGCCCTCATGGAAGGAGAAGACGCCGCAGCCGCCGCTTTCTTGCGCGGGTAAAATCGAGTCGTCCGGCGGACGTAGCTCAGTTGGTAGAGCACTGGCTTCCCAAGCCAGGTGTCGCGGGTTCGAGCCCCGTCGTCCGCTTCTAGCCGAACTGGCCCCAGTGCGTCGCGACGATCAGGAGCACCCCGGCGGCCGCGAGCAGCGAGCCCGCGACGATCGTCCGCGTGCGCTGGAGCTTGAGCTGCGGCACCTCTGCGGCGACGAGCCAGACTCCGGCGATCAGGATGAGCAGGAACCCGACCTCGGCGAGG
>DATKNT010000101.1:0-4948 GCA_035541175.1 Gaiellaceae bacterium
AGGCGCTCGCCGGCGCCTACGGGCCGAACGCGCCGCCGCTCACCGCCGCCGAGCTCGACCGCTGGCAGCGGCCGTTCCGCGTCGCCGGCACGGCCGCGGCCTTCAAGCAGATGCTGCCGAACGGGATCGCCGGCTGGACGCCCGCCGACCTGCGCCGCGTCCACGGCGTGCCCGTCGTCGTTGCCTGGGGTGCGGACGACACGGTCGACTCGGTGAGCGCCGGCCGGGCGAGCGCGAAGGCGCTTCGCGCGCCGTTCGTCGTCCTGCCGGGCGCCGGTCACCTGTCGATGCTCGTCGACCCCGGCGGACTCGCCGCCGCCGTCGAGCGGGTGGCGGGACGGTGATTTCGCCGGGAGGGCGACTACAGTGAGACCCGCCGGCGTGTCCCGTCAGCTCGTGCATCCGGAGTCTCGCCTCGCCGCTGGGTTCGTCGCAGTCGGCGTCCTCCTGATCGGCGTCTACTTCTTGCTGCCCGCCGGCTCGAACCAGGCGTCGGTCGTCTACGACGGCATCGGCTTCGTCTCCGTGCTCGCGACCTTCTGGGGGGTGAGCCGCTACCGGCCGGAGACGCCGCTGCCGTGGATCCTGTTCGCGCTCGGCAACCTGTCCTTCGTCGTCGGCGACGTCATCATCGACGCCGACCCGACGCTGACCGCGCCGTCCGTCTCCGACGCCTTCTACCTCCTCGGCTACCCGCTCGTCGCGGCCGGGCTGATCCTCCTCTTCGTCCACGCGGGCGGCCATCACCGCTTCGCCGCGGTCGCCGAGGCGGGGATCGCGACGTTCGCGTTCGCGCTGTTCCAGTGGGTGTTCGTCATGCACCCGGCGCTGATGGGCAGCGGCTCGTACGGCGCGCGCGTCGTCGCGGCGACGTATCCGGCCGGCGACGTCGTCCTGCTCGCCGGCTTCGCAGGCTTCCTCGTCTCCCCCGCCTACCGCAGGCCGGCGTTCTGGCTGCTGCTCGCAGCCGTCGTCGCGTTCCTGATCGGGGACGAGATCTACGGGCTGAACGCGAGCGACTACGCCGCCGGCGACCCGGTGGACGCGACGTGGATGCTCTCGTACGTCCTCTTCGGCGCGGCGGCGCTGCACCCGTCGATGCGCGACCTCGCCGAGCCGCAGCGCGGACCGCGGCTCCGCGTCAGCAACTGGCGAATCGTGCTGCTCGCGGCGGCGGTGATGTCGCCGGCCGCGGTGCTCGCCGTCCAGTACGTCCGCGGTGCGAACCTCGAGGTGCCGGCGGTCGTCATCGCCTCGGTCGCGATCTCGGCGCTCGTCGTCTGGCGGCTGACCGGGATCGTGCGCGCGCTCGAGCGGCTGCGCCTGCGCGAGCGCGAGGCGCGCGCGGAGGCGGTCGAGGCGCAGGAGGCGCTCGCGCGCCAGAACGAGCTGCTGCTCGAGGCCGACCGGTTGAAGGACGAGTTCGTCGCGCTCATCTCGCACGACCTGCGCACGCCGCTGACCTCGATCGTCGGCTACACCGAGCTCGCGCTCGACGAGGAGATGGAGCCGCCGCTCGACCCGGAGCGCCGCTCGTACCTCGAGGTCGTCGCGCGGGGCTCGGAGCGGCTGCTCCGTCTCGTCGACGACCTGCTGTTCGTCGCGCGGCTCCAGGCGGGCAAGGGGCTGAAGCTCGAGCTGACCGAGCTCGACCTCGGCGCGATCGCGGCGCAGGCGGCCGACGAGGCGCGGCCGCGCGCGACGACGAAGGGGCTCGAGCTCCGCTGCGTCGCCGACGAACCGGTGATCGTCGAGGCCGACAAGGGGCGGATCTTCCAGCTCCTCGACAACCTCGTCTCGAACGCGATCAAGTTCACGCCGAAGGACGGCACCGTCGAGGTGCGCGTGATGCCCGCGCCCGACGGCGGGATCCTCGAGGTGGCCGACACCGGCGTCGGCGTCTCGCCCCGCGACGCCGAGCGGATGTTCGAGCGCTTCTACCGGACCCAGAGCGCCGTCAGCGGCCAGGTTCCCGGGACCGGTCTCGGCCTGTACATCGCCCGCGCGATCGCCGAGGCGCACGGCGGCCGCATCTCCGCGACGAGCGACGTCGGCCGCGGCACGACCTTCCGGATCGAGCTGCCGGCGCACGCGACGCCGGAGGCGACCGACGGGGTGCTGGTCGCGTGAACGACCAGCCGGTCGTGCTCGTCGCGGACGACGACGACGACATCCTCCTGCTCGTGACGACACGGCTGCGCCGCGACGGCTTCACCGTCATCCAGGCGCGCGACGGGGACGAGGCGCTCGACCTCGCGCTCGAGCACCGCCCCGACATCGCCGTGCTCGACATCGGCATGCCGGGACTCGACGGGCTCGAGGTCGTGCGGGCGATCCGCGCCGACGAGGCGACGAAGGGCATGCGCGTGCTCCTGCTGACCGCGAAGGCGCAGGAGTCCGACGTCCGCCGCGGCTTCGAGGCGGGCGCGGACGCGTACGTGAAGAAGCCGTTCAGCCCGGCCGAGCTGTCGACGCGCGTGCAGGAGCTCGCGGCGGGCTAGCGTGCCGGAATCCGCGCGAGCGGATTGCGGCACTTGCGCCAGCAAATCAGTCGACGGGCTTGTAGCGGTACCCGAACCCGCGCACGGTCTCGATCGGCACCGCGTCGGGCGAGTCCGGATCGAGCTTGCGGCGGAGGTAGCCGACGTAGAGCTTCACCTGGTCGCCGCCGACGCCGAACGCGTCGCCCCAGACGAGCTCGAGCAGCTGGTCGCGGCTCAGCACCTGCCGGGGGTGCCGGACGAACGTCGCGAGCAGACGGAACTCGAGCGGCGTCAGCTGCACCGGCCGGATGCCGACGGTCACCTGCCGCTGCGCGAAGTCGATCGTCAGGTAGCGGTCGCCGTACGACTCCGGCTCCTCCTCCGGCGCCGCCTGCGACGCCCGTCGCAGCAGCGCCTGGACGCGGGCGACGAGCTCCTGCTTCCCGAACGGCTTGACGACGTAGTCGTCGGCACCGCCCTGGAGGCCGCGCACGCGCTCCAGCTCCTCGCCGCGCGCGGTCAGCATCAGGACGGGAACGGTCGAGAGGTCGCGGATCCGCTCGAGCACGGCCCAGCCGTCGAGCTCCGGCATCGAGACGTCGAGGATGACGAGCTCCGGCCGCCAGGCGTGGAACTCCCGGAGCGCCTCGCGCCCGTCGGCCGCCTCGCGCACGGTCGCTCCCGTCCGCTCGAGCAGCGTGCAGACGAGCCGCCGGATGTCGTCGTCGTCGTCGCAGACGAGGACCCGGGCATCGTTCATACCTCTTTCATACCACGGCCATCCGCTGATCAGGCGGGTTCGGTCGAGAGTTGCGATGTGGCGACCATCCTGATCGTGGATCCCGATCCGGCGACCCGGTCGCTGCTCGAGCTCCTGGTCCTGCGGCTCGGTCACCGACCGATCGGCCCGCGCGAGCTGGCCGAGGGAGAGGAGCCCGATCTGATGCTGCTGGAGCCGGTGTCGCGCGCGGGGGTGCGGCTCGCCCGACGCCTGCACCACCGGCTCCCGCAGTTGCCGATCCTCTGCGTGAGCATCGAGGCCCCGAGCTACGAGACCCGACAGCTCGGTGCGGGCGGCCACGTGATGAAGCCGTTCCGGCGATCGCAGCTCGAACAGGCGATCGAGCTGGCCCTCTCCCCGGCGCCGGAGGTTGTGGAGGTTCGGCGGTAGCACCAGGCCGGGCGCCCTCCCCCTGGCGCCCGGCCCTCCTTCGTCGAGTACCGTGCTGCGTGGCGTGCGGGGTCCGGATGGCCGCGCGGCACGGGACTCGACGAAGGGAGACACGGTGCTCGTCCTCACGGAAGAGGCTGCGGACGCGATCAGGGGGATCCTCGAGGAGGCGGGGCTCGGCGCCGGCGCGGGCCTGCGGATCAGCGCCGAGGCCGGCGGCGACGGCGAGGCCGAGCTCGACTTCGCGGTCGCGGAGGGCCCGCTCGACGGCGACGTGATCGTCGAGCGCGACGGCGTGTCGGTCTTCCTCGACGAGACCGCAGCGGAGCTGCTCGACGACCAGTCACTCGGCGTCGAGGCGCACGGCGACCACTTCCACTTCTCGCTCGACCCGCAGGCCGAAACCGAGGACTAGCTAGTTCGCGCGCTGCTCCGCGCGCGTGTGCGGAGAGGCTCCCCTAGGAGCCCGTAAGCGCAATCAGCTCGTGACGGAGCGCCTCAGGTGCGCCGCCGCCCTACGCCGTCTCCTCAGCCGGCTGCTCTCGACACGGCGTCAGCGTCGCCCGGACCCTGCGAGCGGAAAGCACAGCGCGAGAGCACGCGCGCGCAGCGCGCATGACCCGCGCGAAGCGTGCGAAGCAGCTAGCTAATAACCCAGGTCTCGCCGCCGTGGAGGAGCTCGGCGAGGTCGCCCTTGCCGCGTTTCTCCTCGGCCGTCGCGAGCTGCTCGGCCATCAGGTCGTCGTAGACCGGGCGCTCGATGTCGCGGAAGACGCCCACCGGGGTGCCGCCGTGCGTCTCCTGCGTCACCCGCGTGAGCGCGAACGCGAGCGCCGCCGTCTCGTGCTTCTCGTCGTGCACGAGGAGGCCGTCGTCCGTGCCCGCGCACACCTCGATCGAGCCGTCGGAGCGCTGGCGCAGGCCCTTGGCGCCGTCGGGGCCGAAGCGGATCGGCTCGCCGTGGCGCAGCACGATCCGGTTCACGCCCTCCTTGTCGTCGCGGACGAACGCCCAGGCGTCGTCGTTGAAGATCGGGCAGTTCTGGAAGATCTCGACGAACGCGCTGCCGCGGTGCGCGGCGGCGGCGCGCAGCACCTCGGACATGCCGGCCTTGTCCGTGTCGATCGCGCGCCCGACGAACGTCGCCTCGGCGCCGACCGCGAGGCTCAGCGGGTTGAACGGGAAGTCGAGCGAGCCCATCGGCGTCGACTTCGTCACCTTGCCGAGCTCGCTCGTCGGCGAGTACTGGCCCTTCGTCAGCCCGTAGATCTTGTTGTTGAAGAGGAGGATCTTC
>DATKNT010000102.1:0-17398 GCA_035541175.1 Gaiellaceae bacterium
GCGTCGCGCAGCGCGTCGCGGAGGTCCTGCGGGATGTCCTTCAGCGCCCAGACGTAGAGGTGCGCCGCGGCGTCCTCGACGGCGTGCTGGAGGTCAGTGTCGAGCAGCTGCGGCACGGCCGGCTCTCCTTCCGAAGACGACGCATTCGAGGAGCGAGTTCCCCATCATCCGGTTGCGGCCGTGCGTGCCGCCGGCGATCTCGCCGCAGGCATACACGCCCTCGAGGGTCGTCTCGCCGTCCGGATCGATGACGAGCCCGCCGTTCTGGTAGTGGAGGACAGGGTAGGTGAGGATCCTCTCCGCGAGCGGGTCGATCCCGCCGGCGCGGTAGCGGCGCAGCATGTACGGGAGCGAGAGCTCGGCGTCGTGCGGGTCGATCCGCGTCGTGTCGAGGTAGACCGCGGGTCGGCCGTCGGGCGTCTCGACGCCCTTGCCCTTCGCGACTTCCTCGAAGATCGCCTCGCTGACGACGTCGCGCGGCGCGAGCGAGTCGGTGAACTCCTCGCCGTCGGCGTTGAGGAGGACGGCGCCGTACGCGCGCGTCGTCTCCGGGATCGAGTAGCCCTGCATCGTCTCCGGCCACGCGCCGCCGTTCGGGTGGTACTGGAGCGCGTCGAGGTCGCGCGCCTGCGCGCCCGCGTCGAGCGCGATGCGCGTCACCTCGCCGGTCGCGCCGGGATGGTTCGTGGACAGCTCGCCGCGCCGCTCGGCCTCGGCGTAGCAGCGGCCGCCGGCGGCGAGGACGACCGCGCCGGCGTGGATCGTCCGGTCGCCGCAGCGCGCGATCCAGCCGTTCTCGTTACGGGCGAGCTCGTGGAGCGGGCTCTTCGGGAGGACGGTGACGCCGCTCGCCTCGACGGCGTCGCGGAGCGCGGTGGTGATGGCGTGGCCGGTGCGGTCGCCGACCTGGAGCAGCCGCTTCCGGGTCGCGCCGCCGCAGCGCGCGAGCCGGTAGCCGCCGTTCTCCCTCGTGAACTCGACCCCGAGCTGCTCGAGCCAGTGGATCGCCGACGGCGCCTCGGAGGTGAGCACCTCGACGAGCCGCCGGTCCGCCGTCTCGTGCGAGCTGCGCCAGACGTCCTCCGCGTGCTGCTCCGGCGAGTCGTCCTCGCCGAGCGCCGCCTGGATCCCGCCCTGCGCCTTCGCCGAGTTGCACGACTGGATCGACCCCTTCGTCGCGAGCCCGACGCGTGCCCCGGACCGCTCGGCGGACACCGCGGCGGCGAGGCCCGAGGCCCCGCTGCCGATCACGAGCACGTCGAATGCGGCCTCCGCCGACACTGCCGCCGGATTCTACCCGATTCTTCTAATTCCATAGATAAGAGCTGCTCATGAATGTCCCGTCCGGACATGACCGAATTCGCCATCTTGATTGTCAGTTCTGGCAACGCTACCGTGACGTCGTCCATCGAGGAGAGGAGAAGGCATGTCGCTCGTCGCAAAGCACGAGACCCTCGACCTCACGGTCGCCGAGCGAGGCGACCCGGTCGGGAACGCGCTCCCCGCGCTCGTTCTCTGCTGCACCTGCTCGAGCTGCTCGTCGAAGTCGTCGGAGGACTAGCCGATGCGCGAGGGCGACGCGGCAGCGGCAGGATCGTGGCGTCCGCGGCTCAGGCCGTGGTACCGCGTCTCCGCGCGCGAGGACGGCACCGTGCTCCGCTACGGCGGCTCGGTGCTGGAGCTCGGCGGCCGCTCGGCGGTCGAGCTGCTCCCGCGCCTCCTGCCGCTCCTGGACGGCACACGGACGGTCGACGACATCGTCGAATGCCTCGGCGAGCCGGCTCGTGTCGCCGTCCAGGACGCCCTCCGCGTCCTCGAGGAGCACGGGCTCCTGACCGAGGCCACGCCCGCGGGTGTCACGGAGGCACGCCGCCGCACCGCGGAGTTCCTCGCGGCGTCGGACGCGTTCGGCCGCCGGCCAGCCGACATGCTGGAGACGCTCGCAGGGACCGCGGTCTGCGTCGTCGGCGCCTCCGGCGTCGCCGCCCTCGTCGCGTCGCTCGTCGCCGACGCGGGGGCCGAGCGGCTCGAGCGGCTGGACTGGGACGACGCGTTGCCGGACGGCGCGCTGGCGATCGTCGCCCCGGCGGACGACGAGCTTCCGCGCCTTCCGGCGTGGAACGAGCAGGCACTCGCCGCCGGCACCGAGTGGCTGCAGGTGCTCCCGTTCGACGGCCTCCTCGCCGCCGTCGGGCCGATCTTCGTCCCCGGCCAGACCGCGTGCCACGTGTGCTACCGGCTCCGCCGGTCCGCGAACCTGTCGCCGGTCCCCGACGACGCCGTCGGCACGTATCCCGGCTGCCCGGCGTTCGACGCGATCCTGGCCGGACTCGCGGCGACGGTCGCCCTCCGGCGGCTCGTCCTCGCGGACGGCCTCGCGGTCGGCGTCCTCCTCGCGGTCGAGCGGCCGGCCGAGCTCCGGTGCACCCGCCACTTCGTCCACCGGGTGCCGCGCTGCCCCGCGTGCTCGCGAGCGTCGCGCGTCGCCGCCGTCTCGCCGTGGCAGGGAGTCGCCGAACGTGGCGGCTGAGCCTCTGGAGTCGCTCGTGTCGGAGTACACGGGCATCGTCCGCGGCGTCGAGGACGTCATGGCGGATCCCTGCGACATCCGCCTCGTCAACGTCTACTGCGAGACGGGCCACAGCGGTGAGCTCGTCGGCGGAGCGGGGAAGCACCCCGGCGCAGGCTCGGGCCGGAGTCGCGAGGCAGCACGAAGGGCGGCGATCGCGGAGGCGGTCGAGCGCTACTCCGCGTGCGCGTCCGGCAACGTCGCGGCCGTCGTGGCAACGGCAGCGGAGCTCGGCGGCGCCGCGGTCGACCCGAGCCGATTCGCGCTGTTCAGCGAACGGCAGCACGCCGCTCCCTCGTTCCCGTACCGACCCTTCACCGAGACGACGCGGCTCGCATGGGTCGAGGGCCGCGCCCTTCCCTCCGGCGAGCCGGCGTACCTGCCGGCCCAGCTCGTCTACCTCAGGTGGACGCTTCGCCCGGGCGAGGAGCGGATTGCCTCCTCGTCCAGCTCCGGCCTCGCGTGCGGTGCGTCCTTCGGCGAGGCGGTGCTCGCCGCCCTGCTCGAGGCGATCGAGCGCGACGCTTTCATGATCACCTGGAAGGCACGGCTGTCGTGGCCGCGGCTCGCCTGGCCGCGCGACTCCGCGCCCGACCGCTTCGAGCGCGCCTACGTCCGGCCGACGGGGCTCACGGTCGCCGCGATCGACCTGAGCGCCGTCTGGGAGATTCCGTGCGTGCTCGGGGTCGCGCGCTCGCGCGTCCGCGGCGAAGCGCCGGTCGGGGTCGGGGCCGGCGCAGCCCTCGACGTCGACCGCGCGATCGAGAAGGCGATCGACGAAGCGGTGCGCGTCCGGTCGTGGGCACGCGCGATTCGCACGACGGTCCGACCCGGTGACCCGGCTCCGGCGCCGGACGAGGTCGTCGGCTTCGAGGACCACATCCGGTTCCACGCGTACGAGGAGAACGCCGCCGCGACGACCTTCCTCGACGCGTCCCGCACGCGACGTCCGTCCGCGGACGTCGCACCCGTTTCCGGGACGACGACGGCGGAGCGAATCGCGTCGATCTGCCGTCGATTGGCGGCCGGCGGCGCGTCGGCGTACGCCGTCGACGTGACGGCGCCCGACGTTCGCGAGGCCGGACTCCACGTCGCGAGGGCGATCGCGCCGGAGCTGTGCCGGCTGGACGTCGAGCACGCGACGCGCCATCTCGGCGGGCGACGGCTGTACGTGGAGCCGGTCCGGCTCGGGTTCCGGGCCTCGGCCCTCGACGAGTCCGACCTCAATCGGGACCCGCACCCGTTCCCATGAGCGCGACGCCGCATCCGTGGTTCCGTTCGACGCTCGGCGAGGCCTGCGGCGACCTCCACGACCTCGCCGAGCTCTACCACGACGCGTCGAAGCTGCAACCGGCGCTCGTCGCACACCAGGGATCCGGGATCTCCCGCCTCGCCTCCAGCCCGGCGCTCCGAGAGGCGTCGCACCACCCCGTGCGGTCGAATCGCCAGTTGCCGGTCGTCCGGCTGCCTCCCGCCCGGCCGCCGGAGATCTCGTTCTGGTCCGCGCTTCAACGCCGGCGCAGCGACCCGCCGCGCGCCCGCGGCCGGCTCGCGCTCGCCGACCTGGCGACGACGCTCGCAGCGGGCTACGGAGCCCCGAGGCGCGACCGCCGCACCGTGCCCTCCGGCGGCGCCCTCTACCCGCTCGAGCTGTACGTCGCGGCGGCGTGCGTCGACGAGCTCGACGAGGGCGTCTTTCACTTCGATCCGCTGCGACACGTCCTCGAGGTCCTGGATCGAGGGCCCGTCGGCGCCCGGCTCGCGTCGGCGACGCCGCTGCCGGAGTTGGTCGCCGACGCCGCGGCGGTGGTGGTCTGCACCGCGGTCTTCTGGCGGACGCGCTTCAAGTACGGCCTGCGCGGCTACCGGTTCGCGCTGCTCGAGGCCGGGCACGCCGTGCAGAACATGCTCCTGGCCGCGACCGCTCTCGAGATCACCGCCCTGCCGTTCGGAGGAACGTACGACGAGCGGCTCGAGGAGTTGCTCGGCGTCGACGGCGTCGACGAGTCGGTCGTCTATGCAGTCGTGCTCGGCGGCGCGCGGTGAGCGTGCACGCCCGGCCGAATCTCGCCGGCCTTGCCACGTCGTTCGTTCTCGCGCTCTGGCTGCTCGTCGCGGATCCGACGCCGCCGCTTCGCCAGCCGCTCGGGGTGCAGCTCGCGGTTCCCGCGGGGGCGCTCGTCGGCGCGGCGCTGTTCGCGGCGCTTGCGGGACGGGCGGAGCGGACGTTCTCGTTCGCCGAGCCGGCCGTACTCGGAGCGGGGATCGCGATCGCCGCGAGCGAAGAGGCGATCTGGCGCGGGTTCGCGCTCGCCCGGCTCACGCCGCTCGGGCTGGGATGGGCGCTGGCGCTCACGACGATCGGCTTCGCGGCGACGCACTTCCCCACCCAGCGGCTGCGCGGCGTGGTCGTCCAGCTCGGCACGGGCATTGCCTTCGGCGGGCTCTTCGTCCTCACCGGCAGCCTCGCAGCGGCAGCATCGGCGCACTGTCTCTACAACGTGCTCGCGCTCGCGACGCGCCCGCGGCCGGGCTCCGTCCGCCCGAGACCGGCGACGGCGGCCGCAGTCGAGATGCGGGACATCGCGAAGGCGTACGGCACCGTCGAGGCGTTGCGGGGCGTCGCGCTCTCGATCGACGAGGGCGAGATCCTCGCGCTTCTCGGCCCGAACGGCGCAGGCAAGACGACGCTCGTGAACATCCTTCTGGGTCTGCGCCGTCCCGACCGGGGCGAGGCTCGCGTGTGCGGCCTCCCGGCCGGCACGGCGCCGGCGCGACGGGTCGTCGGCGCGACGCCACAGGAGATCTCGTTTCCCCCCACCCTCCGTGTGCGCGAGATCGTCGACTTCGTCCGCTCCCACTTTCCCGGGGTGCGGCCGCGGTGGGACGTCGTCGAGCGCTTCGACCTCGCCGACGTGGCCCGCCGGCAGGCCGGCGGCATCTCGGTGGGGCAGCGGCGCCGCCTCGCGGTCGCGCTCGCCTTCGTCGGCAACCCGCGGGTCGTCGTGCTCGACGAGCCGACGACCGGGCTCGACGTCGAGTCGCGCCTGCAGGTCTGGGACGCTGTTCGCGACCATGCGGCGGCGGGAGGGTCGGTGCTCCTGACCACGCACTCGATTCCCGAGGCCGAGGCCCTCGCCGACCGGATCGTCGTCATGTCGCAGGGCCGGATCGTCGCGGGAGGAACCGCCGCGTCGCTCCGGCTGCCCGGCGAGACCTCGCTCGAAGACGCGTACCTCCGGCTGACGAGGACCGCCGCGGAATGAGACTCGCCCTCGTCTACGCGCGGATCCAGGTGCTCGAGCTGCTCCGGTTCCCCGGCTTCAGCATCGCGACGCTCGGCTTTCCGACGTTGCTGTTCGCGCTCTTCGGCCTGCCGCGCGCACATGACGAGCCGAACGTCCTCGTCGCGTCGTATGCGGCCTTCGCCGTCCTCGGCGTCGGCTTCTACCAGTTCGGCGTATCCGCTGCGATGGAGCGAACGACGCCGTGGGCGGCGGCGTTCCTGCGCACCCTCCCCGCGTCACCGTCGACGCGCCTCGCGGGCCGTGTCCTCGCCGCGCTGACCTTCGCGGTCGCAGCGACGTCGGCGCTCTTCGTCTTCGCCGTGCTCACGACACCCGTCTCGCTCGGCGCGGGCCGCTGGATCGCGCTGTGCGCGACGCTCCTCGTCGGCAGCATCCCGTTCGTCGCCCTCGGGGTCGGCATCGCGTACTGGACGACCCCGAAGACCGCACTCCCGGTCGCCAACGTCCTCTACCTCGTGCTCGCCTACCTCGGCGCCCTGTGGACGGGCCCGCGCGACCTCCCCGCCGGCGTTCGGACCATCTCGACCTACACGCCGACACGACAGTGGGCGAACGCGCTCTGGGGCGCGATCGCCGGCGACCCGTTGCGCCCGACGCCGTGGCTGGTGCTCGCCGCGTACCTGATCGTCTTCGCGCTCGTCGCGACCGTCGGCTATCGCCGCGACGAGGGGCAGAGGTTCCGTTGAGAGGGCGAGCGCCGCCTTCGGCCGCTACCAGACGGAGCGGAGCAGCTGCTCGATCTCGGCGGGCGTCGCGGGGTGCGGGTTCGCCTGGTTGCCCGCGCGGTGCGCGGCCAGCTCGGCGAGCTCCGGCAGGTCGGTCTCGGGGACGCCGAGCTCGCGCAGGCGCGTGACGCCCCCGAGCCGGGCGAGCTCCTCCGAGCGCGCCGCGCCGTCTCCGCCCACGGCGGCGCCGAAACGGCGGACGGCGTCCGGCGCGTAGCGGGCGTTGAAGCGGAGGGCCGGAGGCAGGCAGATCCCGTTCAGCGTGCCGTGCGGAAGCCCGTAGCGGCCGCCGATCGCCTGCGCCATCGCATGCGCGAGCGCGAGCATCGAGCCGGCGAGCGCCGCGCCGCCGTGGCAGGCGCCGTGCAGCAGCTCCGTCCGCGCCTCCAGATCGTGCGGCGAGTCGACCACGCGGGGCAGCCAGTCGGAGACGAGCTGCGCTCCCGCGAGCGCCTCCTCGTCCGCCGCGGCGTTGTGGCCGTGCGCGTAGAGCGCCTCGGCGCAGTGCGCCAGCGCGTTGAGCGCCGTGCCGACGGTCGTCCCCCGCGGGAGCTCGAGCGTGAGCGCGGGGTCGTAGACGATCCCCGCCGGCCGGGCGCCCGCGCCGCCGCCGTGCATGCGCCGGTCCGGCCGGCGGACGCCGTAGTACGTCGTCCACTCGGCGCCGGAGTACGTCGTCGGGACGGAGACGAGCGGGAGCTCCGCTGCGGCCGAGAGCGCCTTCCCGAGGTCGATCGCGCTGCCGCCGCCGACGGCGAGGATCCCGTCTCCTCCGCCCGCCTCCGTCGCCGCCTCCTCGAGGCGGTGCGACGGAACCTCGCGCCAGCGGCCGTGCGGCTCGACCGGGAGCTCGAGCGAGTCCCAGCGCGGGCTGGCCACGAGCAGCGGCGAGCGGACTCCCGCCTCCGCGCAGACGTCCGGGAGCGTCTCGAGACCCCAGCGGACGATCATGCGAGCCGGGCCCGCGCGAACTCGACGAACGCCTGCGCGACGCGCGTCTCGGCTCGTCCGGTCGAGCGGACGAGCGCGATCTCCCGCGCCGGCTCGAGTCCCTCGACGCGCGCCGTCGCGAGCGTGCCGGCGGCGACGTCTGCCTCGATCGCCGAGCGCGAGATGAACGTCACGCCGTAGCCGCCGATCACCGCGGCCCGCGCGGACTCCTGGAGGCCGAGCTCGAGACGGACGTCGAGGTCGCGGAGCCGAATGCCGACCGCCCGCAGCTCGTCGTCGATCACCTGGCGCACACCCGCGCCCTCCTGCATCAGTACGAGCGGCTCCGCCTTCAGCTCGTCGAGGGTCACCGTCCGGTCGGCGAACGGATGCCCCGGCGGGCACGCGAGCACGACCTCGTCGCGGAAGAACGGCTCGAACACGACACCGCGGTGGCGGCGCACCGCGCCGACGACGCCGAGCTCGAGCTCGCGCCGCGCGACCTGCTCTACCACCCGCTGCGTGTCCGAGACCGAGAGCGCGACGCGCACCTCGGGATGCCGTTGCTGGAACTGCGCGAGCAGGACCGGCAGGACGGTTCCGCCCGGTCCCGTCGACGCGCCGATCTCGAGCCGGCCGGCCAGCTCTCCTTCGGCCTCCTCGCCGAGCTCGTGCAGTAGCTGCTCCTCCATCGCGAGCAGCCGCTGAGCGCTCCGGTAGAGCCGGTGCCCGGCCTCGGTGGGCTCGACGCGCCGCCCGGAGCGGTCGAGCAGCTGCACCCCGAGCCGCTTCTCGAGCGAGCGAATCTGGAGCGACACCGCCGGCTGCGTCACCCCGAGCTGCTCCGCCGCCTGCGAGAAGCTGCGTCGCTCGACGACCGCGCAGAACGCCGCGAGTTGCCGCGTGTCCATAAGCGATGATTATGCCGACGACCGCTCGGGACCGCGCCGGACGGGCTACTACCATCCGTCCCGTGGCCGACTCCACGACGCGGATCGAGGACACGCTCGTCCGCGGCTACGCCCAGCTCGCGCTCGAGACGCCTGCCCGTCCGCGCGACGCGATCCTCCGGCTGCTCGACATCGTCCTCTCCTCGATCTTCCTCGTCGTCGCGCTGCCGCTCGGGCTGATCATCTCGATCTCGATCCTTGCGTCGAGCGGGCGGCCGGTCTTCTATCGCGGCGAGCGCGTCGGCCGCGGCGGCCACGTGTTCACGATGCTGAAGTTCCGGACGCTGAACGCCGACGCCGAGACGCGCCTCGGCCCGTATCTCGGCGAGGAGCTCGTCCGCCGCACGGAGGAGGAGTTCACGCCGATCGGCCGCTGGCTCAAGGCGACGCAGCTCGACGAGATCCCGCAGTTCCTCAACGTCCTCCGCGGCGACATGAGCCTCGTCGGGCCGCGGCCGATCCGCCCGCGCTTCTTCGAGGTGCTCGCCCGCGAGCTGCCGGCCTACTGGCAGCGGCTCGTCGTCCGACCTGGGCTGACCGGATTCGCGCAGGTACGGCGGGGCTACGAGACGTCGATGGCGGAGAAGCTCGCGCACGACCTCGAGTGGATCGCCGACCGCTCCGTCGGCCTCTACCTCCGCACCGTCGCCGCAACCGGCTGGCGCGTGATCAAGCAGTCGGTGCGAGGGCTGCGACGTCGCGACGTCTGAGCATCGCCCTCGCGGCCGGCGCAGTCGCGGCGGCGGGCCTCGGCGCGTGGCTACCCGTCAGCGCGCGAGCGCCTGCGCCGCCGCGCCTGCTCGTCGGCGTCGACGACGACCGGCCGTGCGCGTCTGGGTGCCGTGGTACGCCGAGGCGCGGCCGGGACCGGTCCGGACGACGGAGCTCGAGCGGGCGGAGCAGGCGGCGACCCGGATCCACGTCGTCCTCGCCGTGTTCGGCTTCGGGCGCACGACCCGCGCACGCCCGCCGCGCGACGGCGCTCCTGCGCGTACGCGGGCGCCGTGCTCGCGCGCGTGCCGAGAGCGCAGGCGGTCGTCGTCTGGAACGAGGCGAACGCGCCGACCTACTGGCGCCGTCCCGGCGTCGTCGTCCTCGACTCGACGGCGTCGGCGCACGACCCGCTCGCGTTCCTGCTCGCGCTCCGGCGAGCCCGTACGAGCCGGTCGCGGCACGGACCACGGTCTCGCGCCGGCTCGCGGGCCTCTACAGCGGGCGCCAGACCGTCGCCGCCGACACGCCCGCGCTCCAGGCCGAGCGGGTGCGGTCGGCGATCCGGCTCGCCGCGTGCCGGCCGGAGGTCCGCGCCATCTTCAACTTCGAGCTCGTCGACGAGTCGCGCCTCGCCGGCTGGCACTCCGGGCTGGAACGGCGCGGCAGGCATCCGAAGCCGGCGGCCGCAGCCTTCGCCGCCGCCGCCCGCGCCGCAACGCATGGCGGCGTCCACTGCGGGACCGGTCCGTAGAGTAGGCCCGGTGTGCGGAATCTGCGGGATCGCCTCTCCGGCCGGGTCGCCCGACCCGGACCGGCTCGCGACGATGAGCGCGGCGCTCGTCCACCGCGGGCCCGACAGCGCCGGCGAGCACCTCGAAGGCCCCGTCGCGCTCGCGGCGCGGCGGCTCTCGATCATCGATCTCGCCCACGGCGACCAGCCGATCGCGAACGAGGACGGCACCTGCGTCGTCGTCCAGAACGGCGAGATCTACAACTCCCCCGACCTGCGCCGGGAGCTCGAGCGGGCCGGACACCGGTTCCGCACCCACTGCGACACCGAGACGCTCGTCCACCTCTACGAGGAGCACGGTCTCGACTTCGCGCGCCGGCTGCGCGGCATGTTCGCGGTCGCGATCTGGGACGGGCGCCGCCGCCGGCTCGTGCTCGCGCGCGATCGCTTCGGAATCAAGCCGCTCTACTACCGCCACGCGGGCGGCGAGCTCGCGTTCGCGTCGGAGCTGCGCGCGCTGCCGCGCGGCGAGATCGACCTCGATGCGCTCGAGGCGTTCCTCGCGTTCAACTCGATCCCGGCACCGTACTCGATCTTCCGCGACACACGGAAGCTCCCGGCCGGGCATCTCCTCGTCTGGGAGGAGGACGGGCACGTCGCGATCGACCGGTACGCGCGGCCGGCGCCCGAAGCGGCGGAGAATCTCCGCGGCGCCGACGAGGCGGAGCTCGCGGAGGAGCTGCGCGCCCGGCTGCGCGACTCGGTGCGGGCGCACCTGCTCTCCGACGTGCCGGTCGGCGTCCTCCTCTCCGGCGGCGTCGACTCGGCCGCGCTCGCAGCGCTCGCCGCGCAGGAGAGCGGCGAGCCGGTGCACACGTTCACGATCGGCTTCGCGGAGCGGAGCTTCGACGAGCGCGCCGATGCTCGACGGGTGGCAGAGCGCTACGGCACCGATCACCACGAGCTGCTCGTCCGTCCCGATCCGGCGCTGCTGCTGCCGGCGCTCGCGGAGGCGTTCGACGAGCCGTTCGCCGACTCGTCGGCGCTGCCGACGTACCTCGTCTCCGAGCTCGCGGCGCGACACGTCAAGGTCGCGCTGTCCGGCGAGGGCGGGGACGAGCTGTTCGGCGGCTACTACACGTACGCCGCCGACCTGCTGGCCGACCGGCTCGCGCCGCTCGCGCGGCTGGCGCGCCCCGTCGTCGAGCGGCTGCCGACGTCGACCTCGAAGGCGAGCTTCGACTACAAGGCGAAGCGCTTCGTCCGGGCCGCGCACCTGCCGCCGCTCGAGCGGCATCACGGCTGGAAGGAGATCTTCTCGACGGAGGCGCGCGCCGAGCTGACGGGGCGCGACGCGGCCTTCGACCCGGTCGACGTCTACCGCGCCCGCTACCGCGAGACCGAGGGCGCCGACGGGCTCGCGCGGCTGCAGGACGTCGACCTCGGCGTCTACCTCGTCGACGACCTGCTGGTGAAGACGGACCGTGCGTCGATGGCGCACTCGCTCGAGGCGCGCGTGCCGTACCTCGATCCCGTCGTGACGAACCTCGCGCTGGCGCTGCCGGCGCGGCACAAGGTGCGCGGCCTGTCGAAGAAGGTGCTGCTGCGGAAAGCGGTCGCGCCGCTGCTGCCGCGCGAGGTCGTGCACGGGCGGAAGCGCGGCTTCTCGATCCCGGCCGCGGCATGGCTGCGCGGCGAGCTCGAGCCGTTCGCGCGCGAGACGCTCTCGGCCGAGACGATCGACCGGCAGGGGTTCTTCCGGCCCGAGGCTGTCTCGCACCTGATCGGCGACCACGTGGCCGGCCGCGAGGACCGGAGCCGGCAGCTCTGGGGGCTGCTCGCGTTCACGCTCTGGTACGAGCGTCATGTCGAGCGGGAGCCGCCGCTGCTGCGCTCGGCCCGGATGGAGGCGCTGCTCGCGTGAGCGGCTACCCGCCGTTCGGGCTCGGCCATCCGCGGACGGAGCTGCGCCGGCAGCTCGTCGCCGCGGTGCTGGCCGGCGAGAAGACCTCGACGTCCGGGCTGCTCGAGGAGTTCGAGGCGGACGGCGATCCGGTGCCCGCCGCCGGCGACCGGTTCCTGCTCGAGGGATTCGACGAGGAGCCGGTCGCGGTCGTCGAGGTGACCGAGGCGCGGGTGGTGCCGGCGGCGGAGATCGACGTCCGGTTCGCGCGCGACGAGGGCGAGGGCTTCGAGACCGTCGACGACTGGCGCGTCGCGCACGAGCAGTTCTTCGGCCGGCCGATCGACCCGCAGACGGAGATCGTCGCGATCCGGTTTCGGGTCGTCGAGGTGGTCGCATGAAGGTGTGGGTCGACATGACCGCGTCGGCGCACGTGCTCGTGTTCCGGCCGCTGATCGAGATCCTGCGCGGCCGCGGCGACGACGTGCAGATCACGGCGCGCGACTATGCGCAGACGCTGCAGCTGCTCGAGCTGCACGGGCTCGAGGCGGAGGTGATCGGCCGGCACGGCGGCCGCTCCCGCGTGCAGAAGGCGCGGCAGATGACGCACCGGCTCGGCGCGCTCCGCCGCTGGGCGAAGGGCCGCGGCTTCGACATCGCCCTGGCGCACGGCTCGCACGAGCTGACGATCACCGCACGGCGGCTCGGCATCCCGTCGTCGACGACCTTCGACTACGAGTTCGCGACCGTCCAGCACCAGCTCGGCTGCCGCGCCGCGACGAAGGTGGTCGTGCCCGAGGCGATCCCGCCCGAGCGGCTCAAGCCGTACGGCGTCGAGCCGCCGAAGCTGCTCCAGTACCCGGGACTGAAGGAGGAGTACTACCTCGCCGACTTCGAGCCGGACCGCTCGCAGCTCGACCGCTTCGGGATCGACCCTGCGCGCGTGCTCGTCGTCCTCAGGCCCCCGCCCGACGTGTCGCTCTACCACCGGCACTCGAACCCGCTCTTCCCGATGACGATCGACCACCTCGGACGGCTCGAGGACGTGCACGCGATCGTGCTCCCGCGCACCGACGAGCAGCGGGAGTACGTGCGGTCGCTCGCGCTGCCCTCGGTGATCCTTCCGGAGACCGCGGTCGACGCCCAGAGCCTGATCGCGCTCGCAGACCTCGTCGTCTCCGCCGGCGGCACGATGAACCGCGAGGCGGCGGCGCTCGGTGTCCCCGTCTACACGACGTACGGCGGCCGACTCGGCGGCGTCGACGAGGAGCTGATCCGCGAGGGGCGGCTGAAGCCGCTCACCGACCCGCGCGCGCTCGACCTCCGCAAGCGCGAGGGCAGTGCAGGCGAGCGCGTCCGGCGCGACCCGGCGCTGATGCTCGAGCTGCTCCTCTCGGCGCTTCCGGCCTAGGCGACGTCGCGGAGCGCCGCGAGGAGATCCGGGCCGTAGCGCTCGAGCTTCGCCGGGCCGATGCCGGGGACGGCTGCCAGCTCGGCGATCGTCTGCGGCTGGAGCCGGAGCAGCTCCGCGAGCGTCCGGTCGTTGAAGACGACGTACGCAGGCACGTCCTCGGCGCGCGCGCGGGCGAGGCGCCACTCCCTCAGCGCCTGCACCGCCGGCGTCGGCTCCAGCTTCGGCTTCGCCGGCGCGCCCGGCGGCACCGTGGCCGCACGTGCCGGCGCCCGCACGCCGAGCTCGTCGAGGTAGCGGCTCGGCCGCCCCGACCACGTCAGCAGCAGGTGCCGCTTCGCCCGCGTCATCCCGACGTAGAGCAGCCGCCGCTCCTCCTCGATCTCCGCGCCGCGAGCCCGCCGGATCGGCAGCTCGCCCTCCTCGAGCCGCGGCAGGACCACCGCCTCGAACTCGAGTCCTTTCGCGCGGTGCAACGTCAGCAGGTGGACGCCGCGTCCGGCGGTCGCGCCGAAGCGCTCGTGCAGCGACTCGACGAGCTCGCCGACCGTGCGCTCGCCGTCGTCGAACTGCTCCGCGAGCCGGACGAGCCGCGCCAGGTCCGCCTGCCGCGTCTGCTCGCGCTCGCCGAGCTTCTCAGGCGGGTCGTCCAGCAGCCCCTGCGCGACCGCCGTCCGTCGCACGACCTCCGCGACCGCGGTCGAGGTCTCGCCGCGCAGCACCTTGAGCAGCTGCCGCGCCGCGTCGCGGTCGAGCAGCGATGCGCCCTGGAACGGGATGCCGGCCTCGTGGAACGCCTCCTCGAACTCGGTCGTCCGCGCGTTCGTCCGCACGAGCACCGCCTGCTCCTCGAGCGGGACGCCCTCGGCCGCGAGCGCGGCGATCCGCGCGACGACGTCGGCGTTCGGCCGCACCTCCGGCTCGGGCCCGTCCGGCAGCAGCGCGCGCAGCGTCTTCTCCGAGCCGCCGAGCCGCGGCACGAGCCGGTTCGCAAGCTCCAGCACCTGCGGCGTCGAGCGGTAGTTCTGCTCGAGCCGGACGACGCGGGCGTGCGGGAACCGCGACGGCAGCGCCAGCAGCCACTCGGCGCTCGCACCGGTGAAGCCGTAGATCGACTGGTAGTCGTCGCCGACGACGCAGACGTCGTCACGCGTCCCGAGCCAGAACTCGAGCAGCGTCTGCTGGAGCAGGTTCACGTCCTGGTACTCGTCGACGGTGAAGGCGCGCCACTTCTCGCGCACGATCGCGAGCGCCTCGTCGTCCTCCTCCAGCAGCCGGATCGCGCGCTCGAGCAGATCCTCGAAGTCGAGCGCGCCGTCCTCGGCCTTGCGCCGCTCGTACTCGCGGAAGACGCGGTGCGCGAGGTCGGGCGGCAGCGGCGGCTCGTGGTCGCCGAGGCCCTCGAGGTACGTCTCCGGCGTCAGCCGCCGGTTCTTCGCCCACTCGACCTCGGTGGCGAGATCGCCCGCCGGGCGGAAGCGGTACGGGCGCGGGAGCGTGTTGCCGATGCGGCGCAGGAGCAGCGCCTTCGTTGCGAGGATCCGCCCCGGGTCGCGCTCGAAGCGGCGCAGCAGCGCGAGCGCGGCCGAGTGGAACGTCGACGCCCGCACGCCCTCGACCCCGAGGGCCGCGAGGCGGCCGCGCAGCTCGCCCGCCGCCTTGTCCGTGAACGTCACGGCGACGACCTGCGACGGTTGGAACGCGCCGCTCGCCACCTGCCAGGCGATGCGGCGCGTGATCGTCGTCGTCTTGCCGGTGCCCGCCCCGGCGAGGATGCAGACCGGCCCGCGCGTCGCCTCCGCTGCGGCCCGCTGCTCCGCGTTCAGCCCGTCGAGGATCCGGCTCGGGTCCACCGGGCCACCGTAGCGGGGCCGTCGGCGGGCAATGTCACGGAAGCCCGGCGGGTCTATTCAGAAAGCTCGACGGCGCTCTCGGCCGGCGACTCCGCGGGAGCCTCCGCCGGCGGCGCCGGCGCGTCGCGCTTCGGCTCGCGGACGATCGCCCCGAGCTTCGCCACCACCTCGAGCGTGTCGCCCTGGTCGGCGAGTTCCTCGAGCGCGCCGAGCTCGCGGTCGAGCCACTCGGCGTCGACCGGCGGCCGGCTCAGCCGCATGATCTTCGGATGGCCCGTCTCGCCGACGGCCTCGCCCTCGCTCCACAGCTCCTCGTGGATCTTCTCGCCCGGCCGCGAGCCGATGTACTGGATCCGGATGTCGCGCGGCCCGTCGTCCGGCTCGCCGGGCAGCCGCGGCTCCTTCCCCGAGAGTCGGATCATGTTCGCCGCGAGGTCGACGATCCTCACGGGCTCGCCCATGTCGAGGACGAACACCTGCCCGCGGCCGCCGATCGCGCCGGCCTGCACGACGAGCGACACGGCCTCCGGGATCGTCATGAAGTAGCGCGTCATCTCCGGGTGCGTGACGGTGACCGGCCCGCCCTTCTCGATCTGCTTGCGGAACGTGGGGATCACGCTGCCGGACGAGTTGAGCACGTTGCCGAAGCGTACGGCGACGAACCGCGTCGGGATGTCGCGCCGGTGGCCGAGCGTCTCGACGATCCACTCGCACAGCGCCTTCGACTGGCCCATCACCGTCTTCGGATTGACGGCCTTGTCGGTCGAGATGAGCACGAACCGCTCGACCTCGAACTCGGCCGCCAGCTCGGCGACGGTGCGCGTCGCGACGACGTTGTTGCGGACCGATTCGAGCGGATGCGTCTCCATCAGCGGCACGTGCTTGTACGCCGCGGCGTGGAAGACGATGGTCGGCCGGTACTTCTCGAACACCTCGCGCCGCAGCGCGCGCCGGTTCTTCACGTCGATGAGCTTCGGCACCGCCGCGGTGAAGTCGCGCTCGCCGACCAGCTCGCGCTCGATCTCGAACAGCGCCGTCTCCGCGTTGTCGACGAGGACGAGCCGCGCCGGGCCGACTCGCGCGATCTGGCGGCAGAGCTCGGAGCCGATCGAGCCGCCGGCGCCCGTGACGAGCACGGTGTGGCCGCGGAGATACGACGCGACCTGCTCGAAGTCGACCTCGACCTGCTCTCGCCCGAGGACGTCCTCCACCTGCACCGGCCGGATCTGCCCGGCGAGGTCGACGTCGCCGGAGATCAGCTCGTAGAGCCCCGGCAGCGTCTTCACGGGCACCTTCGTCGCCTGCGCCGTCTCGACGATCCGGCGGCGCACGTCGCCGGAGACGGAGGGCATCGCGATCAGCACCTCGTTCGGGCGGTGCTCGCGGAGGATCTGCGGCAGGTCGTCGAGCGTGCCGAGCACGCGCACGCCCATGATCCGCGTGTTCTTCTTGCGCGGGTCGTCGTCGACGAACCCGATCGGCGTGTAGTTCAGCATCCGGGAGCGCTGCATCTCCTGGACGATCAGCCGGCCCGCGTCGCCGGCGCCGATGACGATGACCTCCTTGCCGCGGGCGACGACGCTCGAGCCCGGCCGCTCCATCACCGTGCGTGCGAGCAGCCGCACGCCCGCGACGAAGGCGAGCGTCAGCAGCAGATCGGTGACCGCGATCGAGCGCGGGAGTCGCACGTTGTGCACCGGCGAGACGAGGTAGACCGTGACGTCGGCGACGAGGCAGGCGACGACGACGCCGCGCACGAGGCTCCACATGTCGTGCACCGAGACGTAACGCCACCACCGGTTGTAGAAGCCGAACGCGATGAACACGGCGATCTGGATCGCCACGACGATCGGCAGCGTCCGGTGCAGGAGCGTCGTGTAGTAGACCGGCAGCCCGTGGTCGAAGCGGAGCTCGAACGCGAGGAACCACGCGAGCGCGACGATCGCCGCATCCACCAGCACCTGCCAGAGCCGGTGGCGGTTGACGAGGCTCATGCCCTCGCCGGGGCTCCGACCGCCGAGCGGACCGTGTCCACGACCCGCTCCTGCGCCTCCACCGGGATCCCCGGCCAGAGCGGGACCGAGAAGTTCTCCCGGGCGGCGCGCTCCGTCTCCGGCAGCGAGCCGGGCTCCCAGCCGAGGAACCGGAGCGCGGGCTGCAGGTGCAGCGGCGTCGTGTAGTACGTCGCGGACGCGATGCCGGCCTCCGTCAGCGCCGCGCGGATCGCGTCGCGCTCCGGCGAGCGGCAGACGAACAGGTGGTAGATGTGGCCCGGCTCGTCGTCCGGCAGCTCGACGAGCTCGCC
>DATKNT010000103.1:0-14122 GCA_035541175.1 Gaiellaceae bacterium
CGGCGTCGGCCGCACCGGGTCGTTCTTCGCATTCGAGCAGCTCGGTGTGCGGCCGCAGCTCGTCACGCTCGCAAAGGGGCTCGCCAACGGCCTTCCGATCGGCTGCCTGCTCGTCGCCGACGAGGTCGCCGGCGCCTTCTCGCCGGGCAGCCACGGCTCGACCTTCGGCGGCAATCCCGTCGTCTGCGCGGCCGCCTGCGCGGTGTGCGACACGATCGACGAGGAGCTGCTCGCGAGCGTTCGCGCGAACGGCGGGCGGCTCGCCGCCGGCCTGCGGATCCTCCCCGGCGTGACCGAGGTCCGCGGCGCGGGCCTGCTCGTCGGCGCCGTCCTCGACGGCCCCGCGCAGCCGGTCGTCGACGCGGCGCTCGACGCCGGCCTCGTCTGTCTCACGTCCGGCCCGAACGTCCTGCGCCTCGCGCCGCCGCTCGTCGTGACCGCGGCCGAGGTCGACCTCGCACTGGAGACCCTGACGGAGGTGACGTCACGATGAACCGCCAGGAACGGCACGCGGCAATCCTGCGCCTCGTCCACGAGCGCCCGATCTCGACCCAGGCCGAGCTCGCCCAGGCGCTCACCGACGCCGGTCACGAGGTCGTCCAGACGACGGTCTCGCGCGACATCCACGAGCTCGGGCTGATCAAGGTGCGCGGTGAGGGCGGACGGCTCGTCTACGCGCCGCCCGAGGCCGCGGACGCCGAGCGCGCGGACGCCGTCGCCGTCGCGTTCGCCCGCTGGGCGCTGAGCGTCGAGGCGAGCGGGAACCTCGTCGTCGTGCTGACGCCGAACGGGTACACCAACCCGCTCTCGCAGGCGATCGACCTCGCGCGGCATCCGCGCATCGCGGGCACGATCGCCGGCGAGAACACCGTCCTCATCGTCGCGCGCGAGCCGACCACCGGTGCGGAGCTCGCCGAGGAGCTGCGCGCGCACATGCTCGAGGGGGCTGCGTGAGCATCGACGTCTCCGCGTTCGGCGGCGGCGCCATCCTCTCGTCGCTCCCGGTCGGCGAGCGGGTCGGCATCGCCTTTTCCGGCGGCCTCGACACGTGCTGTGCCGTCGCGTGGATGCGGGAGAACGGCGCGACGCCGTACGCGTTCACCGCCGACCTCGGCCAGTACGACGAGCCCGACATCGGCGCCGTCCCCGATCGCGCCAAGCAGTACGGCGCCGAGGAGGCGGTGCTCGTCGACTGCCGCGAGGCGCTCGCGCGCGAGGGGCTCGCGGCGCTGCAGTGCGGCGCCTTCCACGTCCAGACCGCAGGCAAGCGCTACTTCAACACGACGCCGCTCGGTCGCGCCGTCACCGGCACGCTGCTCGTCCAGGCGATGGCGAGCCACGGCGTCGACATCTGGGGCGACGGCTCGACGTACAAGGGCAACGACATCGAGCGCTTCTACCGCTACGGGCTGCTCGCGAACGAGAACCTGCGCATCTACAAGCCGTGGCTCGATGGTGCTTTCGTCAACGACCTGGGCGGGCGCACCGAGATGAGCGAGTGGCTCGCCGAGCGCGGTCTCCCGCACGGCTCGTCGGTCGAGAAGGCGTACTCGACGGACGCGAACCTGCTCGGCTCGACGCACGAGGCGAAGGACCTCGAGTTCCTCGACACGAGCATGGCGATCGTCGAGCCGATCATGGGCGTCGCGCACTGGCATCCGCACGTCGCCATCGATCCGGAGATCGTGACGATCGCGTTCGAGCACGGCATCCCCGTCGCGATCGACGGGATCGAGCTCGACGACCCGGTCGAGATCATCCGCCTCGCGAACGCGATCGGCGGTCGCCACGGGCTCGGCATGTCCGACCAGATCGAGAACCGGATCATCGAGGCGAAGAGCCGCGGCATCTACGAGGCGCCGGGGATGGCGCTGCTGCACGTCGCGTACGAGCGGCTGCTGACGGCGATCCACAACGAGGCGACGCTCGAGCAGTACGCGGTCGACGGGCGCCGCCTCGGCCGGCTGCTCTACGAGGGGCGCTGGTTCGACACGCAGGCGCTGATGCTGCGCGACTCGCTGCAGCGCTGGGTCGCGGCCGTCGTCACCGGCGAGGTGACGCTCGAGCTGCGGCGCGGCGACGACTACACGATCCTCGACACGCGGGGCGAGTCCGTGACGTACGACCCGGAGCGGCTGAGCATGGAGCGCAGCGCGACCGCGTTCACCGCCGCCGACCGCATCGGCCAGCTCGCGGTGCAGGTCAACGACATCGCCGACTCGCGGCGGATGCTCGCGCAGCACCGGCACCTGAGCCTCGAGCCGCCGCCGCGGCCGTCGGATCCGCTCGAGCTCGGACCGCCCCGATGACGTTGTGGTCGGGGCGTGTCGGCTCGGAGCTCGCGCCGGAGGTGTGGGAGTTCCTGAGGGCCGACGACGCGGAGCTGCTGCCCTACGACTGCGAGGCGACGCTGCAGCATGCCGAGCGCCTCGAGGCCGCGGGCCTCCTCTCGGCTCACGAGCTGGCCGAGGTCAGGGAGCGCCTGGCCGGGATCGCCGCCTCTTCAGTCGCCGCCGAAGGCGGGGACGAGGACGTGCACTCGTACATCGAAGCCGAGCTCGGTGACCTCGGGCGGAAGATCCACGCCGGCCGCTCGCGCAACGACCAGGTCGCGGCCGCGTTCAGGCTCTACGTCGCCGACGCGTGCGCGGACGCCGACGCCGCGCTCGTCGCGTTCGCCGGCGCGATCCTCGACCGGGCCGCCGAGGAGGCGGACACGGCGATGCCGGGCTACACGCATCTGCAGCGCGCGCAGCCGGTGACGCTCGGGCACCACCTGCTCGCGTGGACCGAGATGCTCGAGCGCGACCGCGCGCGCTTCGCGTTCGCGCGCGCGCAGGCGTCGCCGTCGCCGCTCGGCGCGGGCGCGCTCGCCGGCTCGACGCTGCCGCTGCCGGCGCCGCCGAACCCGATGCGGAACTCGCTCGACGCCGTCGCCGACCGCGACTTCGCGCTCGACTACCTCTACGCCGCCGCCGCGCTCTTCGCGCACCTGTCGCGGATCGGCGAGGAGATCGTCCTCTGGACGACCTCCGAGTTCGGCTTCGCGCGGCTCCCCGAAGAGGCGGCGACCGGATCGTCGATGATGCCGCAGAAGCTCAACCCCGACGTCGCCGAGCTCGCGCGCGGCAAGGCCGGCACCGCGATCGGCAGGCTGGCCGGGCTGCTCGCGACGGTGAAGGGGCTGCCGCTCGCGTACGACCGCGACCTCCAGGAGGACAAGCCGCCGGTCTTCGCGGCGCGGCGCGACATCGCGGGCGCGCTCGGCGCGCTGACCGTGCTCGTCGCCGGCCTGGAGTTCGACCGCGGCCGGCTCGCCGCCGCATCGTCCGATCCGCTGCTGCTCGCGACGGACGCCGCCGAGGCGCTCGTCCGCGAAGGCGTCCCCTTCCGCGACGCGCACGAGCAGGTCGCCGCGTCGGTGCGCGACGGCAGCTTCGAGCCGCCGCCGCCCGCGCCGCGCCTGCCCGACGTCGCCGCCGCCGTCACCGAAGCGAAGGAGCGCTGGACATGAGTGCGATCACCGAAGGCGTGTCCCTCGCGGGGCGCGACCTGCTGCGAATCTCGGATCTCTCGCCCGCCGAGGCGACGGCGATCCTCGATCTCTCCGTCGAGCTGCGCGCGAACCCGAAGCAGGCGCTCGCACCGGGCGCGACGCTCGGCATGTACTTCTCGAAGCATTCGACGCGCACGCGCGTCTCGTTCTCCGTCGCGATGGCGCATCTCGGCGGATCGGCGATGCCGCTCACGCCGGACGAGCTCCAGCTCTCGCGCGGCGAGTCGCTGCGCGACACGGCGCAGGCGCTGTCCCGCTACCTCGACGCGCTCGCGGTGCGGACCGGGGAGCACGCGGAGCTCGAGGCGTGGGCGGAGTGGGCGTCGATCCCCGTGATCAACGCGCTCACGGCGGACGAGCATCCGTGCCAGGCTCTCGCCGACGCGCTGACGATGCGCGACCGGCTCGGCTCGCTCGACGGCGTGCGGGTCGCGTGGGTCGGCGACGGCTCGAATGTCCTCGTCTCGCTCGCGGCGCTCGGCGGGCTCCTCGGCTACGAGGTCGTCGCCGCGTGCCCGCCGGGCTACGAGGCGCCCGGGGTCGAGACGGTTCGCGACGCGCGTGAGGCGGTCGGCGGCGCCGACGTCGTCTTCACCGACACGTGGATCAGCATGGGCCAGGAGCACGAGCGCGCGAAGCGGCTGGAGGACCTCGAGCCGTACCGGCTCGACGCCGCGCTGCTCGCGCACGCGTCGCCGGACGCGTTCGTCATGCACTGCCTCCCCGCGCATCCGGGCGAGGAGATCACGGCGGACGTCCTCTACGGCGGGCGCTCGGCGGTGTGGGACGAGGCGGAGAACCGCCTGCACACGCAGAAGGCGCTGCTCGTGCTGCTGCTCGGGGTCTAGCGCCGCGGTCCGGCAAAGGAGCCGCCGCGCAGTTCGTCGAGGGCGGGGTGAGCTCTGGCTCTGCCCGATCTGCCTCGACGCGCGCGGCCTCGCCGACGAGGAGAAGGTCGTCAACGTGAACATCGCCGGCGCGTCGCCGATGCTGGAATGGATCGGCGAGGGCGCGACGGTCTTCAGCTACTGAGTCGCGCCGGGCCACGCCCGGATGCGTGGAACAGGGTCGCCCGCGCACGGCGGACCGGCACTCTCGCAAGCCGGCGGGGCCGGAGCGCAGAAGCCCCGGCCCCGCCGTTCGCGTCTAGCGACGCAGGTCGGACAGCCAGTCGAAGTAGCGGGAGGTGAGGCTCCCCACTCCCGTCACCTCGTCCCAGCCGCGGTTCGTCGTCAACGACGAGTCCTGGTCGAACGTCCGCACCGTGTAGCGGAGACCGCCGTCCGCGTTCTCGCCGTTGATGAAGTCGGACCGGATGTTGCCCGGGTCGCCCTGCGGCGTCACGTCGTAGAACTCGCCCGGGACGCGCGCGAGGAAGTAGACGAGCGGGTTCGCGAACCCGATGCGCCGTCCTCCCTCGTTCGCCTGGGCGACCGCCTCGGCGCCGGCGAAGAGCGGCGACGAGAGGCTCGTGCCGCCGACCCGGTACTCGCCGTAGTGGACGCCCGGCGGCCCGAAGCGGCTCGGCAGCGAGAAGTCCTGCGTCTCGCCGATGAGCATCCCCGTCGTCGGGTCTCCGTCCATGGCGACGTCCGGCACTCCGCGACCCGCGAGCCTGCCCGCGACGCCGCGCTGGTACGCCGGCTCGGGGAAGATCCCGCTGATCCCGCCGCCCGCTCCGTAGAGGAACGGGAAGGTCAGGGTCCAGGCGCTCCCGTCGCTCGTGAGGCCGTACCTCGCCGTGCCCCAACCCGTCTCGAACATGCGGTTGTCGCGCCGGTCCACGGCGAGCGCCGTGCCGCCGACGGCGGTGACCCACGGGTCGCTTGCCGGGTAGTCCGGCGCGGCGTACCCGGTGTTGTCGAGCTCGTCGCCGTTGTCGCCGGAGGAGAACATGAACCCGATCCCCTGCACGGCGCCCTGCTTGAAGACGGACTCGTAGGCGGCGATCGTCGCGGGATCCTCGATCTGGACGAGGTTCCCGGTGGTCGGGTCGACGGAGAACGTCGGCGAGCCCCACGAGTTGGTCACGATCGACGCCTTGTTGTCGTGGACGATCTGCGACAGCTGCGCGAGCAGGTCGTCATCGAAGCAGCTCGCGGCGCCGTAGTAGAGGACGTTCGCGCCGGGAGCCATCGCGTGCACGGCTTCGACGTCGAGCGTCTGCTCGCCGTACCAGCCGTTGCCGCCGCAGTCGTCGCCGGTCGCCGCGTTCTCGGGAACGCTCCGGTCCTGGAACTGACCCGGTGCGAACGGCCGGTCGCCGTGGCGCACCGCGTACGTGTTCGCGTCCGAGAGCAGCCTCGGCGAGTCGTACGCGTCGGTGATGGCGACGGTCTGGCCGCGGCCGAGATTGTCGCCGTTGCCCCGGCCGCCGACGCCGTAGGCGCCGCGCAGCTGGTCCGGCGTGTAGCCGCAGACGGCGTACGGCAGCGTCTGGTTCTGGAACTTCGGCAGCGTCCTCGCCGTCTGCTGGCCGTAGTAGTCGGAGCACGGCGTCGCATTGACGAACGCCGGTTCAGCGCCGAAGTCGGCGGGCTTCATCGCGTGGCCGAACGTGCTGAGCCCGGTGACCGTCGTGACGAGCTGGCCGAGCGAGTCGGGCACCGACAGGTCGGCGGTCGGCGCCTGCGCCTGCGTTCCGTTGACGAGGTAGTCCGCGAGCGGCGCGCCGAACGCGGCCGCCGCCGCCGCCGCGCTGCCGGCGACCTCGACGTAGTGGTTGTCCGGGCCGGTCGCGACGACGCTGAGGCCCGACTGCGTGAGCCATTGCGTCACCTGGCCGACCTGGGCGAACGTCGGCGCGAACTGCGCGTCGTACTGGTCCGCGGTGATGAACTGGCCGAACTGTGCGTTCGACGGGTCGCTGACGGCCTGCGCCAGCGCGTCGAGCTGATCGGAGTTCCTCGGCGTGAGCCAGACGCGCGCGTGCACGGCCTGGCCGGACGGAACCGCGGCGGTTTGCGGCGCGGCGACCGTCCACGCGGGCTTCGATCCCGGCAGGACGTGCCGGCCCGAGTCGAACGGGCCGTTCGTGCGCGCCGAGGCTCCCGCTGTGACGACGAGGGTTGCGAGCGTCAGCGCGCCCGCGACTGCGGCGACGACCCGCCTGAGGCGTTTCGACGGCATTGTGCGATCCCCCTCCCCTTGGTTGGACGGCCGGGACTGACGGCGACCCGGCGGCAGTGATCCTGACGCACCCGGGGAAGCCCCGCAACCCGAACCGATGGGCGCTGCTAGGCTGGGCGCGTGCTCAGAGCGGTCGGCGCTGTCGTCTGCGGCGCAGCCCTCGCCGGCGGAGCCGCCGCGTTCGCGGCGCCGCCGGGCGCCGAGGGGTCGGACTGGGCGTCCGCGAGCCTGTCGAGCGCCAAGGCAGGAGCGCGGCCCGTCGCCCTGGTCGTCTCGCTCCATACCGAGCTCCAGTGCGGGCGGCTGCGCGCCGGAGCGGTCGCGCTCACCTTCCCGGCCGCGATGCAGCTCCCGAAGACGGTGAGCACGTCAGCGGTCGCCGTGCAGGGCAGGCGGCCGGCCGCGGTCAGCCTCACGGGCCGGACGCTCGCGATCTCGCCGGCGCGGCCCGTCGGCGTCATGTGCAACGTCATCGCGCCCGGCGTCGCGAGGATCCTCGTCGCCAAGGCGGCGCAGCTCGGCAATCCCGCCTCTGCCGGCACGTATGCGCTCGGCGTCCGCTACGGCGCCGAGACGCTGAGCGCGACGCTGACGATCCAGGGCTGACGCGCCGCCGCCGATGGGCTCCCGACGAGCGCGTCCCGCGCGACCTGCGCCGTGCCGGGGCCGGCGACGACGGTCACGACCGCGGACCGAGCCGCGAGCGACGCGAGAGTCCCGCTCAGGTCAGACGATCCACGCGCAGCCGTTCCAGTACGCGTCGACGCGGCGTCGGGAGAAGCGGCTCACGTCGAGCTCGAGCTCGTCCGGGAGCGGCGCCAGATCTTCGGGGACGTACAGCTCGACATCGCCGCTCTCGGGCACGCGCCGGAACCGCACGCGCGGCTGCGGCTCGAAGGCGGTCGCAAGCCTCGGGACGGCGCGGCAGCACGCTGCGCTCCGCACCGAGACGTACAGCCGTCCTCCGTGCTCGCGGATCCGGTCCGCCGCCGCGTCCGAGACGACGACTCTCATGCCCGGACGATACCGGCGGGGCGTACTTTCCCTCATCCGCGGGGCGGCCTGCTGCGGATGCCGGGCCCGGCGGCGTAAGGCACGCTGGAGGTGAGAGACCGAAAGGCGATGCCGATCGTGGCAAGGGACTCCGGCGCAGACGGCAACGGGCGCGAGCTTCTGCGTCGCCGCGGTCGCGATTCGGTCGAGCTGGTGCCGCAGCCGGTCGTGCCGGTCGTGCAGCCCCCGGAGCAGATCGTCGGCGTGGACTCCCTCCGGGCGCGGTGGAAGACCGCGTTCGGGGCGGCCGACGCCGCCCTCGCCGCGGCGGGCGGCGACCTCCCCGAGCCGGAGCGGCGGGCGTACGCCAGGGAGCTTCAACGCGAGCGCGAGTCGACGTCGGAGCTGCTCCAGGCGCTCGCCCGCGACCAGCGCGAGAGCGCGCTCTTCCTGCGCCGGTTCATGAGCCCCGGCGAGGCGAGAAGACAGCTCGGGCTGCCGCCCGAGGTGATCGCGTTCGTCTTCCGCCTCGACGGCGTGCTCATCGCCAGCGCCGCGGTGCACGCGGCCGCGTGGAAGGAGACGTTCGACGAGTTCATCTCGAACCGGATCGAGCGCACGCGCGGCCGGTTCGCGCACTTCGACCGGCAGACCGACTACTACGCGCACATCCACGGGAAGCCGCGACTCGAGGGCGTGCGGGCGTTCCTCGCCAGCCGCGGCATCAGGCTGCCCGAGGGCAGTCCCGACGACCCGCCGGGGACCGAGACGGTGCACGGGCTCGCGAACCGGAAGCAGGAGGCACTCGTCCGCCGCCTCGAGGAGAGCGGCGTCAGGGTCTTCGAGGGATCGCGTCAGTTCCTCGAGCTGGCCCACGACGCCGGCATCCGCTCCGCCGTCGTCTCGGCGAGCGCGCACACGTACATGATCCTCGCGCGCGCCGGGCTCGCCGACTACGTCGACGAGGTGGTCGACGCGAACACGATCGCCGCGCAGGGCCTGCGCGAGAAGCCCCAGCCGGACTGGCTGCTCGCCGCCTGCCGCGAGCTCGAGGTGTCGCCGGCCCGCGCGGTCGTCTTCGAGACGGATCCGGCCGGTTGCGCCGCCGGACGCGCCGCGGGCTTCGACGTCGTCGTCGCGACCGACCGGACCGGCGACCCGGCTGCGTGCCGCGAGGCCGGCGCCGACGTCGTGATCGAGGGCATCGCCGACCTCCTCGACCGCGATCTGGCGGCGCTGCTGTGAACACCGCGGCGCTCGGTCTGCCGGCGGGGATCCGCGCGTGCCTGTTCGACCTCGACGGCGTGCTGACGAAGACGGCCGCCGTGCACGCCGCCGCGTGGAAGGCGATGTTCGACCCGTACCTGCGCGGGCGCGCGGAGCGCGAGGGCGAGGCGTTCGTGCCGTTCGACGAGGTCGCCGACTACGACGAGTTCGTCGACGGCAAGCATCGCGACGACGGGGCGCGGTCGTTCCTCGAGTCGCGCGGGATCCGTCTGCCCGAGGGCCGGCACGACGACCCTGCGGAGCGCGACACCGTCGCGGGGCTCGCGCACCGGAAGAACGTGCTCCTGCTGGAGATCGTCCGCATCCGGGGCGTCGAGGCGTACGAGGGCTCGGTCCGGTACGTGAAGGCCGTTCGGGATGCGGGCCTGCGCCGCGCCGTCGTCTCCGCGAGCGAGAACTGCGACGAGTTCCTCGAGGCGGCGGGCATCGACGATCTCTTCGAGCTGCGGGTCGACGGCCTCGTCGCCGAGCGCGAGCACCTGCCGGGCAAGCCCGCTCCCGACACGTTCCTCGTCGCGGCGGAGCGGCTCGGCGTCGCGCCGCCGGAGGCGGCGGTGTTCGAGGACGCGCTCGCGGGCGTCGCGGCGGGCCGCGCCGGCGGCTTCGGCTTCGTCGTCGGCGTCGACCGCGTCGGCCAGGCGGACGCGCTGCGCGAGCAGGGAGCCGACGTCGTCGTCCCGGATCTGGCCGAGCTGCTGGGTCGGCCGTAGCTCTACAGGGCCGGGAAGCCCTGCTGGACGAGCGGGTCGCCGGTCGGCGAGAGGTGACGGCGGGCCACGACCCGCCAGCCGCGGCGCGTCCAGCGGAGGAACGTCTGAAGGCGGCTCGTCGGGCAGCAGACGGACGAGCCGCCCCTCGGCTCGTCGAACCACACGAGACCGTCGAGGGCGCCCCAGGCCGTCTCGCTGATCACCCGGCCGTGGACGTGTGCATCCGGCCCTCCTCGTGCGACTCCCAGGACACCGACTCCGTAGAGCTTGCGGATCCCGCCGCCGAGCGGTGCATAGACGGACGCGACCGCCGTGCCGTGATTGCAGTCGTTGCACTCCACGGTGACGAGGAAGTCGTCGATCCCGTCGCCGGTGACATCGGCGAGTCGGACCGAGTCCACCGAGAACGGAAACGGCGAGGCTCTCACGAGGGTCTGCGGAGCCCATCGAGCCGACCCGGGAGTCCGGTGGTCGGGGCTCCAGACCGTCAAGACGTAGCGGCGCAGGTCGGGCCATCCCTCGAGCGGGCGGCGAGCGAGGAAGTGCCAGCCCACGACGACGCGCGGAACCCCGCGGCCGGCCGGGACGTACCAGACGCGGTCGAGCCTCCCCGCCGCCGGAACGAGCCCGGCCAGGTCGAGCTCGGCCGGGCTCGCTAGCCGAGGTAGTAGGCGAGCAGTCCCGCGGTGAGCATGAACACGAGCACCGCGGCGACGATGCCGACGACGCCGAGCGTGACGAGCAGCGGCGTCGTCGGGCTGTCGCCCTCTGCGGCGACGTGGGCGAGGCGGCGGATCTCCTCGACCGGGTGATGCGCGAGGCTGCTCGCCTCGTCCCGGATCTCGTGGAGGAGAAGCTCCGTGTCGTCGGCCACCGGCTCGGTCTGGGTGGTCATCGAGGACACCGTCCTTCTCGTATGCCGGACTCCGAGAGTGTACGCGGCCGGTGTTACGCGGACGTGAAATCGAAGCCCTCGAGAAGGGCGCGGCCGACGACGGCGCCGTCGGCTCCGACCTGCCGCACCGCCTCGACGTCGGCGGCGTCGCGGATCCCGCCGGCGGCGAGGAGGGCGCCCGCGAAGCCGGCGCGGGCCTCGCGGATCAGGTCGAGGTCGGGCCCGGCGAGCGTCCCGTCGCGGGCGATCGCCGTGCAGAGGACTCGCGTCACACCGGCGGCGGTGCAGCGCTCGAGCGCAGCCGCGGTCGTCAGCCGCGACGACTCGAGCCAGCCCGCCGTGCGGACGACGCCGTCCGCGACGTCCACGGCGACGACGAGCCGCTCGCCGAGCGCGTCGACGAACTCCTCGAGCGGGAGCGGGCCGAACGCCGCCGTCCCGACCATCACGCGCGCGACGCCCGCATCGACGAGTGCCCGCGCGTCCGCGACTGAGCGGACGCCGCCGCCGAGCTGCACCGGCACCGGCGCCGCGGCAGCGACCGCGCGCCGGGCCAGCTCCACCGGCGCGCCGCCCTCGCGGGCGGCGCCGAGCGCGACGACGTGGACGAGCGGGGGACGGGCGGCGGCGACGCGCGCGATCAGCGCGAACGGGTCGCCGCCCTCGGCCGCGACGCGGTCGTAGGCGCCGCGCTCGAGGCGCACCGCCTTCCCGTTGAGGACGTCCACGGCCGGCAGAAGCTCGAAATCCTCTTCCAACGTGTTATCATGCTAACACGATGGCATCGACGGAGCCCTCACATTGGCCGACCCCGGAGCACGAGGACCTGTTCGCGACGATCGCGTCGCTGCGGAACCCGGACGAGGTGCACCACTTCCTCCGGGACCTCTGCACGCGGGCGGAGCTGGACGCGATGGCGCACCGCTGGCAGATGGCGCGGCTGCTGGACGAAGGGCTTCCCTACCTCGAGGTGGCGAAGCGGACGCACGCGTCGACGACGACGGTGACGCGCGTGGCGCAGTGGCTGCGCCGCGGCGAGGGCGGGTACGCGCTGGCGCTGCGGCGGCGGAGACGGCGCAGCTGAGGATCGCGGTCCCCTCGAAGGGCCGGCTCCGCGAGCCGGCGAGCGTCCTGCTCGTGGACGCGGGGCTCGGCCCGGTGACGCCCGGCGACCGTGCGCTCGCGTTCCCGTGCCGCAACGCGCCGGTCGAGGCGCTGCTCGTCCGCGCGGACGACGTCCCCGAATACGTGCAGGACGGCGTCGTCGACTGCGGCATCACCGGCATCGACATCGTCCGCGAGAGCGGAGCGGACGTGACGGAGATCGTCCGGCTCGGCTTCGGCGCGTGCACGCTCGAGGCCGCCGTTCCGGCGGAGTCGCCGGCGCAGTCCGTCGCCGATCTCGACGGCGCGCGCGTCGCCACGAGCTTCCCACGGCTCGCCCGCGAGCTGCTGCCGCCGACGATCGAGCTCGTCGACGTGCACGGCTCCGTCGAGCTGGCGCCGCGGCTCGGGCTCGCGGATGCGATCGTCGACCTCGTCTCGAGCGGCAGCACGCTGCGCACGAACGGGCTGCGCTCGGTCGGCCGGCTGCTCGACTCGCAGGCGGTGCTGATCGGGCCGCCGCAGCCGCGCGAGGACGCGCTGCAGCTCGGGTCGGTCTTCCGCAGCGTCGTCGACGCGCGCGGCGCGCGCTACCTCATGCTCAACGCGCCGGAGTCCGCGCTCGCGCGGATCTGCGAGCTCGTCCCCGGCTCGCGCGCGCCGAGCGTGCTGCCGCTGGCGGAGCCGGGGATGGTCGCCGTGCACAGCGTCGTCCCCGCCGCGGAGATCTGGCGGCTCTTGCCGGCGCTCGAGGCGGCGGGCGCGTCGTCGATCCTGCTCGTTCCGGTCGAGCGAATGCTTGCATGAGCTCGCCAATCAGACACCGGCGGATGCTCGCGTGAGCTCTGTTGCGGAGATCGTCGAGGACGTCCGCGCGCGCGGCGACGAGGCGCTGCGCGAGTGGGCCGTGCGCCTGGACGGCGCCGAGCCCGTGCGCGCCGAGCCCGCGGGGGACCTGCCGGAGGAGGCGGTGCTGACGCTCGCCGAGCGGGTCCGGCGCTGGCACGAGGCGCAACGCCCGGCGGACCTCCGGCTCGAGATCGAGCCGGGAGTCGTGCTCGAGCGCCGCTGGTCGCCGCTCCGCTCCGTCGGCGTCTACGTGCCACGGCGGCTCGTCTCGACGCTCGTCATGTGCGCGGTCCCGGCGCAGGCGGCCGGCGTCGAGCGGATCGTCGTCGTCACGCCGCCCGACGGCGCCGGGCTCGTCGCCGCGGCGGCACGGCTGCTCGGCGTCGAGGAGATCTGGGCGGTCGGCGGCCCACAGGCGATCGCGGCGCTCGCCTACGGGACGGAGACGATCCCGCGCGTCGACAAGATCGTCGGGCCCGGCAACGCGTTCGTGAACGAGGCGAAGCTGCTCGTGTCGCGCGACGTCGCCATCGACCTGCCTGCGGGCCCGTCGGAGGTGGCGGTCGTGCTCGGACGGAACGGCTCGCGCGCGATCGCGGAGCTCGAGCTCGCGGCGCAGGCGGAGCATGGCGTCGACACGGTCTGCACGCTCGTCGACGGCGCGAACCTCGAGCCGGCGCTCGCCGACGTCGAGCGCCTCGCGCCGGAGCACGTCGTCCTGCTCGGCGACGCGACCGTGCTCGCGGACCAGATCCGGAACGCCGGCGCAGTGTTCGTCGGCGAGAGCTCGCCCGTCGCGAGCGGCGACTACGCGACCGGTGGCAACCACGTCCTCCCGACCGGCGGCTGGGGCCGTTCGAGCGGCGGGCTCGGGGTCGAGACGTTCATGAAGCCGGTGACGATCCAGCGGCTCACGCCGGAGGGACTCGCGCGGGTCGCGCCGGTCGTCCGCGCGCTCGCGGCGGTCGAGGGGATGCCGGCGCACGCCGCGGCGGTGGAGCGATGAGGCCGCTCTCGCCGGAGTTCCGCGCGTACGCCTGGGCGCCGTCGACCGAGGAGCTCGCGCGGCGCGCGGGGCTCGACCCGTCGCAGATCGTCCGCTTCGACGGGAACGTCCCGCCGCTGCCGCTGCCGAGCTCGCGGCCGGCGACGGTCGCGCATGCGCTCGCGCACGTCAACGAGTACCCGCACGGCGGCTACCCGAGGCTGCTCGCCGCGATCGCCGACTACGCGGGCGTCGGCCCGGAGAACGTCGTGCTCGGCGCCGGCGGCGACGACCTGATCCTGCTCGTCGCGCGCGCGTACGCCGGCGATGGCGACACCGTGGCGATCGCGAACGACCCGACGTACCCGCTCTACCGCGTCGCCGCCGGGCTCGTCGGCGCGACCGTCGGCGACGACGATCCGGTGCTGACGTTCTGCTGCCGTCCGAACAACCCGACCGGCTCCGTCGACCCGCTGCCGGCGGCACGGCCGCTCGTCGTGGACGAGGCGTACGTCGAGTTCTGCGACGACGACGGCGCCGCCGGGCTGCTCGACGACGGCGTGATCGTCATCCGCACGTTCTCGAAGGCGTTCGGGCTCGCGGGCGCGCGCGTC
>DATKNT010000104.1:0-18585 GCA_035541175.1 Gaiellaceae bacterium
CAGACCGCCGTCTCCGACGAGTCGGCGCTCGACCCGGTGATCGAGGCCGTGATCGCCGCGAACCCGCAGCAGGTCGAGACCTATCGCGGCGGCAAGGAGGGCGTGCTCGGCTTCCTCGTCGGCCAGGTGATGAAGGAGACGCAGGGGAAGGCCGACCCGAAGGTCGTCAACCGGCTACTGCGGGAGAAGCTTCGGGGCTGAGCTGCGCGCCGCGCGCGAGGTAGAGCGCGGCGATGCCGACGACGACGGCCATCGCGACCACGAGCGCCTGGTAGGGCACCACCGTCGAGAGCCCGGCGCCGACCGCGATCGACAGCGTCTGCGGCACCGTGATGCCGACGTCGGCGGCGGCCGAGACGCGGCCCTGCAACGGCAGCGGCGTCCGCAGCTGGAGCGCGGTCATGTACGCCACGATCGCCCAGGTGATCCCGATGCCGGCGATGAGGAAGCCCACGAGGATGATCTCGAGCCGGGGCACGAGGAAGAGCGCGTCGCCGGCTGCAAAGCCCGCAAGTCCGAGTGCGACGAGGCGGACGTCACCGGTTCGTCGCAGGACCGCCGCCGCCGTGAGGCCGCCGGCGACCGAGCCGATGCCCTGGATCGTGCTCGTGACCCCGAGGAACGAGGGCGGCTTCCCGACCGCACCGAGCAGCGCGAAGACGACCGTCTCCGCGAACCCGAGCACGAGCATCGCGGCCGCGCCGCCGACGAGCATCCTCTTCAGCACCGGCGTCGCGAGGATGTGCCTCGCGCCGGCCGAGACCTCGACGAGGAACGCGTGCTCGTGCCGCACCGGCCGCTGCTCGTGGACGTGCAGCGCGGCCAGCGTCACGGCCGAGACGGCGAACGTCGCCGCGTCGAAGACCGCCACTGCGCCGCCGCCGATCGCCGCGTACAGCCCGGCGCCCGCGAGCGGCGCGACGAGGCGCAGCCCCTGCGTGATCGTCTGCAGCAGCCCGTTCGCCTCCGCCAGCTGCTCCTCGGGGAAGACGAGGCGCAGCAGCGCCGATCGCGCCGACTCGAACACCGAGCCGCCGAGCGAGTACAGGAGCGCGACGACGTAGATCAGCCACGCGTCACTGCGGTCGTGGACGAGGAGCAGCAGCAGCACCGACGTGCCGGTGAACACGTCGGCCGCGACCATCAGCGGCCGGCGGCGCAGGCGGTCGGCGAGCAGCCCGCCGAGCGGCGCGGCGAGCCGCCCGAGCGAGAACACGAAGAAGACGAGCCCCGCGGCCGCGTTCGAGCCGGTGAGCGACTTCGCCCAGATCCCGAGGACGATCAGCAGCGCCCAGTCGCCGAACAGCGAGACGGCCTCGCCGCCGAAGAGCAGGCGCGCGTCGCGGCTGCGGAGCAGCGACCTCATGCGGCGCGGTGGACGCGGAAGTCGCCGCTGACCGTCTTGCCGCGGACGACCACGGTCGGGCCGCCGGCGCCGATCTCGTCCGGCGTGCCCGCGAGCGGGACCTCGGACGAGAGGTCTCCCGACACGGAGTTCGCGTCGACGTCGATGGCCGAGCCCGGGGCGATGCCGAGGTCGATGTCGCCGGAGACGCTCTGGACCTGCGCGTGCCCCTCGCGGAGAGAGTCGACACGGACGTCGCCGGAGACCGACTTCGCCACGAGCGAGCCGCCGACGGAGCCCGCGTTCACGTCGCCGGACACCGTCTGCACGCGCAGATCGCCGCCGACGACCACGAGCCGGGCGTCGCCGCTCACCGTCTTGACGACCGCTTCGCGCTCGACCTCGGCCTCGACGACGAGATCGCCGGACGCGGTCTTCGAGTCGAGCGACAGGAGCCGCCCGGCGACCTTCGTGTCGGCCGCCGCCGAGGCGAGCTTCGCCGAGCTGCCGTGCGGAATCGACGCGCGCACGTCGAGCCGCCCGCCGCCGAGCGAGAAGTCGCCGATCGAGATGTTGATCCCGAACAGGCTGCGCCTGCCGTGGAAGTCGACGACGATCGCGCCGCCTCGCTGCTCGACGATCGTCTGGTCGAGGAGCTTCTCGTCGCCGGAGATCGTGATCAGCGTCTCGTCGCCGTCCACGGTCTCGACGGCGATCTTGCCGGCGGGGATCGTGACCCGAAGCTCGACCGGCTCGGGAGTGGTGAAGCGATGCTCGGACATGTCAGACCGCCTTCGCGCTCGCGGGAGAGAGGCTGCGGGAGACGAGCCCGAGCAGCCACTGGGACGGGGTCAGCCCCTCGCGGGCGGCGGCCGTCTCGACGCCGCCGCGGAGCGGCTGCGGCAGGCGCAGCTCGAGCGGCGCGTCGGCGACGCCCGAGGGGTCGTCGTAGCGCCAGCGCGGGCCGCGGAGCGGGAGGGGACGGATGAGCACGTCGGTCATTGCGACTCCTTTCGGCGCTCAGCTCCGGCCGTAGCCGGTCAGGCGCTTTCCTCCGGACCGCCGCGGAACGCTCGCGGTGCGCGCGAGCGCCTGGACGATCCACGTGTTCACGGAGACCCCTTCGCGGGAGGCGGCGTCCTCGATCCGCCTCTTCAGCGGCTCCGGGAGGCGGAGCGTGATCCGGGCGTCGAGCGCCTCGTCGCCCGTGCCCGCCGGCTCCGGCTCCTCGTCGCGGACATAGACGAGCTCCGGGTCGCCGCCGGCGATCCGGACCTCGACGCGTCCGCTGTCGAGCTGCGCCGAGAGCTCGAGCGCCGCCTCGGCGAGCGCCTCCTGGAGGCGCCGGCCGAGCGAGGACTCGAGCGCGACCGCGAGCAGCTCGGCCGCGCGCGCGGTCGTCTCGTCGCCGAGGGCCGCGACGCGGACGAGGTCCTCGCGCACTGCCTGGACGTACCCGTCGATCTGCATGGCTGCACTATGACATCACTTTGATGTCATTGTCAAGTCAGACCGACAGCAGTTTGACGCTGTCCCGGCAGCGCGACCCGAGCCGAAGGCCACCACCGGCCGCACGGGGAAGGCAGCCGCCGACACGCCGTCGGTGCGCCGACCTCGGCCGCGCGGAGCCGGGACCGCGCTCCCGGCGGAGCGCACACGGAGAGTCGCCACCCGGTCCTACATGAGGCCGCAGAATCGTGCTGTGTTCGGCCAGGGCCAGAAGCCGCGCGTGCGCGCGGCGCGGACCGCGGTCCAGATCTGCTCGAGCGGCGTCCAGTGGTCGGCGGTGCCCTTGTGGCGGTAGAGCCAGGCGCCGTACGTCCGCTGGAAGGAGAGGTCCATCTGCAGGCCGCCGAAGTACGGGGCGCCGCCGTCCGTCCAGCTGCCCTCGTAGCGGTGGATGCAGAGCCAGGCGCCGAGCCGCGGCGGATGCTGCGCCGCCTGCTGCGCCTGGGCCGCCTGGCGCCGCCAGAGCGCCGCCGCCCGCTGCACGTCGCGGACGCGCATCGTCGACAGCACGCGCCCGTACGTCGGCGACAGGGGCACGCCCATCACCCGCTGCCAGTGCCATGTCGTTCGCTGGTACTGCGCGATCTCGGTGCCGAGCCGCGCGATCGCTGCGCTCCCGAGCGTCGCCTGTCGGGCATCGGCTCGGGGAACGGTTGTCGCCGCCGACGCGCACGCAAGCGCGAGCAGGCCGGCGCAGGCCAGAACGGAACGCCGCAAGAATCACCTCCGGATTCGCTTGCACGGGAACCGGGCGGGCAATGGTCGGCCGAGACCTGCAACGCCCGGTGCGGCTATGCGATTGCGGACGCAAGGGTACGGACCGGTCGGACGGCTCCGCTTTGTGTAGATCGTCTCAAGCCCGCGGCGCGGCGGCCCGGCGCAGCGGCATCGCAGGCGGGGCCACGAATCCGGCGTAGAGCAGCACCACGCCGACGGCGATCCCGGCCGAGCTCCCGGCCGCTCCGAGCCCGGTCAGGCCGCTGCCGAGAGCGGCCGCGGCGACGCCGGCGACGATCAGCGCGTTCCCGAGCGGGCGGCGGCGGAAGGAGCGGGCCGCGACGGCGACGACCGCCGCCGTGCCGAGGACGTTCGCGACGATCGCGAGCAGCCGCGCCGGGACGAGCGCGAGATGGTCCTGGGCCGGCGGGATCCCGTGCGGCGGGAACGCCCCGTGCACCGGCATCGCCAGCGCGACGCCGATCGCGAGCCCGGCGTAGACGAGGCCGAGCGGCGCGGCGCGGCGGACGCCGGCGAGCAGCAGCGACCCGATCCCGAGCAGCGGCGCGGTCAGCAGGGCCCCCGCCGCGTAGTAGACGCGGAAGGCGCGGGCGTCCCACTGGGCCGCCTCTCCCCAGGCGATCGCCGCCGCGGCGACGGCGTAGGCCGCGAGCGACCACGCCCACGCGGCGAGCTCGGGCCGGCGGCTCCCCTGCCAGCGGCGCGCGAGCGCGCCTGCGAGGCGGAGCGCGACGAGCGCGGCGGCGAAGGCGACGAGGGCATCCACGCCACGAGCCTAGTAGGCTCGCGCGTGGTGAGAATGCGCAAGTGGCTCCTCGTCGCCGCCGCGGCCGCTGCCGGCGCGCTTCTCCTCGGCGCCGCCTCGGCCGCGCCGCCGGGCGACGACGCGATCCTCGCGCTGAACATCCTCCCGCCCGGGCAGGGCGCGAACGGCGCGGCGCTCACGAACCAGGAGCCGCTCTACGACGGGCTGACGCCGCTGCGCGGCAACGTCACCGCGTCCGACCTCACGCACCTGTACAAGCCCGAGACGCTCGGGCTCGGCGGCGCGAAGCCGGCCCGGGTCGAGAAACCGAAGCCCGGCGTGACGATCGACCGCGACGAGTGGGACGTCCCGCACGTCTACGGCGCGACGCGCGCGGACACCGAGTTCGGCGCCGGCTGGGTGACCGCCGAGGACCGCGGGCTCGACCTCCAGCTGCTGCGCGGCCCGGCGCGGATCTCCGCGCTCGACGTTCCGGGCTACGACGCCTTCTCGGTCGCGCTCTCCGGCCGCCAGTTCGTCCCGAGCGCGCAGACGGAGGCGTTCCTCGCGGCGCAGGTGCCGCTCGCCGGGAAGACCGCGCAGGGCCGGCAGCTGCTCCGCGACGTCGACGCGTACCTCGCCGGGATCAACGCCTACTTCAAGGCGCAGGGAGGGTTCGTCGCGCCGTTCACCCGGAACGACGTCGTCGCGATCGGGACGCTGATCGGCGCCGTCTTCGGCGCGGGCGGCGGCAACGAGGCGGCGAGCGCCGAGTTCCTCTCGTCGTTGCAGCAGCGGCTCGGCCCGACCAAGGGCCTCGCCGTCTGGAACGACCTCCGCGAGCAGCTCGACCCGTCGACGCCGGTGACGATCGCGTCCTCGTTCCCGTACGAGACCGGCCCGACCGGGATCGGCCCGGGCAACGTCCCGCTCGACGCCGGCAGCTTCACGCCGGCCGGTCCCGCGGTGCGCACGGTGCAGCACCGGCTCATGTCGAACGCGCTGCTGATCGGCGCGAGCCGGTCCGCGAACGGCCATCCGATCTTCGTCGCCGGCCCGCAGGTCGGCTACTACGCACCGGAGATCCTGATGGAGGAGGACCTGCACGGCGGCGGGCTCGACGCGCGCGGCGTCGCCTTCCCCGGGCTCGGCTTCTACCTCCAGATCGGCCGCGGCCCCGACTACGCGTGGAGCGCGACGTCCGCGAGCTCCGACGTCATCGACCAGTTCGCGGAGACGCTCTGCGGCGGCGACGACCTCCACTACGAGTACAAGGGCCAGTGTCGTGCGATGGGGACGTTCGACGCCGGCTACCTCAAGGGGATCGGCGGCGCGCCGAACACGGAGCTCGTCTTCCACACGACGGTGCACGGACCGGTCGTCGGCTACGCGACGAGCAACGGCACGAAGGTCGCGATCTCGTCGGAGCGGTCGACGCGCGGGCGCGAGCTGCTGTCGGCGATCCCGTTCCAGACGCTGTCGACGGGCGGCGTCCGGTCGCCGCAGCAGTTCTTCTCGACGATGAGCGGCTTCGACCTGACGTTCAATTGGTTCTACGCCGACTCGCAGCACATCGCGATGTATTCGAGCGGGCGGCTGCCGCTGCGCGCGCCCGGCGTCGACCCGGGGCTGCCGACGAACGGGAACGGCTCGTACGAATGGCGCGGCTGGCTCGCGCCGCTCGCGCACCCGCACGTCGTCGACCCGAGGAGCGGCGCGATCGTCAACTGGAACAACAAGCCGGCGGCGGGGTTCGGCGCGGCCGACGACAACTGGTCGTACGGGTCGGTGCACCGCGTGCTGCTGCTGGACAAGGGCGTCGCGGCGAAGAAGGTGCACACGCCGGTGAGCGTCGTCGCCGCGATGAACGAGGCCGCGACGACGGATCTCCGCTCGACGCTCGTCCCGCTGCTCGCGCAGGTGCTCGCGGACGGCACCGCGCCGAGCGCGCGCGACGCGCAGATGCTGCAACTCCTCCGGTCGTGGGACGGCAGCCGCCTCGACGCGAACGGCGACGGCAAGATCGACGCGCCGGGGGCGGCGATCATGGACGCGTGGTGGCCGCGGCTCGCGGTCGCCGTGCTCCAGCCCGTGCTCGGCCCGCTCACGGACCAGCTGAAGCAGCTCGCGCCGATCGACAACCCCGCCAACCCGGGCGGGAGCTCGTACGGCGCCGGCTGGTACTCGTACGTCGACAAGGATCTCTCGACGCTGCTCGGGAAGCCGGTGACGGGGAAGTTCTCGACGGCGTACTGCGGCGGCGGCGACCCGGCCGCGTGCGCCGCCTCGCTCTGGCAGTCGCTCGACGCGGCCGGCAACGCGCTCGCGGTCGCGCAGGGCGGCGACCCGTCGGCGTGGCGCTCCGACGCGACCGCCGAGCGGATCCAGTTCAACGGCTTCATCCCGGACACGATGCGCTGGACGAACCGCCCGACCTTCCAGCAGGTGATCCAGTTCGGGTCGCAGCGATGAGCGACGCCGACTTCCGCGCCGACCTCGCCCGGCTCGTCCGGGAGCTCCTCGAGGAGTCCCACCACACGGCGACGCCGATCTCGGGCGTCCTCCGGGCGCATCTCGGCGTCGATGGGAGCGAGGTGCCCGTGCACGGCGAGGAGCTCCCCGCCTTCGAGCTCGCGAACCTCCAGCTCGGCCTCGACGCGACGCTCGCGCGCCCGGGCTTCTCCGCCCGGACGATCGGCGTCGCCGGCCAGGGCCGGCGCTTCTCCGACGTGAGCCTCGGCGACCTCGTGACGACGAGCCACCACGAGCTCGGCCCGCCCGAGTACGTGAACGCGCCGATCGGGCCGAACCGGACGCTGCCCTGCCTTGCGTGGGGCATCGTCCTCGTCACGAGCCCCGACGGGCCGCTCTGCGTCTTCGTCCGCCGCGGTGACGAGCACGGCCCGGTGCCCGGGCTCGCCGTCCAGGCGGCCGGGCCCGACCCGGAGGCGGCGCGGCGCTTCCTCGTCGACCTGCGGGCGGCGATGGAGGAGCGCGACGTGTTCCGCGGCCAGGTGATCACGATCGAGGCCGACCGGCGCGGCAACCGCCACGTCGTCTTCCTCGAGCGCCCGGCGATGGACGAGTCGGAGCTCGTGCTCCCGGACGGCGTGCTCGAACGGATCGAGCGCCACGTCGTCGGGCCGAGCCGCCACCGGGAGGCGCTGCTCGAGCGCGATCGTCACCTCGGACGCGGGCTCCTGCTCTGGGGCCCGCCCGGGACCGGGAAGACGCACACCGTCCGCTTCCTGACGGGCCGCGTGACCGACGCGACCGTGATCATCCTCTCCGGGTCGAGCCTCGGGATGGTGGGCGCCTTCGGGAACCTCGCGCGCCGGCTCGCGCCGTCGCTCGTCGTCCTCGAGGACGTCGACCTCGTCGCGCAGGAGCGGACGTTCGGGCCGTTCGGATCGAACCCCGTCCTGTTCGAGCTGATGAACGAGATGAGCGGGCTCGCGGAGGACGCCGACGTCGCCTTCGTCCTGACGACGAACCGGCCGGACGCGCTCGAGCCGGCGCTCGCGGCGCGGCCGGGGCGGATCGACCTCGCCGTCGAGATCCCGCTGCCGGACGCCGCGGCGCGCAGGCGCCTCGTCGAGCTCTATGCACGCGGTCTCGAGCTCGATCCGGCCGAGGTCGCCGCCGTCGTCGAGCGGACCGAGGGCGCGACCGCCTCGTTCTTCCGGGAGCTGCTGCGCAAGGCGACGCTGACCGCCGTCGAGGCGGGACACGAGCAGGTCAGCGCCGAGGATCTCGCCGCCGCGCTCGACGAGCTCCTGCACGAGACCGCCGCGCTCACGCGTGTGCTGCTCGGGAGCGAGCCGCCGCGGGCCGAGGGCGAGCCGCCGTCGCCGCACGCGTGGATGCAGGGGATGAGCCAGGGCGGCGGGTTCGTAACCGTACAGACGACGCGTCGCGGGTGACCCTGCGGCCGACCCGGCGTCTACGCTGAGGTCGATGCCGGAGAAGAAGTACCTGTTCACGCCCGGGCCGACGCCCGTGCCGCCGGCGGTGCTCGCCGCGCTCGCGGAGCCCGTGCTCCACCACCGCGGCGCCGACTTCCGCGTCATCTACGAGCGCTGCCTCGCGCGGCTGCAGGAGGTCTACCGAACCAGCGCCGACGTGCTCCTCTTCACCGCGTCGGGGACGGCGGCGATGGAGTCGGTCGGCGCGAACCTCTGCGACGGGGCGCGCGCCGTCGTCGTCTCCGCGGGCGCGTTCGGCGAGCGCTGGGAGAAGATCGCGGCGATCCACGGCGCCGAGGTCGAGGCGATGCGGTACGAGTGGGGTGAGACCCCGCGCGCCGACGATCTCGCCTCGCGGCTCGCCGAGGTCGGCGGCGCCGACGTCGTCTTCCTCACGCAGTCGGAGACCTCGACCGGCGTCGTCGCCGACGTACAGGCGCTCGCCGCCGCTGCGAAGGAGCACGGCGCCGTCGTCGCGGTCGACGCGATCTCGAGCCTCGGCGCGGTCCCGCTCGAGCTGGACGCATGGGGCCTCGACGCGGTCGCGTCCGGCTCGCAGAAGGCGCTGATGACGCCGCCGGGGCTCGCCATGTGCGCCGTCTCCGACCAGGCGCTCGCCGCCGCGAAGCCGTCGCGCAGCTTCTACCTCGACTGGGAGCGGACGCGCGCCGCGCAGGCGAAGCTCGATGCGCCGTTCACGCCGGCGACCTCGCTCATCGTCGCGCTCGACGTCGCGCTCGGGATGCTGCTCGACGAGGGGCTCGAGGCCGCGTTCGAGCGCCATGTGCGGCTCGGCCGCGCGTGCCGCGCCGGCGTCAAGGCGATGGGGCTCGAGCTGTTCTCGCCGGACGAGGACCGCAGCGCGGTCGTGACCGCGATCCGCGCGCCGGACGGCGTCGACTCGAGCGACGTCGTCGCCGGCGTGCGCCGGCACTTCGGCATGACGATCGCGAACGGCCAGGGCCACCTGAAGGGGAAGATCTTCCGCCTCGGTCACATCGGCTGGTTCGACATCTTCGACATCACGACGGCGCTCGCCGCGGTCGAGCTCGTCCTCGCCGAGCTCGGCGCCGACGTCGAGCGGGGCGCCGCCGTCACCGCCGCGCTCGAGGGATTCGAGCACCAATCCGTGTCGTGACGGCGCGCGTCCTCGTCCGCGAGTCGATCTCCGACGCCGGGGTCGACCTGCTGCGCTCGCGCTTCGACGTCGACGTCGACGCGGACAGCGAGCTCGCCGACATCATCGACCGCTACGACGCGATCGTCGTCCGCTCGGCGACGAAGCTCACCGCCGACCTGATCGACCGCGCCGAGCGGCTGAAGGTGATCGGCCGCGCCGGTGTCGGCATCGACAACGTCGACGTCGACGCGGCGACGCGGCGCGGGATCGTCGTCGCGAACGCGCCGGAGTCGACGGTCGTCTCCGCCGCGGAGCACACCGTCGGGCTGCTCGTCGCGCTCGCGCGCAACATCCCGCAGGCGCACGCCGCGCTGAAGCAGGGGCGATGGGAGCGGAAGGCGTACGGCGGCGTCGAGCTCGCCGGGAAGACGCTGGGCGTGCTCGGCTTCGGGCGCATCGGCCAGCAGGTCGCGCGCCGCGCGCTCGGGCTCGGCATGCGCGTCGTCGCGTACGACCCGTTCGTCGCGGACGAGCGCTTCCGCGAGCTCGGCGTGGAGCAGGTGGCGACGCCGGAGGATGTGTACGACGGCGCCGACTTCGTCACGCTGCACCTGCCGCTGACGAACGAGACGCGCGGCTCGATCGACGCGGCCGCGCTCGCGCGCATGCGCGACGGCGTCCGCATCGTCAACGCGGCGCGCGGCGAGCTCGTCGACGAGGCGGCGCTCGCCGACGCGCTGCGCTCCGGCAAGGTCGCCGGGGCCGCGCTCGACGTCTTCTCCGCGGAGCCGTACTCCGGGCCGCTGCTCGAGCTCGACAACGTCGTCGTCACGCCGCATCTCGCGGCGTCGACCGGCGAAGCGCAGGACCGCGCCGGCGTGATCGTCGCCGAGCAGGTCGCGGCCGCGCTCGAGGGCGGCGTCGTGACGAACGCGGTGAACATCCCGGCGATCGGGGCGGAGGACCTCGAGGTGCTCGGCCCGTACGTTCCGCTCGCCGCGAAGCTCGGCCGCATCGCGATGGAGCTCGTCGACTGGCGCACCGACGAGTTCGTCCTCACCGCCTACGGCGGGCTCGCGGAGCACGACACGCGGCTGCTCACCGTCGCGGCGCTGAACGGCGCGTTCCAGGATCACGCCGACCGGCCCGTCAACTTCGTCAACGCGCCGCTGATCGCGCGCGAGCGCGGGATCGACGTGCGCGAGGAGCGGTCGCAGGCGGTGCAGGACTACACGAACCTCCTCCGCGTCGAGGTCGGCGCCGGCGAGGAGCGGATCCGCGTGGCCGGCACGACCATCGGCCGCGACAACCGGCTCTGGCTCGTCCACATCCTCGACTTCGACCTGGAGATCGAGCTTGCGCCGCTGCTCGTGCTCTGCCGCTACGACGACGTGCCCGGCGTGATCGGCCGCGTCGGCACGCTGTTCGGCGAGGCCGGCGTCAACATCGCGAACATGACCGTCTCGCGCAGCCGCCGCGGCGGCAAGGCGCTGATGGTCCTCTCCGTCGACTCGCCCCCGCCGCCGGAGCTCGTCGAGCGCTTCCGCTCCGAGGGCTTCGACGACGCCCGCGTGCTCGAGCTCGGGCCCTTGTAACCGCGATTGCGAGGGTCTACCGTCCTCCGGCGGGGAGGCTCGTTGCGGCGGGCCTCCCCGGTACGCTCGCGGGCGTGACCAGATGGCCCGAGCCGGTGGAGCGCGTCGCCGCGGTGCTTCGCGCGGCGGGGGTGGACGCGCGGATCGAGGAGTTTCCCGAGGGGATGCCGACGGCCGAGGCGGCCGCGCGGGCGATCGGCTGCGAGCCGGTGGAGATCGTCAAGTCGCTCGTCTTCGTCTGCGACGGCCGCCCGGTCCTCGCGCTCGTCCCGGGCGACCGGCGGGCCGACCCGAACAAGGTCGCGGCCGCGATCGAGGCCGGCTACGCGCGCATGGCGCGCGCGGAGGAGGTGGTTGCCGCGACGGGATTCGCGCCCGGCGCGGTCGCGCCGTTCCCGGCCGCCGCCGTCACGCGGGTGCTGCTCGAGCGCGAGCTCCTGCTCTTCGACACCGTCTGGGCCGGCGCGGGCACGACGCGGCACATGGTCGGGCTGGCGCCGGTCGACCTCGCCCGCGTCGCCCGCGCGGAGCCCGCCGACCTCGCGGAGTTCGGGGAGGACTAGTCCCGGTACGATTCGGGCCCGGCGCCGCGCTCGACCGACAAAGGAGACGATTCGATGCAGGAGACCGCGAAGATCTGGATGAACGGCCAGCTCGTGGACTGGGCCGACGCCACCGTCCACGTCGGAACGCACGGTCTCCACTACGGCACGGGCGTCTTCGAGGGGATCCGCGCCTACGAGACGCCGCGCGGCACCGCGGTCTTCCGGCTGACCGAGCACCTCGAGCGGCTGCACAACTCGGCGCGGCTGATCTACATGGATCTTCCGTACTCGGTCGAGGAGCTGAAGGCGGCGACGTGGGAGCTGATCGGCGCGAACGAGCTGCCGTCGTGCTACCTCCGGCCGATCGCCTTCTCCGGTTACGGGCAGCTCGGCGTCGCGACGCGCGACAACCCGATCGACGTCGCGATCATGGCGTGGCCGTGGGGCGCATACCTCGGCGAGGAGGGGATGCGGAACGGGATCCGCGTCAAGGTGTCGAGCTGGCAGCGCGTCGGCCCGAACGTGATCCCACACGTGGCGAAGGCGACCGGCGTCTACCTCAACTCGATGCTCGCCGTCGGCGAGGCGAACCGCGCCGGCTACGACGAGGCGATCCTGCTGACCGCCGAGGGGTACGTCGCCGACGGCTCGGGCGAGAGCATCTTCATCGTCAGGGACGGCGTCATCTACACGCCGGACCTCGCCGCGTCGATCCTCGTCGGGATCACGCGGGACACGGTGATCCAGATCGCGCAGGATCTCGGGTACCGCGTCGTCGAGAAGCCGCTGATCCGCACCGACCTGTACCTCGCGGACGAGGTGTTCATGGTCGGGACCGCCGCCGAGGTGACGCCGATCCGCGAGATCGACGACCACGAGACGCCGCCGGGACCGATCACGTACGAGATCCAGCAGGCGTACCTCGACACGGTGCACGGGCGCAGCGACCGCTGGGGGCAGTGGCTCGAGTACGCGCCCGCCGCCCGCGCCCAAGCTTGAGGCAGACACTGCCGTGAAGCAGGAGGTCGAGGCAATCCCGCTGTCGGGGCCGTACGTCGACGAGCGCGAGGAGGAGCTCGTCGCCGAGGTGCTGCGCTCCGGACGGCTGTCGCTCGGGCCGACGATCGACCGCTTCGAGGAGCTGTTCGCCGCGAAGGTCGGCGCGCCGTACGCGGCCGCGGTGTCGTCCGGCACCGCCGGACTGCACCTGCTCTGCGTCAGCGCCGGCATCGGCGCCGGCGACGAGGTGATCACGTCGCCGTACTCGTTCGCCGCGACCGCGAACTGCTTCGTCTACGAAGGAGCCGCGCCGGTGTTCGCGGACATCGATCCGCGCACGCTGAACATCGATCCCGCCGCGGTCGAGGCGGCGGTGACGCCGCGGACGAAGGCGATCGTCGCCGTCGACATCTACGGCTACCCGTGCGAGCTCGACGCGCTGCGCGCGATCGCCGACCGGCACGGCCTCGCGCTGATCCAGGACTCGTGCGAGGCGCTCGGCGCGCGCTACCGGGGCGAGCCGATCGGGTCGCACGGCCCGCCCGCCGTCTTCGCCTTCTACCCGAACAAGCAGATCACCACCGGCGAGGGCGGGATGGTGACGACGCACTCCGAGGAGGAGTGGCGACTGCTGCGCTCGCTCCGCAACCAGGGCAGAGGCGACGAGGGCGGCTGGCTCGAGCACGTCCGCCTGGGCTTCAACTACCGGATCGACGACATCCGAGCCGCGATCGGGATCGCGCAGCTCGAGAAGCTCGACACGATATTGGCGCTCCGCAACGAGGTCGCGGAGCGCTATGGAGAGCTTCTCAGGGACATCGACGGGGTCGAGCTGCCCTGCGAGAACGACGGGGACCACGTGCGGTCGTGGTTCGTCTACGTCGTGAAGCTCCCCGGCAACGCCGCGCGCGAGCGGGTGATCGCGCACTTCGAGCGCGAGCGCATCGGCTACAACCGCTACCTCCCGTCGATCCATCTCCAGCCGTACATGCGCGAGCGCTACGGCTTCCGCGAGGGGATGTGCCCGGTCTCGGAGGACGCGAGCTCGCGCACGCTCGCGCTGCCGTTCTTCACCGCGCTTGAGCCCGACGCGCAGGAGCGGGTCGCCGAGGCGCTCGCCGCCGCGCTCTGATGGAGCTGCGCTCGCCGGCGTCCGCGGAGCCGTACGTGACGAAGGACGGCTCGACGATCCGCGAGCTGCACCACACGGAGCGGCAGAGCCTCGCCGAGGCGACGCTCGAGCCGGGGCAGGCGACGCAGCCGCACTACCACGCGGCGAGCGAGGAGATCTACGTCGTCGTCAAGGGCTCCGGCTCGCTCGAGGTCGACGGCGAGACGCGGCGAGTCCGTCCGGGCGACGCGGTGCTGATCCCGCCCGGCGCGTGGCACACGCTGGAGAACGACGGCACGAGCGAGCTCGTCATCCTCTGCTGCTGCTCGCCGCCGTACTCCCACGACGACACGTTCTTCTCCTGACGTCTCCGCTTGTCCGCCCGCGCTCCGCGGCGATAGCTTCGATGCGTCAAGGCGAAGGGTGACACCGGCGCCACCGGAGCGACGGGGGCCACGGGTGCGAGCGCACGGCTGCTCTCGACGGGCACCGGCACGAACGCCGAGTGCTACCTGCAGCCCGCCGGCGGCGGGGCCAACAGCAACTTCTCCAACGTCGACCTCGGCGGGACGAACGACCGGAAGATCGTCTCGCTCAACTACGCGGTGACGGTCGCGTCCACGACGACGATGAATCTCAACTGCGACATCACGAGTGGGGACTCGGCCAAGGCCGACGAGGTGTTCTTCACCGCGATCGCGCTCGGGACGCTCCACCAGTTCGCGGCTGCGGCGGCGGGGAGTCCTCCGGGGCCCCCGCCGCACCGCCGCTGTTGTAGCGTTCGTTCCATGGCGGACCGCACCCCGCGGATGGTCTTCCTCGGCTTCGGCAAGTGGGCGCGCGCGGACCGGATCTACGCGCTCGAGCCGCTCGAGGGCGCCGAGCGCGGACACGGCCGGCGGACCCGCGTCTGGGTCGAGGGCGTCCCCGACCCGATCGTCGCCGGGCGCACCGAGCGGACGATCCTCGCCGAGATGGGGCAGGACGCGTCGGGCTCGAGCCAGGTGCTGGACGACGCGCTCGACCTCGCCGAGCGGCTCGCGAACGCCGCGGAGGAGGGCCGCGTCGACCTCGCCGACCTCGGCCGCCGCGCGCGCCGGGTGCTCGCGAAGACCGCCGCGCCGGCCGACGCCGAACAGCTGTTTTGACCGAGACCGAGCGCGGCTTCCTCGCGCGCGTGGCCGTCGACGTCAGGCCGCTCCGCGAGTCGAAGGGCTTCCGCGCGCTCTGGCTCGGCCAGTCGGTCGCGTACGTCGCCTGGCGGATGATGCCCGTGCTCGTCTCGGTGCAGATCTACCGCATCACCGGCTCGAGCCTCGCCGTCGGGCTGCTCGCGATCGCGCAGTTCGTGCCGCTGATGACGCTGACGATCGTCGGCGGCGCGCTCGCCGACAGCCACGACCGGCGGCTGCTCCTGCTCGGCAGCGTCGCGGGCGTGGCGCTGGCGACGGCCGCCTTCGTCCTCTTCGGGGTGCTGCACGTCGACAGCGCGGCGCTCGTCTTCGTCCTGACGCTCGCCGCGTGGTCGTCGTTCTCGCTCGGCGCCGGCGCGGTGCGGTCGCTGACGCCGCGGCTCGTGCCGCTCGAGCATCTGCCGGCGGCGGCTGCGCTCCAGGGCCTCTACAACAACCTCGGGCTCGTCGTCGGCCCGGCGATCGCCGGCGTGCTGATCTCGTCGGTCGGGCTCACCTGGACATACACGATCGAGCTCGTCGGCCTCGTCGCCTCGCTCGCGATCCTGCTCGGCGTCCCGTCCGTGCCGCCGGCCGGGGACGCGCAGCGGGTCACCTTCGGCTCCGTCGTCGAGGGATTCCGCTACGTCGGCCGCCAGAAGGTCGTGCTGTCGTTCTTCATCATCGACTCGGTCGCGATGATCTTCGGCATGCCCGCCGCGCTGTTCCCGGCGATGGCGCAGTCGGTGTTCAACGATCCCGCGTCCGTCGGGTATCTGTTCGCGGCACCGGCCGCCGGGGCGTTCGCGGCCTCGCTCCTCTCCGGCTGGGTGATGCGCGTGCGCCGCCAGGGCGTCGCCATCGTCACGGCCGCGTCCGCCTGGGGGATCGCCATCGCCGTCTTCGGCTTCACCTCGACGCTGTGGGTCGCGCTCGCGCTGCTCGTCGCCGCCGGCGCGGCCGACCAGGTGAGCGCCGTCTTCCGCTCGACGATCGCGCTGACGGTGACGCCGGACCACATGCGCGGCCGGCTCGGCGGGATCGAGTTCGCGCAGGTCGCCAGCACGCCGGCTCTCGGGAACCTCGAGGCGGGCATCGTCGCCTCGCTCACGAGCCTCCGCTTCTCGATCGTCTCCGGCGGGATCCTCTGCGTCGCCGGCACGCTCGCCACCGCGGCGGCGTTCCCGGTGCTGCTGCGCTACGACGCGCGCCACCCGGAAGCCTCGACGTGACGACGCGCCCACCTGCGAATCCGCTCCCGCGTGCGTTCTTCGCCCGGTCGGCGCACGACGTCGCGCCGGAGCTGATCGGCGTGACGCTGCTCGTCGACGGCGTCGGCGGGACGATCGTCGAGGTCGAGGCGTACGACCAGGACGATCCGGCGAGCCACGCCTTCCGCGGGCCGACGCCGCGCAACGCGCCGATGTTCGGGCCGCCCGGACGCGCCTACGTCTACCGCTCGTACGGGATCCACTGGTGCCTGAACTTCGTCTGCGAGGAGCCGGGGCGGGCCGAGGCGGTGCTGATCCGGGCGCTCCGGCCCGAGCACGGGCTCGAGACGATGCGCGCGCGGCGCGGCGTCGAGGCCGAGCGCGCGCTCTGCTCGGGCCCGGGGAAGCTCTGCCAGGCGCTCGGCGTCACCGGCGAGCAGGACGGGCTCCCGCTCGACGAGCCGCCGTTCGCGCTCTTCGCCCGTACCGGCGCGCCGGAGGTCGCCGCGGGGACGCGGATCGGCCTCTCGGTCGCCGCCGACCGTGTCTGGCGCTACGGTCTCGCCGGCTCGCCGTACCTCTCGCGAAAGCTCTAGCCGCGCGCGACGAGCAGGTGCACGGTCATCCCCGGGGCGGCGGCCACGCCGGCGAGCGGCGCCTGCGACACGACGCGCCCCGCCTTCCCGGTCCCGAACCGCACCGAGGGCGTCAGCTTCAGTCGAGCGAGCCGCTTCTGCGCCGTCCGCAGCGGCAGCCCGACCACCTTCGGCACCAGCCCGTGCAGCGGCTTCGCGAGCACGAGCGTCACCTTGTCGAAGGACGAGAGCGTGCCGCCGAGCGGGAACTGCTTCAGCACCCGCGTCACGCTCTGCCCCGGTGCGGCGGGCTTGTAGATGAGCTGCGGCGTCAGCGGCATCTCTGCGAGCCGCGCCTGCGCCGCCGCGAGCGTCCACCCGACGACGTTCGGGACGTCGACCTCGTTGCGCTTGCAATTCGCCGTCTTCGCCGGGCCGCGGCCCGTGTAGTAGACGATGATCGACGTGTCGCGGCAGAGGCCGTTGTCGGCCTGGATCAGCCCGTCGCGGTACGTGACGCGCCGCGCCGCCGCCGAGAGGTACGGCGGGCTCGGGAAGTACTTCGGCTCGGCGTGCATCGCCGCGAGCGCGGACTCCATGAACGTCTTCCAGATCAGCGCCGGATACGTGCCGCCGACGACCGGCCTGCCGTGGAAGAGGTTCGTCATCGGCACGAGCTTGTTCGGGTAGCCGACCCAGACCGCGGTGACGAGCTGCGGCGTGTAGCCGACGAACCACGCGTCGCCGTAGTTCTCCGTCGTCCCGGTCTTGCCGGCGACGGGGCGGTCCGGCAGCGCGGCGGCCGTGCCCGTGCCGGAGGTGACGACGCCCTCGAGCAGTTGCGTCAGCACCTCGTCCTCCTCCGGCGTCAGCACCTGCCTCGGCACCGGCGCGTTCGTCTCGACGACCTTGCCCGACTCGTCCCTGATCTGCGTCACGACGCGCGGCTCGTCGCCGAAGAACGATCCGTCGACGCGGTAGCCGCCGTTGGCGAACGACCCGTACGCGCGCGCCATCTCGAGCGGATTCACCGGCTCCGCGCCGAGCCCGATCGCGAAGTAGCCCTGCAGCGGGCTCGTGATCCCGAGCTGCGCCGCCGTCCGTGCGACGTTCGACGGCCCGACCACCTTCGTCAGCTGCGCGAACACGGTGTTGTCCGAGACCGCGATCGCCTTCGCGATGTCGATCGGCCCGAGCGACTCCCCTTCGAAGTTGTGCACGTACCAGTACTTGTTGCCGAGGAAGATCGAGACGGGCCCCGACGTGAACGTCGTCAGCGGCGAGATCCCCTGCTTCAGCGCCGTCGCGAGCACGAACGGCTTGAACGACGACCCCGGCTGCCGCTCGCCCTGCACCGCGAGGTTGAACTGGCTCGCGTGGAAGTTGTTGCCGCCGTACATCGCGAGCACCGAGCCGGTGGTCGGGTCGAGCGCGACGAGCGCCGCCTGCGGCCCGTTCGGGTCGGCCAGCCACTTGTGGATCGCCGTCCGCGCGAGCTTCTGCAGCTGGAGGTTGATCGTCGTGTAGACGCGGTAGCCACCGCCGAAGACCTTCTTCGCGCCGAGTTTGCCGATCAGCTGGGACTTCACGTACTCGCCGAAGTACGGCGCGACCCCCTGGACGCCGGAGAGATGGACGTCCTGCGGCTTCGGCATCGGCTGCCGCGACGCCCACCGATAGCGCGCCTGGTTGATCACCCCTTGCTGGAGCATGAGCCCGAGCACGAGCGCGCGCCGCTGCTTCGCCGCCTGTGGGTGCGCGACGGGGTCGTACAGCGTCGGGTCCTCCGGGATCCCGGCGAGGAGCGCGGCTTCCGCCAGGTTCAGCTTCGCCGCGTTGTGTCCGAAGTAGGTGCGCGCCGCGCGCTCGACGCCGTAGGCGCCGTTCCCGAAGTAGATGGTGTTGAGGTAGGCGGTGAGGATCTGGTCCTTCGACCAGCGCTGCTCGAGCTGCCA
>DATKNT010000105.1:0-2171 GCA_035541175.1 Gaiellaceae bacterium
GACGATGATGTACGGCCACGTCGAGACGTTGGAGGAGCGCGTCGAGCACATGCGGCGCATCCGCGAGCTCCAGGACGAGACCGGCGGCTTTCGCGCCTTCTTCTCCTGGACGTTCCAGGACGACGGCAACCGGCTCGCGGCGCTCGTCCCGCCGGAGACGCGGCCGACGTCGTTCGACTATCTCCTCACGCAGGCGGTGTCGCGGCTGTACCTCGACAACGTGCCGCACATCGGCTCGTCGTGGGTGACGCAGGGGAAGAAGATCGGCCAGGTCGCGCTCGAGTTCGGCGCCGACGACCTCGGCTCCGTGATGATCGAGGAGAACGTCGTGTCGGCCGCCGGCACGACGCATCGCGCGACGACGGACGAGTTCGTCCACCTGATCCGCGCCCTCGGCAAGACCCCGGTGCAGCGCGACACGCTGTACCGCGAGGTCCGCGTCTTCGACTGACGCGATCGCGCCGGGGCCGCCGCTACCCTGGCGCGAGGGTCGTGCTCCGCCGTCTCGTCATCGCCGCTGCCCTCGCGGGCGCCGCCACGCTGCCCGGCGCGGCCGCGGCCCAGACGACCCCTGCCGCGGGGACGATCGTCTCGCAGTCGCTGCTCATGCCCGGCGTCGGCTACCAGCGCGTCGTCCAGTTCACGCCGCGCGGGCCCGTCGTGCTCGACGTCGTGACCGCGCCCCGACCCGACGGCTCGCTCTACACGCTCGCCCCGGCGCTCTCGAACGGGGCGATCGTCGGCACCGAGAAGCTCACCGACATGGAGAAGGACGTGAGCGCCTCGACGACGACGGTCGGGATCAACGGCGACTTCTTCGCCGCGAACCCGGGCACGCCGGCCGGGATGCTGATCGGTCGCGGTGCACTCGTGTCCGCGCCCGCGACGGGCCGCTCGAGCCTCGGCATCGGTGCCGACGGCTCGCTCACCGTCGCGCGCGTCGCGTTCGACGGAACCTGGCGCGGGACCGACCAGCGGCGCCAGCTCGACCTGAACGCGAAGCCCGTCGCCGGGCACACGACGCTGTACACGTCGGCGTGGGGGACGACGACTCCCGTCGAGGCCGGCGCCGTCGAGGACGTGATCCAGTCGCTGCCGCCGACGACGCCGAACACCGTCGTGCGGGGAGTCGTGACGCAGGTCGTCCCGCAGGGCGGGACGCCGATCCCGCCCGGCGGCGCCGTGCTCGTCGCGCGCGGCGCGCAGGCGCCGCACCTCACCACCGAGGCCCCGGCCGGCACGACCGTCGAGCTGCGCCTGACCCTGACGCCGAACTGGAGCTCGATGGCGTACGGCATCGGCGGCGGCCCGCTGCTCGTCACCGGCGGCAAGGCGATCTTCCGGACGAACGAGGCGTTCGGCGACCCGATCCTCAACACGCGCGGCGCGCGCAGCGCCGTCGGCCAGCTCTCGGACGGACGGATCCTGCTCGTCACCGTCGAGGGCGACAGCGCCGCGTACAGCGTCGGCATGACGAACTACGAGCTCGCGCTGGCGATGCAGCGCCTCGGCGCCGTCACCGCGATGGCGCTCGGCAGCGGCGCGACCGCCGCGATGGCGTTCGACGGGACGCTGCTCAGCCGTCCGTCCAGCGCGGGCGTCGAGCAGCCGATCTCCGACGCGCTGCTGCTCTCGTACGCGGGCGTCTACGCGGCGCCGCCCGCGACGACGGTGCTCTCGCCGAACGGGGACGGCGTCGACGACCAGCAGACCTTCTCGTACAAGCTCGTCCGCAGCTCGCAGGTGACCGCGACGCTCACAGGCCCCGACGGCTCGACGCAGACGCTCGCCTCCGACTCCGAGCAGCCGGGAGTGCACACGCTCCAGTGGAGCGGCCAGACCGCCGCCGGCACGGCCGCGGCCGAGGGCAACTGGACCTTCGGCGTCACGGCGGTCGACGACCAGGGCCGCACGACGACCGCCACCCGCGCGTTCTCGCTGAACGACACGCTGGGAGCGCTCCAGGTGATGCCTGCCGCCGCGCATCTCGCCGCAGGCACGACCGCGGCCACGGCGAGCTTCCAGCTCGCGCATCCGGCGGCGGTGACCGCGACGGTGGAGACTCGGACCGGGATCGTGATCGCGACGCTGCTCACCGGAAAGCTCCAGTCCGGCCCGCAGCAGATCCCGTGGGACGGCCACACGGGGACGGGCAGCCTCGCGTACACCGG
>DATKNT010000106.1:0-9951 GCA_035541175.1 Gaiellaceae bacterium
GCGAGCCCGCGGTGCGCGACTCGACGTTCGGGTCGTACGTCTTCACGTCGTGACCGCGCTCGCGCAGCCGCTCCGTCATCCCGTTGCCCATGCGGCCGAGGCCGATCATCCCGAGCTGCACGTCAGACCTCCTCGATTCGGGTGCGCGCGACGCGGCGGCCGCGCTCCTTCAGCGACGCGAAGTCCCCGGCGGCCTGCGCGCGGATCAGCCGGCGGAAGCCGAACGGGCGGCCGGGAATCGGGAGCTCCTCGCCGGGGTCGTCGACGACCTGCAGGAACAGGCCGGTGTTCGGCCCGCCCTTGTGCAGCTGTCCGGTCGAGTGGAGGTAGCGCGGGCCGTAGCCGTGGGTGACGACGAGGCCGGTCCGCAGCCCGAGGCTGCGGACTAGGGACTCGAGCGCGGCGTCGTGCTCGGGCGAGGGAGCAAGAAACGCCTGGACGCAGACGTAGTCCCCCTCTCTCGCCTCGGCGAGGAGCTCGTCAACGGATCCCTCAGCCGCGAGCTCCGGCTCGCGGCCGGTCGCTAGCACCTCGTTCGTCTTGTCCTTCGCCGCCTGCACGTCCGGCTGGTCGAACGGGTTGATCTCGAGGTACGCCCCGGCGACGGCGACCGCGAACTCCCAGCGGAAGAACTCGGCGCCGAGGTCGTGCGGGTCGTCGACCTGCGGCACGGCCTCCTGCCGGTCGGCGCCCTCCGGCGACTCACCGGGCGCCGGCACGAGCCCCTTCCCCTGCTTGCCCGTCGACTCCGCGATCAGCTGCTCGGCCCAGAGTCCGAAGCCGCCGGGCGTGTCGCGGATGCAGACCTTGTCGCGACCCTCCTGCCAGCCCGCGCCGAAGCGGCGACCGAGCTCGAAGCCCGGGTTGCCCTCGTCGAGGCGGCACGCGTCCGCCATCCGCTCCGCGTTCGCGAGCAGCCGGTCGACGTCGATCCCCATCAGCGCCGCCGGGACGATCCCGAACGGCGAGAGCGCGGAGTAGCGGCCGCCGATGGTCGGCTCGCCGGCGAACACGCGGCGGAAGCCGCGCTCCTTCGCCAGGGTCTCCAGCGACGAGCCGGGATCGGTGATCGCGACGAACCTCGAGCCGTCCTCCCCGGCTCGGCGCCAGAAGTAGTCCGTGTGCGAGCGCGTCTCGAGCGTCGAGCCGGACTTCGAGGCGGAGACGAACAGCGTGCGCTCGAGGTCGAGCGACGCCTCGAGCGCGCGGATCGCCGCCGGGTGCGTCGTGTCGAGCACGTGGAAGCCGCCCGTGCCGGAGGCACCTCCTCGTGCAGCGCCGAAGGTGCGCCGCAGCACCTCGGGCGCGAGGCTCGAGCCGCCCATGCCGAGCAGGACGACGGTGTCGAGCCCGTCGCCCGCGAGCGCGTCCGCGAACTCGGCGAGCTCGGTGACGCGCTCGCGCATCCGGCGCGGCTCGTCGAGCCAGCCGAGCCAGCGCGCCTCGTCGGCGCCGGTCCACGTCGTGGAGTCGCGCTCCCAGATGCGGGCGATGAGCTCGTTCTGCTCGCTCATCGCGAGGAAACGGCGACCAGCTCTCCGCGCTTCGTGCGGAGAGCATCGAGCAGCTCGGCGAACGAGTCGGCGAACTTCTGGACGCCCTCGAGCTCGAGCGTCTCGGTGACGTCGTCGTAGTCGACGCCGACCTTCGCGAGCTTCTCGAACAGCTCGTGCGCCTCTTCGACGTCCTCCGTCACCGTGTCGCCGCGCACTTCGCCGTGGTCCTGGAAGGCGCGGATCGTCTCCTCCGGCATCGTGTTCACCGTCTCCGGGCCGATCAGCTCCTCGACGTACAGCACGTCCCGGTACTCGGGGTTCTTCGTCGACGTCGACGCCCACAGGCACCGCTGCGGGTTCGCGCCCTTGCCGGCGAGGAAGTCCCAGCGCGGGCCTGCGAACGCCTCGCGGTAGTGCTCGTAGGCGAGCTTCGCGTTCGCGACGGCGAGCCGGCCGCGCAGCTTCAGCGCCTTCCTGTCGCCGATCGCGTCGAGCCGCTTGTCCGCCTCGGTGTCGACGCGGGAGACGAAGAAGCTCGCGACGGAGTGCACCGGCTTCGGGTCGCCGCCGCCGGCGACGAGCCGCTCGAGCCCGCGGAAGTACGCCTCGACGACCTCGCGGTAGCGCTGCAGCGAGAAGATCAGCGTCACGTTGATGTTCTTCCCGTGCGCGACGCAGTCCTCGATCGCGCCGAGCCCCGGCTTCGTCGCCGGGATCTTCACGTAGAGGTTCGGCCGGTCGATCCAGGCGTGCAGGCGCATGGCCTCGTCGAAGGTGCCCTCGCGGTCGTAGGCGAGCGTCGGGTCGACCTCCCAGGACACGAACCCGTCCTGCGGCGAGCGCTCGTGCACCGGCGCGAGCAGCTCGAGCGCCGCGGCGACGTCGCGCGCGGAGAGCTGCAGGAAGATCTCCTTCAGGTCGCTCTCCTCCGGGAGCAGCTCCTTCAGCTGCGCGTCGTAGGCGTCGCCCTGGGAGATCGCCTTCTGGAAGATCGTCGGGTTCGAGGTGACGCCGACGACGGCGTCCTCCTTCATCATCCGCGCGAGCTCGCCCTGCTCGAGCATGTCGCGCGAGAGGTAGTCGATCCACACCGACTGCCCGCGCTTGCTGAGGACGTCAAGGTTCGACTTGGCCATTGCGCATCTGCCTTTCCATCGCTTCCACCTTGTGCAGCCGCTCGAGATAGCGGCCGCTGTCGAAGAACTGCGCTCCGAGGAACGCGTGCACGAGCTCGGCGGCGAGGAGCGGCCCGACGACGTCGGAGCCGAGGCAGAGCACGTTCATGTCGTCGTGCTCGACGCCCTGGTGCGCGGAGTAGACGTCGTGGCAGATCGCGGCGCGGATCCCCGCGATCTTGCAGGCCGCGACGGCGGCGCCCACGCCGGAGCCGCAGACGAAGACCCCGCGCTCGGCCCGGCCGTCGAGGATCGCCGCGCCGATCTCCACCGCCTTGTCGGGGTAGTCGATCCGCACCGCGTCGGTGTCGGTGCCGAGGTCGACGACGGCGTGTCCGCCGTCCTGCAGCTCGGCGAGCACGGCGTCCCTCAGATGGACGCCGCGGTGGTCGAACGCGACGGCGACGTTCATCGGCTCAGGACACGCGCTCGCGCAGGGCGAGCGCCCGCGCGACGACGCTGTCGACGCCGATCCCGAGGTTCTCCAGCACGGTCGGGCCGGGCGCCGACGCGCCGAACCGCTCGATCGAGATCGAGTCGCCCTCGTCGCCGACCCATTTGTGCCAGCCGAGCGCGACGCCCGCCTCGACGGAGACGCGCGCCTTCACGTCGGGCGGGAGCACCTGGTCGCGGTAGCCCTGCGTCTGCGCCTCGAACAGCTCCCAGCACGGCATCGAGACGACCCGTGCGTGGACGCCCTCTCCGTCGAGCCGCAGCGCCGCCTCGAGCACGACGTGCACCTCGGAGCCGGACGCGAGCAGGAGCAGGTCCGGGACGCCGTTCGCCTCCTCGGACTCCCAGAGCACGTACGCGCCGCGCTCGACCGCGTCGGGATGCGTCTGCTCGAGCGTCGGCACCTTCTGCCGGGTCAGCGCGAGCGCGACCGGCCCGTCCTCCCGCTCGAGAGCGACCTTCCACGCGCCGACCGTCTCCTTCGCGTCCGCGGGCCGGATGAACCAGAGCTGCGGGATTGCCCGCAGCGCCGCGTAGTGCTCGACGGGCTGATGCGTGGGCCCGTCCTCGCCGAGCCCGACGGAGTCGTGCGTCCACACCCACAGCACCGGAATCTGCGACAGCGCCGACAGCCGCACCGCGGGCCGCATGTAGTCCGAGAAGACGAGGAACGTCGAGCCGTACGGCTTCACCATCCCGCCGTGCAGCGCCAGCCCGTTGACGATCGAGCCCATCGCGTGCTCGCGGATGCCGAAGGCGATGTTCCGGCCGGCGTGCGTCGCCGAGAAGATGCCGCCGCCCTTGAACTCCGTCTTCGTCGACTCGACGAGGTCTCCCGCACCGCCGACCATCGTCGGGACGAAGCGCTTGATCGCGTCCATCACCTTCCCGCCGGCGTCGCGCGTGGCGACGTCCTCGCCCGCGGCGAACTCCGGCAGCGCCTCGGTCCAGCCGGGCCGCGGCTTGCCGGTGTGGACCTGGTCCCAGTCCTCCCGCAGCTCCGGATACTTCGCCGACCAGGCCTCGAGCTTCTGCCGCCACGCCGACTCGAGCTCGGTGCCGCGCTCGACGCGGTTCATGTGCGCCGCCACCTCCGGCGGGACGACGAAGGTCTTGTCGGGATCCCAGCCGAGCGCCTCCTTCGTCGCGCGCACCTCCGCCTCGCCGAGCGGCGCGCCGTGCGCCTTCGCCGTGTCGACCGCGTGCGGCGCGCCGTAGGCGATGTGGCTGCGGACGACGACGAGCGACGGCCGCCCGGTCTCTGCCTTCGCCTTCTCGATGCATTCGCGCAGCGAATCCAGGTCGTTCGCGTCGTCGACGTGCTGCACGTGCCAGCCCTGCGCCGCGAGCCGCGCGCCCTTGTCCTCGCCCGTGAACGAGATCCACGTCGTCCCGTCGATCGTGATGTGGTTGTCGTCGTAGAAGTACACGAGCTTGCCGAGCCCGAGCTGCCCGGCGATCGACGCCGCCTCGTTCGAGACGCCCTCCATCAGGTCGCCGTCCGAGCAGATCGCGTAGACGTGATGGTCGACGATCTCGTCGTACGGCCGGTTGTAGCGCTCGGCGAGGAACCGCTCGGCGATCGCGAAGCCGACGCCGTTGGCGAAGCCCTGGCCGAGCGGCCCGGTCGTCGCCTCGACGCCCGGGGTGTGGTGCACCTCCGGATGGCCCGGCGTCAGCGACTCCCACTGGCGGAAGCGCTTCAGCTCCTCGAGCGAGAGGTCGTAGCCGGAGAGGTGGAGCGCGGCGTACTGGAGGATGCACGCGTGCCCGGCCGAGAGGACGAACCGGTCGCGGTCGGGCCAGTGCGGATTCGCCGGGTTGTGGCGCATCACCTCGCCGTAGAGGAGGTACGCGAGCGGGGCGAGCGCCATCGCCGTGCCCGGATGGCCCGCGTTCGCCTGCTGCACCCCGTCCATCGCGAGCGTGCGGATCGTGTCGATGGACAGCTGCTCGATCTCAGTCGTGGGCAATCAGCACCTCGTAGAGCGACTCCTGGTGTTCCCGGGCCGAACGATATGCCTCCGCAAGGCTCTCGCGCGGCGCGATCGTGTCGCCGAGGGGCGCGTCCACCGGTTCGTAACCGGCGCGCTCCAGGGCGGCCACCGCGGCGCCGCGGAGGGAGGCCTCGGGGACACCCGAGATCGTCAGCGGCCGGGCGAGGGCGTCGGCGACGATCTGGGCCCAGTCCCGGTCGTGCACGAGCGCGCCGCCGGTGGCGACGACCTGCTCGATCTCCGGGAGGAGGTCGGCGATCGCGGCGAGCCGGAAGGCGACGCCCTCCATCGCCGCCTGGCGCAGGTCGAGCGGCGTCGTCGCGAGGCTGACGCCGGCGATCGCGCCGGTCGCCTCCGGGTGCCAGCCGGTCGAGCGCTCGCCGGCGAGGAAGGGGAGGAACGTCAGCCCGTGGTCCCCCGGGCCGCGCCCCGCGGGCGATCCGTCGGACGGCCCGACCATCCGGTCGAGCCAGGCGAGGAGGTTGCCGCCGTCGGAGAGGGCGCCGCCGTCGACGAGCCGCCGCTCGTCGACGCGGTACGTGAACAGGCCGGGCCGCGGCTCGGGCCGCTCCGCCGCTCGGAGGACGCGGAGCGCGCTCGACGTCCCGATCGTCAGCGCCGCGCGGCCGCCGGTGCACCCGGCGCCGAGGTTTGCGCAAACCCCGTCGAGGATCGCCGGGTACCACGATCCGACCGGCGAATCGGAGAGCGCGGGCAGCCGCTCCTCGCCGACGCCGACCGCCTCCAGCAGCTCCTCGTCCCAGCGCCGCGCACCGAGGTCGTACAGCCCGGTGCCGGACGCGATCGACGGCGACGCCGCCGGCTCCGCCTCGATGAGCGCGGCGAACAGGCAGTCGGAGAAGGAGACGAACCGCGCCGCGCCGGCGAAGACCTCCGGCTCGGTCTCCGCGAGCCAGAGCAGCTTCGCGGGCCAGAAGGCGGGGTGGACGAACTCGCCGGTGCGCGCGTGCACGGCAGCGGGGTCGACGCGCGCGCGCAGGCGCTCGGCCGCGCCCGCGGAGCGCGTGTCGCGCCAGCCGAGCACCGGCGTGAGCGGGCGCCCGCGCGCGTCGAGCGCAACGAGGCTGTGGCCGAAGCACGACGTGGCGACGAGATCCGCCTCGCGGCCGCCGATCGCCTCGCGGACGAGGCGGATGATCTCGTCCGGGTCGTCGCCGCCGTAGGCCTCCTGCCGCAGCTCGTCGACGGGCTCGCCGCGCTCGTCGAAGACCTGGGCCCGGACGGACGAGGAGCCGACGTCGAGCGCGAGCACGCTGACCACGCTCGCGAATCTACTCTTGGGCGCGGCATGGCCGTCGTGATCGCTTCGAACCTCCGCAAGGAGCTCGCCGGGACGCTGCTGTTCGACGGCGTCTCCTTCAGCGTCGAGCGGCGCGACCGCGTCGCGCTCTCCGGGCCGAACGGCGCCGGCAAGACGACGCTGCTGCGGATCCTCGCGGGGCAGACCGACAAGCACGGCGGCGAGCTCGCATTCGAGAAGGGGACGCGCGTCGCGCTCCACGACCAGCGCCCGCCGCTCGAACGGGACCTGACGCTGCGCGAGTACGTGCTCTCCGGCGCGCGCGATCTCGTCCGGCTCGAGGAGGAGCTGCGGCGGCTCGAGCTGGCGATGGCCGGCGGCGCGCACGGCCAGGCGACGCTCAACCGCTACGCGGAGGCACAGGCGCGGCTCGAGCACGCGGGCGGCTACGGCTGGCGCGACCGCGCCACCTCCGTCGTGCGCGGGCTCGGCTTCGCCGACGAGCAGCTCGACCGGCCGCTGCGGACGTTCTCCGGCGGCGAGCTGACGCGCGCGTCGCTCGGGCGAGCGCTCGGCGGCGACCCCGACCTGCTGCTGCTCGACGAGCCGACGAACCACCTCGACGTCGCGAGCCTCGAATGGCTCGAGCGCGAGCTGCAGTCGCTCGACGCGGCGGTGATGCTCGTCGCGCACGACCGCTGGTTCCTCGAGGCGGTGACGACCGGGACGCTCGAGCTCGTCGCCGGCCGCTCGACCTTCTTCCCCGGGCCGTGGCACGCGTGGCGGCGCGAGCAGGCGGCGCGAACGGTGCACGCGCAGAAGCAGGCCGACCGCGTCCAGGAGGACATCGCCCGGCTGGAACGGTTCGTCGAGCGGTTCCGCGCGAAGAAGGAGAAGGCGAGGCAGGCGCAGGCGAAGCTGACGCAGATCGAGCGGCTGAAGAAGGAGCGCGCGGAGGCGACGGGCGAGCTCGCGCTGCTCACGCGGCGCCGCCGCACGCTCGGGTTCGAGTTCCTCAGGCCGGCGCGGAGCGGACGCACGGTCGTGGAGGCGGAGCACCTCTCGGTGACCGTGCCAAGTGACACGGTGCTACTTGGCAATGTTTCGTTCGCGGTCGAGCGCGGGGAGCACGTCGCGCTCGTCGGGCCGAACGGCTCGGGCAAGACGACGCTGCTGGAGACGCTGCTCGGCCGCCGCGGGCCGGCGGCGGGGACGGTGCGGCTCGGCCACGGCGTCGAGCCCGCGTACTTCTCGCAGCAGGAGATGGAGCTCGACACGCGCGGGTCGGTGCTCCAGTGCGTGCAGACGATGACGGGGCTGAACCGGCCGGACGCGCAGGCGCTGCTCGGCCGTTTCCTCTTCTCGGGCTGGGACGAGCACGAGAAGGCGGTGACGGTGCTCTCCGGCGGGGAGCGGCGGCGGCTCGCGCTCGCGGTGACGGTCGCCTCGGGAGCGAACTTCCTCGTCCTCGACGAGCCGACGAATCACCTCGACCTCGAGAGCCGCGAGGCGCTCGAGGCGGCGCTCGAGGCGTTTCCCGGGACGATCCTGCTCGTGTCGCACGACCGCGCGCTGCTCGACGCCGTGGCCGAGCGGACGCTCGCGATCGAGGACGGCGAGATCCACGCCTACGACGGCGGCTGGGCGGAGATGCTCCGGCGGCGCGAGGAGCGTGCGGCCCGCGCGGCCGCGCCGGCGAAGGCGGAGAAGGCGGAGAAGGCGCCGAAGCCGAAGCCCGCGGCGAAGCCGAAGCCGCGTCCGAGGCGTCCGAGCGAGCTCGACCGGCTCGAGTCCGAGATCGCCGCGCAGGAGGCGGAGGTCGCCCGGCTCGAGAAGAAGCTCGCCGACGACTGGACGGACGTCGACACGCTCGCCGCGCACAAGCGCGCCCGCGACGCGTTGACGGCGCTGCTGGAGCGCTGGGAGACGCTCTTCGAGCAGGCGCAGACGTGAGCGACTGGCGGACGCCGGAGGAGCTGCTCGCGATCGGCTTCTCGCGCTCGCCCGTCGTGATGGCGAACGAGTTCCACGACGGAGTGCGCCGGTGCGTGCGCACGCGCGAGATCGGCCGCCGGCTGCTCCCCGTCGCGCACGAATGCGGCGTGCGGCATCTCGCGATGGAGGCGCTCTGGCAGCCTTGGGCCGAGACCGCGAACCGTGAGCGCCGGCTACCCCCCGCCGACGCCGGCTACCTGAGCCAGCCGGAGATGCGGGCGCTCGTCGGGGACGCGCTCGCGCTCGGCTGGACGCTCGTCGCGTACGAGGCCGAGGACGCGCGCAGCCCGTTCCTCCCCGGCGGCGGCGTCGACTACGAGCTCGTCAACGCGCGAGAACAGGATCAGGCGCGAAACCTCGCGGCCACGCTGCCGGAGACGCCGCTGCTCGTCTGGTGCGGCAACTCGCACCTGGCGAAGGAGCCGAGCGAGGACTGGACGCCGATGGGCCTCCTCTTCCGCGAGTTGACCGGGATCGACCACTTCGCCCTCGACCAGACGTGGACGATCGACGACCGGGACAACCTGGTCGAGGAGCTGCGCGCCGACCTCGAGCCGCTCGGCGGCACCGCCGGCATGCTCGTCGAGGAGCTGCCGGAGCGGTTCTCCGCAGCGGGTGTCGACGCGCTCCTCTTCTCCGTGGACAACGCGCTCGAGTAACGGCCCACCGCTCGGTGTCAGGCGCCGAGGGTCTTCTCGAAGCAGAGGCTCAGCGCCCGTGTCGCGTAGACGCCGTAGCACGGGATCCGCTCGTAGCCGGCGGAGGCGTAGAGGCCGAGCGCCTCCGGCTGCCGGTCGCCCGTCTCGAGCACGATCCCCGCGTAGCCGAGCCGGCGCGCCTCCGCCTCGAGCTCGACGAGGAGCAGCCGCCCGAGCCCGCGCCCGCGCGCCTCCGGGGCGACGTACATCCGCTTCAGCTCCGCCCGCGTCCCGTCGAAGCGGCAGACGCCGCCGCAGCCGATCGCGCGACCCTCATCGCGGACGACGAGGAAGACCCCGTCGGGCTCGACGAACATCGCCGCCTCCCGCGTCGGCCCGATGTCGGCCTCCCCCGAGTACAGCTCCCGCATCTCGGCCTGCTGCGCCTCGACGAGCGCCGTGATCTCGTCGGCATCGAAAGCAACGCCCTCCACCACCATCGAGGCCGGAGGCTAACGCAGCCGAAGGCGCGTTAGCCGCAGGCGGAGGGAGCGGACCGGGACGGCCGCAGGCCGCCACGGGCCGCGCAGCACCGGGAATCCTCCGAGACCCGCCCTGGGTTCACCGCGAGCAACCCGCGGAGGCCGGACCGCGCTCCGGCCGGAGCGCCGGCTTAGCCTCGCCACGCGCGCCGAGGAAGGGGGCTCACGGGGGAAACCCGTTTCCCCCGTGCCCCGCTAGGCCCAGAACTCGTTGAACTTCGAGTCCAGCGGCACGGCGGTGACCTCCTGCCACAGCCCGTCGGCGCAGCGGATGACGAACGCCTGGTCGACGTCGAGCTCGATCCCGTTGCGGTGCCCGCGCGCGCGGTAGATCGCGATCGCCCAGTCGTCGTCCGCGAACACGGTGTGCAGCGAGCTGCGGTACGTCCCGTCC
>DATKNT010000107.1:0-7602 GCA_035541175.1 Gaiellaceae bacterium
GTCGCGGTCCTCGTGATCGCGCTCGTCGTCTGGAGCTCGACCCGGGGGCGCAACCGGCACACGAACCTCCACAAGCTCGCCGAGCGCGAGAAGACGTGGTTCGGGATCGTCGTCGTCATGCTCGTCGCGCTGCTGTTCGCGACGATCTGGTTCACGCCGTACGGGAAGAGCCAGGGCAGCGGCCAGGCGTTCCCGGTCAAGGCGGAGCAGTTCGCGTTCATCGTCCCCGGGCGGGTGCTGCACAAGGGCGAGCCGGTGAAGTTCTCGCTCACCTCGGCCGACGTCAACCACGGCTTCGCGGTGTTCAACTCGAAGAACGTGCTGCTGTTCCAGGTCCAGGTGATGCCCGACCACACGCAGAACTACGTCTACACGTTCAAGCAGCCCGGCACGTACCACATCATCTGCTTCGAGTACTGCGGCGTCGGGCACGACCAGATGAAGGGCGAGTTCACGGTCCGATGAGCGCCGACGCGCCGACGACGCCCGTCTCGCCGATCGACGAGCCGCTCACCGACCCGGCCGAGCTCCGCCTCGCGAAGCGGCTGACGCTCCAGTACGTCATCACCGCGCAGGCGATCCTCGCCGTCTCGGGCGTGCTCGGCGTGCTGCTGCGCGACAGCCAGGCGAACCTCGGCCGCCTCGACCCGAACTGGTTCTACGCGCTGATGACGGCGCACGGCCTCGGCGCGTTCGTCGGCTGGGCCGGCTTCTCGGTGATGGGGCTCGCCTACTGGGTGTTCGCGCAGGTCGGCTTCCCGGTGCGGAAGCTCGGCCGCGTGATGGCGGAGGCGACGTACTGGCTGATGGTCGCCGGCGTCGGCGGCATCGTCGTCTCGACGCTCGCCCTGCACTTCGCCGGCTCGTGGGTGTTCCTCTATCCGCTGCCCTTCCACTCGGCAGGCGAGTGGGGGAAGTGGGCGACCGCGATCTTCCTCACGTCGGTGCTGCTCGTCGGGCTGTCGATCGTGACGTGGTGTCTCTCGATCCTGCACACGGCGATCAGCCCGGCGCTGCACGCGGTGTCGAAGAAGTGGCCCAACAAGTTCGGCGTCGCGCTCGGGTTCGGCTACCTCTGGCCGAAGCGGTTCGCGACGAACCCGAAGGCGGTGCCGTACCCGGTGATCCCGCTGACCGTGATCGGCGTCGACATGATCATCGCGACGCTGCCGCTCGCGGTGCTGCTCGTCGAGATGATCGTCCAGACGTTCGTTCCGAGCGCGCACGTCGATCCGCTGCTCGCGAAGAACGTGCTCTGGTGGTTCGGCCACCCGGTCGTGTACCTGCTGCTGTTCCCCGCGGTCGCCGTCTACTACGTGCTCGTCCCGCGCCTCGCCGGGCGCAAGCTCGTCGCCGGCAACGTCATCACCGTCGGCTGGACGATCGCGATCATCGCGAACGTCGTCGTCTGGGCGCACCACGTCTACCTCGACTATCCGGTGAACTCGCCGCAGGCGGCGATCGACACGGCGATGCAGCCGCTGACGTTCGCGCTGACGATCGTCTCCGCGCTCTCGCTCTACAGCCTGTTCTTCACGATCTACAAGTCCGACTACCAGTGGAACGCGGCCGGCACGGCGCTCTTCCTCGGCCTCGTCAGCTGGCTGTCGTCCGGGCTCTCCGGCGTCGTCAATGCGACGATCGCGTTCGACCAGATCGTCCACAACTCGCTCTGGATCGTCGGCCACTTCCACCAGATGGCCCTGCTGAACATCGGCTTCGTCGCGATGGCGGCCGTGTACGCGTGGCTGCCGGAGTGGACCGGTCACCGCCTGTACAGCGAGGCGATGGCGAAATGGCAGATCTGGCTGACGTTCCTGTTCGGCACCGCCAACACCGTCGTGTGGCTGATCGAGGGGCTCGACGGAGCGCCGCGGCGCTTCGCCGTGCTGCCGGGCCGGTTCGTCACGGATTCGCAGGTCGGCGCGGGCATCGCCATCGCGCTCGGCGCGACGCAGATCCTCTTCTTCTGGAACATCGTGCAGACGATCCGCGGCAAGGTGGCGAAGACGGCGGACGAGCGCGGCGGCTGGCGCGTGCAGGCCGCGAAGGCCGGCCTCGTCGTCCTGCTCGGCGCGCTCGCGTTCGCCGCCGGCGCTGCGATCTGGGTCGTCGTCGACAACGTCACGAAATCGCCGGCGACGACCACGGCCGCGAAGCCGACGCCCCCGACGACGACGCCCACCGCGACGACGCCGTCCGCGACGACGACGACGCCGGCGAATCTCGGCGGCGGCGACCCGGTCGCCGGCAAGACCGTCTTCGAGTCCGCGGGCTGCTCCGGCTGCCACACGCTGAAGGCGGCCGGGGCGACCGGCACCGTCGGCCCGAACCTCGACCAGAAGAAGCCGCCGCTCTCGCTCGTCATCGACAGGGTCACCAACGGCAAGGGCGCGATGCCGTCGTTCAAGAGCCAGCTGACGCCGAAGCAGATCAAGGACGTCGCTGCGTTCGTCGTCCAGTCGACGAGCGGCTGACAGCCGGAGCCCGAACGGGCATCATCGGCGGCATGGAGAACGTCTGGACGCTCGATCCGGCGCCGATCGTCCTCGCCGGGATCGCGCTCGCGCTGTACGGCCAGGCGTTCGTCCGGCTGCGGCGCCGGGCGGGGGCGACGCACGCCGACGTCGGGCGCGCGCTCCTGTTCGTCCTCGGCGTCGCCGTCTCGCTGCTCGCGGTCGTCTCGCCGGTGGACGCGATCGGCGAGGACCAGCTGCTGACGGTGCACATGATCCAGCACCTGATGCTCGGCGACCTCGGCCCCGCGCTGATCGTGCTCGGGACGCGCGGCCCGCTCGGCGTCTTCTTCCTCCCGCCGCCGGTGCTGCGCGTCGTCGCGCGCAGCCCGCTGCGGACGCTCGCGTCGTTCCTCCTGCGGCCGACCGTCTCGCTCGTGTTCTGGCTGGTGATGCTCGGTGCCTGGCACGTTCCGGCGTCGTACGACGCGGCGATCGCGCACCCCGCACTCCACACGTTCGAGCACGTCTGCTTCGCGCTCGCGGGCTTCCTCGCGTGGACGCAGATCATCGACCCCCACCGCCGCGCGCGGCTCTCGGTCGGGCAGCGCGCGATGTTCGCGTTCTCGATGCTCGTCGCGAGCGGGCTGCTCGCCGAGGTGCTGATCGCGACGCCGCCGCTCTATCCGTACTACGTCCACGTGCGCGACCGGCCGTTCGGCTGGAGCGCCGGGCAGGATCAGAGCAAGGCCGCGCTCGCGATGATGGCGGAGCAGATCGCGATGCTCGCCACCGCGATGACGTTCCTCGTCCGCGCCCACGTCGAGCGCGTCAGCGTGGAGCTGCCGACCGGCTGATCCTGAGGAAGGTCGCGACGACGAGGAGCGCGACCACGACGTCGCTCGCCATGCACCACTGGCAGACGGCGTGGATCACGCCGACCTGGACGTAGACGAGGTACGCCGCGAACACGAGCCCGGCGAGCGCGGCGGCGGCTCCGGCGACGCGCGCCGGGTCGGTGCGACGCCGCGAGCTGACGGCGATGAGCAGGTAGCCCGCGAGCCCGATCGCGGCGACGGGGATCCCCCACAGCTCCGAGTACGCCGAGTGCTGCACGGTCTCGCAGCCGCCGCTGCGCACGCACGCGACCGGCGTGTGCGTGACGTGCGCGACCGTCAGGTACCCGGCGATGCCGGCGCCGAGGATCGCGAGGACGGCGATCGTCTCCTGCAGGCGGCGCTCGCTCACTGCTTCAGGGCCGCGTCGATTGCCGGCTCGATCCCGCTCGCGTCGAGCGACGGGACGTTGACGAACGCGAGCTTCGAACCGGTCCGGCCGAGCGCGAAGGTCGGGGTCGACTGGACGCCGGCCTGCTGCGCGAGTGCGTCGGACGCCGCGAGCAGCCGCTCGACGGCGGCGGACCGCTGACCGTCGATCACCGTCTTTGCGCCGAGCCCGGGCACAGCGTCGCCGATCGAGCGGAGCAGCGTGTCGCTGACCCAACCGCTGTTCTCCGTGCCCTGATTCTCGTAGAGCAGCTCGAGGACGTTCCAGAAGCGGTTCTGTGCGGCCGCCGCCAGCGCCGCGCGCAGCGCCGTCTCGGACTCCGGCCCGACGAAGTGCATCCCGCTGAAGACGATGCGCACCTTCCCGGGCCGCACGTAGTCGCGGACGATCACCGGCAGCGCCACCCGCGCCCAGTCGCCGCAATACGGGCACTGCGGATCGGCGAACTCGACGAGCGTCACCGGGGCTCGCCGGGACCCGAGCTCCGTGCCTTGCTGGGGAATCCCCTCGAGCATCGCGGCGACTCGCGCGGCGCCGACGGGGGCGGACGCAGGCTTCGACGATCCGCCGGTGCTGAACGCGAGCGCCGCGGCGAGCGCCCCGCCGGCGAGCGCGCCCGCGGCCACGGCAACGAGAGCGAGGCGCCTCCGGCTCATGGTCGAACCGTAGGAACGGGGCGCGCTGCGGCCCATCCGGCGTACGCCACACGGCGGTGCGGGATTCCCCGGATACTGTTCGGCCGTGGCGTCCACACGGGATCGGGACCGCACGAGAGCCCTCGTCGAGGCCGGGATCGCCCTCAGCTCGGAGCTCTCGCTCGACGCCGTCCTCCAGAAGCTCGTCGAGACCTCGGCGACGCTGACCGGCGCCCGCTACGCGGCCCTCGGCGTCCTCGACCCGAGCGGGCAGCGCCTGGAGAAGTTCCTCACCGTCGGCGTCGACGAGGAGACGCGCGAGGCGATCGGCGACCCGCCCGCCGGCCGCGGCATCCTCGGCGTGCTCATCCGCGAGGCGGCCCCGCTCCGGCTCCACGACCTCGCCAAGGATCCCCGCGCGGTCGGCTTTCCTCCCGGCCACCCGGTCATGTCGACGTTCCTCGGCGTGCCGATCGCGCTGCGCGGCGTCGCGTACGGCAACCTCTACCTGACGGAGAAGGAAGGCGGCGAGGACTTCACCGAGGACGACGAGGAGGCCGTCGTCATGCTCGCCTCGCAGGCGGCGGTGGCGATCGAGAACGCCCGCCTCTACGAGTCCGCGACGCGCTGGTCGGCGCAGCTCGAGTCGCTGAACGAGGTGATGAACGTCCTCGTCACCGAGTTCGACCTGACGCGGCTGCTCCAGCTGACCGCGACCCGGCTGCGGGACCTCCTCGGCGCGCGCACGGTGACGATCGCGCTGCCGCACGGCGCCGCCGCGCGGATCGAGGCGGCGGCGGGGGAGGACGGGGAGACGTACGTCGGCATGCAGCTCGCGCGCCGCTCGAAGACGATGCGGGTCCTCGAGCGGCGGCGGAGCGAGCGCGTCGACTCGGTGCTCGACGACCCGGAGGTCGACCACGAGTCGGCGCGCCGGCTCGGCGCCCGCACGTCGCTCTACGTCCCGCTCGTCGTCCACGGCGCCGCGATGGGCGTGATCGCGGCGCACGACAAGCGAGGGCCGGACCCGCGGTTCACCGACGACGACGTGCGGATCGCGGAGATCTTCGCCGGCCGCGCCGCGGTCGCGGTCGAGCTGTCGCAGCGGGTTGCGCGCGAAGCGCTGCAGCGCGTCGTCACCGCACAGGAGCTCGAGCGCCGCCGGATCGCGCGCGAGCTGCACGACGAGACGGGCCAGGCGCTCACCTCGATCCTCCTCTCGCTCGGCCCGATCGAGGAGGCGCACGACGAGCGCGAGCTGCGGGCGGCGGTCGCCGACGTGCGCGAGCTCGTCCGCTCGACGCTCCAGGACGTCCGCCAGCTCGCCGTCGAGCTCCGCCCGAAGGTGCTCGACGACTTCGGCCTCGTCGCCGCGCTCGAGCGGCTGACACAGAGCTTCGGCGAGCAGACGGGGATCGCCGTGCACTTCCAGCAAGTGCTGCCGCCGACGGCCGGGCGCCTGCCACCGGAGGTGGAGACCGCGCTCTATCGCATCGTCCAGGAGTCGCTGACGAACGTCGTCAAGCACGCGCGCGCGACGAGCGTCAGCGTCGTCCTGACCCGCAAGGATGATTCGGTGTCGGTGGTGGTCGAGGACGACGGAGTCGGGTTCGAGCCGGGCCGCACGCGCGAGGGCGGCATCGGCCTCGCGGGCATGCGGGAGCGTGTCGCGCTGTTGGGGGGGCGGCTGGCGATAGAGTCGCGACCGGGAGCAGGAACGACATTCGTGGCGGAGGTGCCGCTGACGTGATCCGGGTTCTGATCGTGGACGACCACGCGCTCGTGCGCTCGGGGCTGCGGCTGCTGCTCGACGCCGAGGAGGACGTCACCGTCGAGGACGAGGCGGGCAGCGCCGAGGATGCGATCCGCAAGGCGCGCCTGCACAAGCCCGACGTCGTGCTCCTCGACGTCGTCATGCCCGGACGGAGCGGGCTCGAGGCCGCGCCCGAGATCAAGCACGCTGCCCCGAAGACGCAGATCCTCGTCCTCTCGATGCAGGACGACCCGAGCTACGTGCGCGAGGCGTTCGCCTCGGGAGCGAGCGGCTACCTGCTGAAGGAGGCGGCCGACGCCGAGCTGGTCGCGGCGGTGCGCGAGGTCGCCGCCGGCCGGCGCTACGTCCATCCGACCCTCGGCGCGCGGCTCGCGGCGGCCGAGGCGGAGGCGGAGGCGCGGGCGGCGGCCGACCCGCTGTCGGAGCGCGAGCGCGAGGTGCTGCGGCTGCTCGCCCTCGGCCACACGAACCAGGAGATCGCGAAGATGCTCTACATCTCCGTCCGCACGGCCGAGACGCACCGGGCGCACATCATGCAGAAGCTCCGGCTCTCGACCCGCGCCGAGCTCGTCCGCTACGCCCTCCAGCAGGGTTTGCTGGAGGAGGGCGAAGGGGAATAGCTAGGGAACCCGTGGTTCCCTCTTGGCTCCCTCCTTCGGCACGAGTGGCGTTTCGGTGTGGCTACCGCTGCGAAGCGCGTTAGCCGGAGGCGACCATCGCGGCTCGGGATGGCCGTCAGGCCACCACGAGCCGCGCGGAACTGCGAGGCCACCCGTTTCCCCCGTGACCGGCCGCGCGTAGTTTTCCCCGAGGCGGTTCAGAAGGGGCACCGATGCTCGAGGGCGGCGCTGTGACGAGCATCAACACATGGAGAGCTACGCCGTCCTCTGGAGCGAGCCGAGCGAGCCGGTGGAGGCCGGGAAGCTCGAGCTGGAGCCGAAGGGGCTCCGCTTCGAGGGCTCCGGCGGGACCCGTCGCGCTCCGCACGTCCACCGCGTCCCGTACGAGGAGATCGAGGCGGTGCACGTCGGTCGCGGCAACCCGGAGCGGATCGGAGGCCGGCCGTCGCTCGTGCTCGACCTTCGCGCGGGCGGCGCGCTGCGGATCGGGAGCTTCGCCGGCGTCGGGCTGCTGACGGAGCTGTTCGAGCGTCTCAGCACGGCGGCGGGGACCGCATGAGCCGCGTCGCCGTCGTCGTCCCGATCAAGCCCGGCTCGTACGAGTCGGCGCGCATGCTCGTCGAGCACGGCCCGCCGTTCCGGCTCGAGGACACGCCGCTCGAGGGCCACTGCGTCTACCTCACCGAGCACGAGGCGGTGTTCGTGTTCGAGGGCCCGGAGGCGCGCGCCGCCGTCGAGCGTCTCGTCGGCGACTCGGAGGTCTGGAAGGCCGCGACCGAGTGGCGCGAGTGCCTCGCCGGCAAGCCCCGCGTCGCGGAGACCGCGTTCGC
>DATKNT010000108.1:0-6759 GCA_035541175.1 Gaiellaceae bacterium
CGTACACGCGCGCGCCGCCGACGCGCTGCATCCGCAGGTCGTGCGAGTCCTGCCCGTTGTTGACGAGCTCGACGATCGCATCGCCGGCCTTGATCGTCCGGCGGGAGAGCGCGAACGAGAACTCCTGCGCGACGACCTGCACCCGCGCGGGCGGCGGCGCGGCGGCGATCAACTGATCAGCTGCACGCGCGGGAACGACGACGCGCCGGGGATGACGCGGCCCGCGTCGACGCCGAGCCACTGCTCGAGCAGCGAGCTGTAGACGGCGCGGAAGTCGGCGGTCTCGATCAGGTTCCCGTCCTGGTCGAGCCCGGTCTGGAGCCCCGGGAACTGGCCGACCATCTGCCCCTTCACGCGCGTGCCGATGAGGAAGCCGGTGCCGGCGGCGCCGTGATCAGTGCCGGCCGAGCCGTTCTCCTGCGCGCGGCGGCCGAACTCCGACCAGACGTGGACGACGACGCGGTCGGCGATCCCGCGCGCCTCGAGATCGCGCTGGAACGCGAGCAGCGAGTCGGACGTGAGCTGGAGCCCCTGCGCGAGCGCGTTCGGCTGATTCGAGTGCGTGTCGTACTCGCCCGGCGCCGACAGCGCGACGACGCGCAGCGGCAGGTTCGCCGCGATCATCGCCGCGAGCCCGGCGAGCTTCTTCGGGAACGGGTCGTCCGACTTCGGATACGTCACCGGGCTCTGGATCCCGGCCTGCCCGTTGTCGGAGCGGAACGGCAGCAGCTGCCGGCGCAGCCTGTCGACCTGGACGGTGACGTTGCCGGCGGTGGCGAGCCCGGGGTCGGCCGCCTGGCCGCCGAACAGCCCGAACGCCTCGAGCATCCGGTCCTGCACCTCGCCCCAGACGCGGTTCGAGTAGAAGTCGTACTGGTCGGGCGCCGTGATCGCCGCGACGGGGACCTTTCCCGTTGCGAGCGCGGGTGCGAGCGTGTCGTCGAACGAGACGCCCTGGAGCGGGTTGTCCATCGTCCCGACGGCGTCGAGGTAGCGGCCGAGCCAGCCCGTGTTCAGCTGCGTGCTCGTCGCGCCGACCTCGTAGTAGTGGCGCGAGGTGAAGTGCGACTGGTCGGGATGCGTGTAGCCGATCGCCGGCATCACGGTCACCTTGTGCTCGCCGTAGAGCTGTGTGATCCCGGAAAGCGCCGGATGCCAGAACAGGCGCCCGTCCTCGGCGAGCGGCGTCCCGCCGCTCAGCCCGAGCACGGGCCGCAGCTTCCGGTAGAGCGGGTCGCCCTGCGGCGAGAGCACCGACATGCCGTCGGCGCCGCCCTCGAGGAAGATCGAGACGAGCACCTGCTGCGGCCCCGTGGCGGCCGCCGCGGCGATCCCCTCCTGGAAGGCGTCGAGCCCGAGCAGCCGCGAGCCGCCGTAGACGGCGAGCGCCGCGCCGAGCCCGTGCGCGAGGAAGCGGCGCCGCGAGAGCCCCGTGCCCGCGGGCAGCGGCATCCCCGGCTCGAGCGACGGCAGCCCCTTCCCCGCCTCGGCAATCGCCTGGTGCAGGAGCCGCGAGCGCGAGAGCCCGTCGCAATGGAGGCAATCGCTCATGCCCGCTTCCGGCGCCGGCAAGGCCGGCGCCTTCGCTCCCTGTTGAGCTCCGTCGAGCCTACGCTCATGCGGCCTGGAACTCCGGCGAGACGGCGATGAGATGGCGCAGCGCGTTCACGATCATCGGCGGGTACTGCTGCTGCTTCCACTTCTGGCCCTTCGCGTCGGCGACCGCGTTGCGCGTGAACGACTGGAGCGCGGCGAGGGTCCGCGGGCCGATCGCGGGCTCGTTCCAGAAGCCGATCGCGGCGTGCACGAGCTTCTGCGCGTCGTACGGCTCCTTCGCCTTGCCGGGATCGAGCGCGTACGGGTTGAGCGCGTACTGCGCGATCCACCAGCGGCCGCGCCACGTCGCGGTGTCGAGCCAGCGCGTGTCGTCCCAGCCGCCGACGTTCGGCGGGTAGAAGAGCTGCTGGCCGGCCATCGAGTCGAGCCACGTCCACGCCGTCGTGTCGATCGGCCGGCCGAGCCGGCGGAGGAGTCCCGCCGTGTAGAGCACCGGCGACTTCACCATCCGCGGCCCCTCGTACAGCGCCGGGTGGCGGAGGATCGCCTGGAGGACGGGGCGGATCTCGTACTTCGACTTCACGTAGAGCTGCTGGAGCCCGCTCGCGGTCGCCGCGTCCGGCGCCGTCGGCACGAAGTAGCTCCACAGCTTCTGGACGAAGAACGACGGGTGGTCGGGATGCGTGACGCAGAGGCGGCACGAGTCCTTCCACGTGAACTTGCCCGTCTTGCGGAAGATCGTCTTCGACGTCGCGTCGTGGTAGCGCGGGTCGTAGCGGAAGTTCGTGACGCCGATGTTCGGCTTCCAGTCGTTGCGGAAGCCGGTCAGCGCGCGCGCGTTCGCGCGCACGTCGAGCTCGGTGTAGCCGCGGCCGGCGCCGAGCGTGAACAGCTCCATCATCTCGCGGCCGTAGTTCTCGTTCGGCGAATAGCGCGAGTTGTCGGTGCCGTTCAGCCAGAGCAGCATCGCCGGGTCCTCGGTGACGCGAAGGAGCAGCTCGTGGAAGTTGCCGAGCCCGTGCTCGCGAAAGAGGTCGTTCTGGCCGATCATCAGCCGCTGCGAGCCGACGCCCTGGTTCGAGGTGGCGAACCAGTCGTGCCAGACGAGCGCGATGCGCTCGACGAGCGGGCGCGACGTGCGCACCATCCGGTCGAGCCACCAGAGGTGGTCCTGGCCCCATGCGTCGTACGGCGCGAGCGGGCGGCCCTTGTCGTCGTGCGGCTCCGGGCCGACGAAGTGCTCGCGGCCCGGGTAGAGGAGCGCGTGGATCGCGCCTTCGAGCCCGAGGGTCGCGAGCGCCTCCGCCTCGCCCTGGCGCGGACCGAAGCCGGTCCTCCACAGCAGGCGCTCTGCATGCGTGGAACCGAAATGTCCTCGGTAGGCGGCAACCGACGGCACGGTTGATCTCCTTGATCGGCCGCTGCCGCCCGAGCGGAATCCCCTGACCCAGGGAAGGCTAGACGGCCGCGGCGGACGGTACGACCCCCGTGGGGGTGGTTTTACGCTCCCGTGACATTCGCCGCCGCGGCGAGGCGGCGGTCGATCGCGTGCCGCGCCCGCTCCATCGGCGCGCGGTCCTGGACGGCGACGAACTGCAGGTTCGCGAGCAGGAGGTACGCGTCCAGCTCGAACGCGAGCTGGACGGGATCCTCCGCCGGGTCGATCGCGCCCTCGGACTGGGCGTCGCGGACGGCCTGCTCGAGCTGCTGGAACCAGTCGACCCCGGCCGCGATCGCCCGGTCGCGCACCGGCCCGGGGTGCGTGTCCATCTCCGCCGCGACCGAGGCGAAGAAGCAGCCGCCCGGATAGACGCCGTCCTCCACGTGCCGGAGGAACCGCTCCGCGAGCGTCCGCAGCCGCTCGATCCCGGTCGGCTCGGCGAGCGCGGGCGCGATCACCTGCTCGTCGAAGAGCGCGCCCGCCGTCTCGATCGTGGCGAGCTGGAGCTCCTGCTTCGAGCCGAAGTGGGCGAAGAGCCCGCTCTTGCTCATCCCGACGGCGTCCGCGAGCCGGCCGATCGAGAGCCCGGCGATCCCCTCGACGGTCGCGAGCTTCGCGGCCTCGCGCAGGATCGCGCTGCGGCTCCGCTCGCCGTCGCTCCGCCGCTTTCGCTCCCGCCGCATCTCGCTTGACAAGATAGCACGACCGTTCGTATTGTCTCAAGATCGAACGACCGTGCTGACTCGAAAGGAAGGCTGAACGATGGCAATCGCAGTGACGGAACCCACGGCCCGTTCCGGGCCCCGCCCCACGGCCGAGGAGGAGCGGCCGGTGATCCTCCTCGTCTCGTCCGACCCGGCCGTGCGCGAGGCGCTCGCGACCGACCTCGACCGGCGCTTCGGCAACGACACGCGCATCGTCGCGGCCCGCGGCGCCGCAGCGGGGCTGGCCGACCTCGAGCAGCTCGCGGACGGCGCCGAGCCGGTCGCGCTCGTGATCGCCGACCAGGAGCTGGACGGGACGACCGGCGTCGAGTTCCTCGCGGACGCCCACGCGCTCCATCCGTCGGCGAAGCGGATCCTGCTCGTCGAGCGCGACTACACGGCGGCGAACCCGACCGTGACCGCGATGACGCTGGGCCAGATCGACTACCACCTCGTCAAGCCGTGGTTCCCCGACCAGGGGCTCTACCCCGCGGTGAGCGACTTCCTCGCGAGCTGGGCGCGCGCGGAGCCGCACCGGTTCGCGCTCTTCCGGATCGAGGCGCCGGACGACAGCGCGCGCGGCCACGAGATCCGCGACCTCCTGCTCCGCTTCAACGTGCCGTTCACCTTCGAGCCGACCGACTCGCCGACGCCGACCGTCGTCCGCCACGACGGCCGCGTGCTCGTCAACCCGACGAACCGCGAGCTCGTCGAGGCCCTCGGAGGCGGCACGAGCGTCGCCGCCCACACGTACGACCTGGCGATCGTCGGCGCCGGCCCGGCCGGCCTCTCCGCCGCCGTCTACGCCGCCTCCGAGGGGCTCGACACGATCGTCCTCGAGCGGCGCGCCTCCGGCGGGCAGGCGGGCGCGAGCTCGCGCATCCGCAACGTCCCCGGCTTCACGTGGGGGATCGGCGGCCACGACCTCTCGTACCGCGCGTGCGAGCAGGCGTGGCTGCTCGGGGCGAACCTCGTCTTCGCGCAGGAGGCGACCTCGCTGCGCCCCGCGGGCGACGAGCACGTCCTGCAGCTCGCGGACGGGCGCGAGGTGACGGCGCGGACGGTCGTGCTCGCGACCGGCGTCGCCTGGCGGCGGCTCGGGATCCCGGCGCTGGAGCGGCTCGTCGGCGCCGGCGTCTTCTACGGCGCGTCGGCGAGCGAGATGCAGGCGATGCACGGGCGGCGGGTCGCGATCGTCGGCGGCGGCAACTCCGCGGGACAGGCGGCCGCGCAGCTGGCGAAGCACGCCGACGAGGTGACGCTGCTCGTTCGCGGCGACTCGCTCGCGAAGAGCATGTCGGAGTACCTGATCAGGGAGCTGCGCGCGAAGCCGAACGTCCTCGTTCGCCTCGGCGTCGAGATCGCCGGCGTCGAGGGGAACGAGCGGCTCGGCGCAGTCGTCGTCCGCGACCGCGCGCACGACACGCTCGAGCGCGTGGCCGTGGACGGGCTGTTCGTGATGATCGGAGCCGATCCGCGCACCGACTGGCTCGACGGCATCGTCGAGCGCGACGAGCGCGGGTTCATCGTCACCGGGAGCGGCGTGTCGGACGCCGGCGGGCGCGAGCCGCTGCTGCTCGAGACGAGCGCGCCGGGAGTCTTCGCCGTCGGCGACGTCCGCCGCGGCTCGGTGAAGCGCGTGACGACCGCGATGGGCGAAGGCGCCACCGCCGTCCACCTCGTCCACGCATATCTCGAGCGTGTGCGCGCCTAGGCAGAGAGCGCGGCGGCGATCCGGGCGACGAGCTCGGGCGTCGCCGCCGCCGCGACGCGGGAGCGGCCCTCGAGGTCGAGCGGCGCGTCGCCGAACGGCTCGTCCACGTCGAACAGATCGATCGCGAGCCCGAGCTCGCGGACGAGCAGCTGCCCGGCCGCGATGTCCACCGAGCGCGCGCCCTTGAGCGAGACGACCCCGTCGGCGCGCCCCGCCGCGACGTGGCAGAGCGAGAGCGCGAGCGAGCCCATCACGCGCAACCGCTCGGCGACGCCGACCATCCTCGGCGCGTCGCGGGCGATCAGCTCCGTCCTCGTCGCCTCGAAGAAGAGGAGGTCGAGCGTCTCCTTCGGCCGCAGCGCCCCGAGCCGCGCGCCGTTCAGCCACGCGCCCTCGCCGCGCGTCGCGGTCCACTCCTCGCCGGTGCCGAAGTCGTGGACGAAACCGAGGAAGACGTCGTCCATCGTCTCGCCGTCCGCGACGGCGATCGAGATGCTGAAGAAGGGGATGCCGCGCTTCGCGTTGATCGAGCCGTCGATCGGGTCGACGACGACGACCGTCGCGCCGTTCCCGAGCCGTCCGACCTCCTCGGAGACGATCGTCACGTCGAGGTCGCGGAACCGCGCGAGGATCGCGTCCTCGGCCGCACGGTCGATCGCGGTCGTGTCGTCGCCGCCGAGCCCCGCGCCGACGACCGGCTCGCGCTCGACGCGCGTCGGGAGCGCCTCGAGCACGCCGTGGACGTCGTCCACCGCGGCCCGGCAGACCGCGAGCCAGTCGGTCACAGCGGGAAGAAGAGCAGGCCGGAGGTGAGCTTCGGGTAGAAGAACGTGCTCTTCTGCGGCATCACCTCGCCGCGGCCGGCGACCGCCCACACGTCCTCGATCCGCGCCGGCCTGAGCAGGAACGCCGCCTCCGCCTCGCCGCGGTCGACGGCGGCGAGGGCGTCGCGCGCGGACGGCGTGTACGTGACCCCCTCGGGCGCGAGCCGGTCGACGGCCTCGGGGTCGGGGCCGTCGGACTCGAGCAGCTCGTACCGCCCCTGCCGGTAGAGGACGAGTCCCGGCAGGTCGTCGCCCTCCAGGTCGATCGGCGTGCCCGCGACGCCGTTCACCGCCCGGGCGACCCGGTGCGTCGGGAAGATCGTCAGCCCCTCCTGGTCGGTCGGGACGATCACGACCATGAGCCACGCCGACTCCTCGGTCCCGTCCTCGGCGTGGAAGGCGAGCGCCGTCTCGTAGCGGTGGTGGCCGTCGGCGATGAGCAGCTGCGCGTCGTGAAGCTCCTCGGTGAGCGCGTCGCCGAACTCGGCGTCGAGCCGCCACAGCCGCGCCGCGACGCCG
>DATKNT010000109.1:0-7690 GCA_035541175.1 Gaiellaceae bacterium
GGTGCTGCTGCTCCTGATCGGCGGCATCTTCGTGATCGAGGCGCTGTCGGTGATGATCCAGGTGTTCTCGTTCCGCTATCTCGGGCGGCGCGTGTTCCTGATGGCGCCGATCCACCACCACTTCGAGATGAAGGCGTGGTCGGAGACGAAGATCACGATCCGCTTCTGGATCGTCGGCGGGATCCTCTGCGCCGCCGGGTTCGCGCTGTTCTACCGCTACTACTTCCGCCAGTGAGCCGCACGGCTGCGGTGCTCGGTGCGGCGGCGGCGCGCTCGGCGCTGCCGGAGCTGGACGGGTTCGAGGAGATCGTCGTCCTCGAGCCGTCGGTGGACGCGCTCGAGCAGCTGATGCACGACCTCCGGGACCCGCGGCTCGATTACCTGCTCGGATCGCTCCCCGTCCTGCCGCTCCCGGACACGTCCGTCGACCTCCTGGTCGGCGCCGACCCCGGGCACGACGAGGTGCGGCGCGTGCTCCGCCGCGACGGCGCCGCGAGGCCGTCCGGTTGAGCGCGGCACCGTGAGGATGCGGCCCTCGCACGCCGAACTGTCACGCATCCGCCGGAAACCCTCCACACCGACGTCACGTTCGCCTGCGTACGCTGTCCGCAGGGGCCCTCGCGCCCCCTCTGGGGGGAGGCGTGGCTCGTGAGCGGGACACGTTCGGAACGGACGGGTGAGGCGCCCGCGGGGCGGCCCGGGGGGCTGCCGCGGAAGGCGCTCGTCCTCGGGCTCGCGCGCTCGGGACGCGCGGCCGGGCTCGCGCTTGCGCGGCGCGGGGTGGAGGTCGTCGCCGCCGATCGCTCGGCCGACGCGGATCCCGGGAGGCTTGCCGCCGCGGGCGTCGAAGTCCGGCTCGGATCAGAGGAGGAGTCGCTGCTCGATGGTGTCGACGTGGTCGTGAAGAGTCCAGGCGTTCCGGCGGAGTCCCCGCTCGCCGCGGCCGCGCGTGCCTCGGGGATCCCGATCTGGAGCGAGGTCGAGCTCGGCTTCCGGCTGCTCCGCGACAACCCGCTGATCGGCGTCACCGGCACGAACGGCAAGACGACGACGACGGAGCTGCTCGGCGCGATCCTGCGCGCCGGCGGCCGCGACGTCGAGACGGCGGGCAACGTCGGCCGCCCGCTCACCGACGTCGCCGAGATCCTCGAGCCCGGCACCTGGGTCGTCTGCGAGCTGTCGAGCTTCCAGCTCGAGGACGTGCACTCGCTCGCGTGCGACATCGCAGTCCTCCTCAACATCGAGCCCGATCACCTCGACCGGCACGGCACGTTCGACGCCTACCGGGACGCGAAGCTGCGGATCTTCGAGCGTGCCGCAACGAAGATCGTGCCGCGCGGCCTGGGGCTCGACGGGATCGAGTTCTCCGCCGACGACCCGCTGCCGGCGGAGCCGCTGATTCCCGGAGCGCACAACCGCGAGAATGCGGCGGCCGCGACGGCGGCGGCGCGTGCGGCCGGCATCGGCGACGAGGCGATCGCGGCCGCCCTCCGCACCTTCCGCGGCGTGCCGCACCGGCTCGAGCTGATCCGCGAGCTGAACGGCGTGCGCTACGTCAACGACTCGAAGGCGACGAACACTGCCGCCGCACGGCGCGGGATCGCCGCGTACCACGCGCCGCTCCACCTCATCCTCGGCGGCTCGCTCAAGGGCGAGGACTTCGGCGCGTTCGCGCGCGAGCTCCCGGCGACGGTCGACTCGATCTACCTGATCGGCGAGGCGGGCGACGAGCTCGCAGCGGCGCTCGACGCCGCCGGACGCCGGTACGTGCGCGCCGGCACGCTCGCGCATGCGGTCGCGCTCGCGGCTGCCGATGCGGAACCCGGCGACGTCGTCCTGCTCTCGCCCGCGTGCGCGAGCTACGACCAGTTCGCCAACTTCGAGGAGCGCGGCGACACGTTTCGCGCGCTCGTCGGGGAGCTCTGGTGAGCGCGCGCGCGAAGCAGTCGCCGCTCGAGTGGAACCTGCTCGTCGTCGTCACCGCTTCGCTCGTGCTGTTCGGCCTCGTGATGGTCTACAGCGCCACGTCGGCATCCGCGGCGCTCGGCAACGGGAACCCGACCGGCTATCTCGAGCGGCAGGGCGTGTACGCGCTCGTCGGCGCCGTGCTGCTCGTCGTCGCGGCGCGCAGCGATTTCCGCAAGCTCCGCGCGCTCGCCCCGATGCTCGTCGTGTCGGCGCTCGTGCTCTGCGTCGCCGTGCTCGCCGTCGGCGAGCGGATCAACGGCGCGCGCCGCTGGATCGGATTCGGGCCCGCGGCGTTCCAGCCGTCCGAGCTCGCGAAGCTCGCGCTCGTCGTCTGGACCGCCGCGTACCTCGCCCGGCGGCCGCCGCCGCAGACGCTGCGCGAGCTGGTGCGGCCGATCGGCCTGCTCGTCGGCGTCTTCTGCCTGCTCGTGCTCGTCGAGCCGGATCTCGGCACGGCGATCACGATCGTCGTCATGGTCGGCGCGATGCTGCTCGTCGCCGGCACGCGGCTGCCGACGCTCGCGGCCGCGTCGGGGATCGTGCTCGGGCTCGGGGCGCTCGCCGCGTGGTCGTCGCCGTACCGGCGCGCGCGGCTGCTCACCTTCCTCGATCCGTGGAAGGACCCGCTCGGCGCCGGCCTCCAGAACGTCCAGGCGCAGATCAGCCTCGGGTCGGGCGGCCTCTTCGGCCGCGGTCTCGGCCAGGGAGTCGAGAAGATCCACTTCCTCCCCGAGGCGCACACGGACATGATCTTCGCGGTGATCGGCGAGGAGCTCGGGCTCGTCGGCGTCGCCGTGCTCACCGTCGGCTACTGCGCCTTCGCCTATGCGGGCCTCCGGACCGCGATCGCCTGCAAGGACCCGTTCGGGAAGCGGCTCGCCGCGGGGATCACGGCGATGATCTGCTGCCAGGCGGCGATCAACGTTGCGGCCGTCGTCGGGCTCGCGCCGCTGACCGGGATCCCGCTCCCGTTCGTCTCCTACGGCGGGTCGAGCCTCGTTGTCGCGCTCCTCTCCGTCGGAATCCTCCTTAACATCGGCCGTGGTCATGGAAGAGCACAGACAGCTGCGGTGCCTGATCGCGGCCGGGGGGACGGTCGGCCACGTCGCGCCGGCGCTCGCGGTGGCGGAAGCGCTGCGCGGGCGCGGCGTGACGGTGACGTTCGCCGGGTCGCCGGATCGCGTCGAGGCGCGGCTCGTCCCTGAGCGGGGCTATCCGTTCGACGCGTTCCCGGTCGCGGGCTTCCCGCGGCGGCCGGGGATGGAGCTCGTCCGGGCGCTCCGGCTCGCCGCGACGGCGCCGGCGGCATGCGCACGGATCCTCGCGCGCCGCCGGCCGGACGTCGTGCTCGGCGGCGGCGGGTACGTCGCGGGGCCGATGGTGCTGGCGGCGTGGCTGCGACGGATCCCCGCGGCGGTGACCGAGGCCGACGCCCACCTCGGGCTCGCGAACCGGCTGGCCGCGCCGTTCGCGCGCCGCGTCATGCTCGCGTATCCGGTGGCGGGGCGGAACGGCGCGAAGTACCGCGTCGTCGGGCGGCCGATCCCGACGACGTCGGCGGCCGTCCCGCGGGAGCAGGCGCGGCGGCGGTTCGGGCTACCGCTCGAGGGGCCGGTCGTGCTCGTCGCGGGCGGCAGCCTCGGCGCGCGGACGCTGAACGAGACCGCGCTCGCGGCCTGGGGCGAGGCGGGCCCGGCCGTCCTCCACGTGTGCGGCGAGCGCGACTACGAGGAGCTGCGGGGGCGCGTGACCCGGGACGACTACCGGCTCGTCCCGTTCGTCGCCGACTACGGGGCCGCGCTCGGCGCGGCCGACCTCGCCGTCTCCCGCGCCGGCGGCTCGGTCTGGGAGATCGCCGCCGCCGGGCTCCCGGCCGTGCTCGTCCCCTACCCCGCGGCGACGGCGGACCACCAGACGAAGAACGCCGCGTACTTCGCCCGCGCCGGCGGCGCCGTGGTCGTCCCCGACGACGAGGCGCGCGAGCGGGTTCCGGCGCTCGTCGCCGAGCTGCTCGCCGACCCGGCGGAGCTCGAGCGCCGGGCCGCCGCGATGCGGGCGGCGGCGAAGCCGCACGCGGCCGACGAGATCGCAGATGAGCTCATCTCCCTCGCAACCGCTCGCCGGTAGGCGCTTCTGGCTCGCCGGGATCGGCGGCGCCGGCATGAGCGCGTACGCGCTGCTCGCGCACGCGTGGGGCGCGGAGGTGTCCGGCTGGGACCGGGTCGAGACTCCGTACCTCGCGCACCTGCAGGGCATCGGCGTGACGATCGCGCCGGAGCCGCCGGCGCCGCCCGCGGACGCGGAGGTGTTCGTCTCGACCGCGTACGTGGGGCGCGTGGCCGGCCGGCCGCGGGCGGAGCTGCTCGCGGAGCTCGTCTCGCTGCGCCGCTCGATCGTCGTCGCGGGCGCGCACGGGAAGACGACGACATGCGCGATGATCGCGTTCTGCCTCGACCGGCTCGGCCTCGACCCTGCGTTTCTCATCGGCGGCGAGATCCCGCAGCTCGGCGGCAACGCGCGGGCGGGCGCGGGCTGGCTCGTCGTCGAGGGAGACGAATCCGACCGGTCGGTCACCGCGCTGCGCCCGGAGATCGCCGTCCTGCTCAACGTCGACCTCGACCATCACACGACGTTCGGCTCGCGCGCCGAGCTCGAGTCGCTGTTCGAGGAATGGCTCGCCCGGGTGCCCCACGTCGTCCGGGCCGAGGAGCTGGAGCCTGTCGCGGTCGAGCTCGGCGTGCCCGGCGAGCACAACCGGCGCAACGCCGCGGCTGCGCTCGCCGCGCTCGAGCTGGCCGGCGTCGCGCGCGCGGACGCGGAGCGCGCGCTCGGCGAGTTCCGCGGCGCGGGGCGGAGGCTCGAGTCCGTCGGCGAGGCGGGCGGCGTCGAGGTGCTCGACAGCTATGCGCATCATCCGGCCGAGCTGTCGGCCGACCTCGACGCGGTCCGGGCCGGCGCCGAGGGCCGGCGGCTGCTCGCACTGTTCCAGCCCCATCTCTATTCGCGGACGCTGCATCTGGCGCACGAGTTCGCGGTCGCGCTCTCGTCCGCGGACGCGGTGTGCGTGACGGACGTCTATCCGGCGCGCGAGGAACCGATCCCCGGCGTCACCGGACGGCTGATCGTCGACGAGCTGGCGCAGGTGCGGTCGGGAATGCGCGTCGGCTGGGCGCCGAGTGTCGAGGACGGCGTGCGGATCGTCGCCGCCTGGGCCCGGCCGGGCGACATCGTGCTGACGCTCGGTGCCGGCGACGTCGACCGCGCGCCGGCGCTGCTGCTGGAGGCGCTCGCGTGAGGATCGAGGAAGGCGTCGAGCTCGCCCGCTTCACGGCGATCGGGACCGGTGGGCCGGCGGCCGCGTTCGCCAGGCCGGAGTCGGTGGCCGAGGTCGAGGCGCTGCTGCGCTGGGCCGCGGACAGAGGGATGCCGGTGGCGGTGGTCGGCCTCGGCTCGAACCTCCTCGTCGCCGACGAGGGCGTGGACGCGCTCGTGCTCCGTCTCGCCGGCGAGCTCTCGGCCGTCGCGGTCGACGGCGAGCTGCTGCGAGCGGGCGGCGGCGCGGCGAACGCCGTCTGCCTCCATCGCGCGCGCGCCGCCGGGCTGGGGGCGTTCGAGTTCGCGTGCGCGATCCCGGGCACGGTCGGCGGCGGCGTGTGGATGAACGCGGGAGCCTACGGCGGTGACTTCTCGCAGGTGCTCGAGCGGGCTCTCGTCGCCACCGCCGACGGGACCGGGTGGCTGACGCCATCGGAGCTCGGCCTGTCGTACCGGCACTCCGAGCTGCGGCACGGGCAGGTCGTCGTGCAGGCGGAGCTGCGCCTGCGGCCTCGTCCGCCGGAGGAGATCCGCGCCGAGGTGCGCGAGCTGAATGCGCTGCGCAAGGCGGCGCAGCCGACGAACCGGCGGACGTTCGGCAGCGTGTTCAAGAACCCGGATCACGAGCTCGGCGCGGGGCGGATGCTCGAGGCATGCGGTCTGAAGGGGCACCGGATCGGCGGGGCGCGGATCTCGCCGCTGCACGCGAACTTCATCGAGAACGTCGGCGGCGCGCTCAGCGCCGACGCGATCGCACTGATGGTGGAGGCGCGCCGGCGCGCCGCGGAGCAGTTCGGCGTCGAGCTGCAGCACGAGGTCGAGTTCCTCGGCGCGCTCGAGCTCCCGCCCGTTGGCGCGTGACGCGGGGAACGCTCCAGGAAGCCGCGAGGTTCACGTCGCGGGTTCGCGGCTAGCCTGATGTGCAGGGGGCCTCGCTGCCCCCTAGGGGGCTGAGGAGGGACGCCGATCCCGCGGGCGGCGCCGTGTAGGAGCGTTCCCTCAGGCGGCGAACGTTGGCCCGTGGCCGCCAAGCGACGACCCCGGCAGGCGCGCGCCCGCGCGGCCGCCATTCCGCATCCGCAGGGGGCGCAGCGCACCGGCGCCGCGGCACCGGGCCGGTCGCGCCTCCTGCCCTCGAGACGGTCGCTTGCGATCGGGCTCGCGATCGTTGCGGCCGCCGGCGTTGCCTACGTCGCCGCCCGCGAGAGCTCGCTGTTCGCAGTCCGCACGATCGAGGTCGTCGGCGCGCCGCCGCCCCTCGCGGCGCAGGTCCGGACGGCGCTCGTGCCGATGCTCGGGACGAGCTTGCTCGCGCTCGATGGCTCGGCCGTCGTCCGGCGGGTCGAGGCGCTCCCCGGCGTCCTCTCGGCCGGCTACGACCGTTCCTTCCCTCACGGCCTTCGCGTCGTCGTCGTTCCGGAGAAGCCGGTCGCGGTCCTCCGGCGCGGCCCCGACAGCTGGCTCGTCTCCGCACGCGGGCGCGTCGTCTCGGCCCTGCCGCGCGGAAGCGATCCGGCGCTGCCGCGGATCTGGGTGCCGACGGCGACGCCGGTGACTCCGGGCGGCTTCCTCGACCCGGTTCACGGCGGCACGGCGGCCCACGCGCTCGCTCTCGTCGCGACGCGCTTCCCGGCCCGGATCGGGACCGCATCCTTCGCGAAGGGGGAGCTCACCTTCCGCCTTCGCTCCGGGCTCGAGCTCCGGCTCGGCGATCCGACCGACGTCCGCCTCAAGCTCGCCATCGCACGGCGCGCGCTCTTCGCGCTGCCGCCGGGCGCGACGTATCTCGACGTGAGCGTGCCCCGGCGGCCGGTCGCCGGCGCCGACCCTCAACTCTCAACTAGAGGGTGATGGTTTGAAGGCTCGATCTCTGATTGACAGCGAGATGTGGTGCACGTACCCTGGCGGCCGAGACGGCTCGTTGCCGCCCTATCCTCTACTGAAGGTTCAGGTGTAGGCCCATGAGCATGCGCGACCAGTCGGGCAACTACCTTGCGGTCATCAAGGTCGTCGGCGTCGGCGGCGGCGGCACGAATGCGGTCAACCGGATGGTGGACGCCGGCCTGTCCGGCGTCGAGTTCATCGCGGTCAACACGGACGCCCAGGCGCTGATGATGTGCGACGCCGACGTGAAGATCCACATCGGCTCCAAGGCGACGCGCGGCCTCGGCGCGGGCGCGGACCCCGCGGTCGGCCAGGCGGCCGCCCAGGAGAGCCGCGACGAGCTGAAGGAAGCCCTGAAGGGGGCCGACATGATCTTCGTCACCGCCGGCGAAGGCGGCGGCACCGGCACGGGCGGCGCGCCGATCGTCGCGGAGCTCGGACGCGAGCTCGGGGCGCTCACCGTCGGCGTCGTCACGCGGCCGTTCGGCTTCGAGGGGCGGAAGCGCTCGCAGCAGGCGGAGCT
>DATKNT010000110.1:0-2072 GCA_035541175.1 Gaiellaceae bacterium
GCTCTTCCTGGATCTTCACGCCCTCCTTCGCCTCCACCGCCTGGTGCAGGCCCTCGCTCCAGCGGCGGCCCTCCATGATCCGGCCCGTGAACTCGTCGACGATCTTCACCTCGCCGTCCTGGATGACGTAGTCGATGTCGAGATGCCACAGCGACTCCGCCTTCAGCGCCTGGACGAGGTGGTTGACGAGCTGCGAGTTGCGCGGGTCGTAGAGGTTGTCGATCCGCAGCGCGCGCTCGACCTTCTCGACGCCCTGCTCCGTCGGCGCGACCGTCTTGAACTTCTCGTCGTACTCGTAGTCCGCGCCGGCGGCCTCGGCCGCGCCCTTCGGGTCGCCGGGGCTCGCGCGGTGCCCGACGAGCTGCTTGGCGACGCGCGCGAAGTCGTAGTAGACCTGCGCCGCCGTCTCCGGCTCGCCGGAGATGATCAGCGGCGTGCGCGCCTCGTCGATGAGGATCGAGTCGACCTCGTCCACGATCGCGTAGTGGTGCCCGCGCTGGACGACGCCCTCGAGCGACACGGACATGTTGTCGCGGAGGTAGTCGAAGCCGAACTCGGAGTTCGTCCCGTACGTGACGTCGGCGAGGTACGCGTCGCGGCGCGGCTCGAACGGCATCATGTTCTCGATGAACGCGGTGCGCATCCCGAGCGCCTCGTAGACGGGACGCGTCCACTCGCGGTCGCGCTGCGCGAGGTAGTCGTTGACGGTGACGAGGTGCGTGCCGTTGCCCGCGAGCGCGTTCAGGTAGAGCGCCTGCGTCGCGACGAACGTCTTGCCCTCGCCGGTCTTCATCTCGGCGATGTCGCCCTCGTGGAGGACGATCCCGCCCATCAGCTGCACGTCGAAGAGCCGGACGTCCATCGTCCGCTTGAACGCCTCGCGAACCGCCGCGAACGCCTCGAAGAGGATCTCGTCGAGCGTCTCGCCGTTCGCGAGGCGCTCGCGGAACCAGACCGTCTTCGCCGCGAGCTCCTCGTCCGAGAGCGCCTCGTATTCGGGCTCGATCGTGCCGATGTACCGCGCCTGCTGGGCGAGCCGCTTGAGCCGCCGGCCTTCGCCGACGCGGAGGACCTTCTCGAAGGAGCCGAGCTGCTGTGCCATGGACGAAGGGTACCGGTCAGAGGGCGGCGGCCCGGACCTCCCAGAGGTCGCCGTCGAGCCGCTCGGCGCGCACCGTGTATTCGCTCCCCTCGCGCGCTCCCCTCTCCTCCAGCGCGGGGAAGGAGCCGAAGGTGCGGGCGTCGTCGATCGACAGCGTCGTCCCGTCGACGGTGTGCGTGACCTCGATCGTGTCGCCGCTGGGCCCGTCCCGGAGCTCGACCACCTCGATCCGGCGCGCCTGAACCGCCCAGAGCGTCTCGCCCCGGCGAACCGCGCGGGCGCGGTAGGGCGGCGCGAGCTCCTGCTCCACGGCCGCGGCGAGCGGCTCGAGCGAGGCGTCCGGCCCCTGCTCGACGAGCAGGCTCCCATCCGGCAGCGCGACGAAGACCGCCTCGTCGCCCTCGATCCCGGGCGCCTCGGCCGTGACCGTCGCGTCCCAGGCGCGCGGGCGCTGCAGGCCGTGCACGCCGGTCTCGAGCGTCGGCGGACGCGTGTCGATCGGCTGCGGCTCGGCGGCGCCCAGCCCCGCCTCGCGGGCCAGCCGCACGTGCAGCGGCTCGCTTCGGCGGAAGAAACCCACTACTCCGGAGTCTCGCCGGCCGCCACCTCGGCGGCTTCCTCGAGCAGGGCCTGCTTGTCGACGTTCTTCCGCTTGGCGGCGCGCTTCTCGCGCTCCTCCTTCACCTGGCGGAGGAGCTTGTCGGACAGCTGGTCGATCGACGCCTTCATGTCCGGCGTCGAAGCGCGCCCGCGCAGCGTGTGCCGCTTCAGCCAGACCGTTGCCTCGGCCGTCTGGTTCGCCGCAATCGACGGGTTGCGCTCGACGGCCAGCTCGAGCTCGACCTTGACGAGGTCGCTCAGCTGCTTGTCGAGCTTCCCGAGCTTCCGCTCGGCGTAGCTCCGGATGGAGTCGCTCACCTCGAGGTTCTTGCCCTTGATGTTGAGCTGCATGCCCGCCTCCTAGATCGGC
>DATKNT010000111.1:0-31038 GCA_035541175.1 Gaiellaceae bacterium
TAGACACTGATCAAGAGCAGGTCGAGGTCGGCGTGCATCGTGGCCTCCGGGTCGTCGACGCTTCAGCAGCGCCGACTTCGACCTGCGCCCCTCGGTCCCTAGCCACGACCCAAAGCCGCGGCATCAATCATCTAGGCGCCGAGCGCGCGGCGGCGCCACCCCCGCGCGGGGCGCCCCCGCCGGATCAGGGACGCACCGCGCATAACACCGAGCCCATGAACGGCTTCACCGCCGCCAGATTCACGAGCGAAGATGTGGTGCACGCAACACGGTGACTCCGAACTTGGCGACTACCGTTCCTGCGGGGGCTCAGCGGCGCTCATCCGGGGGAAGTGGGCGTTGTGTGCGCTGCGGATCTTCGCCTGCAGAGTCGGGTGGGGATTCTCGCTGCGCCGAGCCCCCTTTCAAGGCCGTCGTACCCGCGCCGGCAAGCGCCGAGCCTATGTTCCCGGCGACGCGCGCCCTTTGGGCTCGACTGACCTGGACCCCGTCGCGGTCGACGTTTTAGGCCGCTGATATCGCTAGTCGTTGTCCATCTTCCCAGGTTCGCCGCACGTCGGTGGGTGTGCGGTAGCGCAAGCCGCTGTGCGGCCGCTGGTGGTAGCTGTCGATGTAGGCGCTGATTGCTGCGCGGGCGTCGTCGAGTGTTTCGAACTCTGATCGCCAGACGAGTCGTTGCTTCAGTTTCCCGAACCAGCTTTCGATGAAGGCCTGCGATTCGGGGTCGCGGTAGCCGCCGCGTCGGTGGGAGACGCCGCGCTCCGTGAGCGTGGTCTTGAAGCGTCTGCTGGTGAAGGCGCTGCCGTTGTCGGTGCCGAGCGTCAACGAGCCGGCTTCGATCCCGTGCGTTGCGACCGCAAGGTCGACAACCTCGATCGCTTCGTCGGTGCGGCAGCGCAGCTCGAGGCTCCAGCCGACGATCTCGCGAGTGCAGCAATCGATGATCGCGTTCAGGTACGTCCAGCCGTGCTCGGCAACCCAGACGCTCGTCATGTCGAGGTGCCAAAGCTGGTCCGGTCGCTCGACCCGGAAGAAGCCGGGACGGCGCCGCCGGCGAAGCGGCTGGTGACGCTGCAGCAACCGTTGCTGACGCATCACCCGCTGTGCGCGTTTCCGGTTGACCTGGCGGCCGAGTTGTTGGCTCACGAGCGCGGCGACCATACGCGTCCCATCCGTCGGGTTGTCGCGAGCAACGTCGACGATCAGCCGATCGACCGGATCAACAACCGGCCGCCGCACGTCCGCCGGCCGCCGCTTCGGCGTGCGGTAGAGGCCGCTCCTGTTGACCTGCAGCACGCGCGCGACAACCGCGGGCCGTCGGCCCTTCGCGATCAGCTCGCGGGACCGGGCGGCGCGCGCCTTCACTCCCAGCCCCGCAATGCTTCCCCCGCGATCTCAAGCTCGTACGTCTTGCGACCGAGAGCTCGTTCGAGCTCTCGGATCTTTCTCTTCAGCTCACGCTCGCCCTGCCGCTCTTCTTTGCCGGCGAGCGCCGTCTTGCCGCCCTCGAGCAACTTCTCCCGCCAGCTGTAGTAGAGCGTCTCCGCGATCTGATGCTGCCGGCAGAGGTCCTTTACCGAGACGTCGCCGCGCAGGCCAGCGAGGACAATCTCCAACTTCTTCTGAACCGTGAAGGTCCGATACTTCCGCTGCTCGCTCAACTCGATCTCCTTCCAGTTGAGCGGCCTATCCTCGGAGCGTCGTCGGACGACGAAACTCAGCGAGGCAACTGTCTACCGACGGCCGGGGTCCAGGTCAGTCAACCAAGCCGAATTCGTCCCCGGCGTGGGCAACCCGTCGTTTCAGGACAACGCCAACGAGGCCATCCACCGCTTTATCAGATAGCCACGTGACACCTTCCCGGGCGCTGGCAGATCAGCAGGGCGTCCCTTCGAGGTGGCTATTCACATCTTGGTCCGGAGCGTGGGTCGTGAGAGAATGGAGGGGAGAGCCGCACGTTCGCGCCGTGCGCTACTCCGCGGGCTGAACGCCGAGATTGAGTAGCTTTCTCCATCGCGAAGCCCTGCACTGCAAGCCTCTCGTGTTGTCGAGACAGGCGGCGGCCGGGCGCGTCGCGCTTGTCAACCGGCAGTGATCGTCGGGCTCGAAGCCGGCCGGCTCACGGCGGCCGCGGGGAGTGCGTCCTTGCGGCTCCAGCCGATCGCCGGCGCGATCTCACGGGCGATCGTCTGGAGCAAGGCGGCGTTGTAGTCGACGCCGAGCGTGCTCGGCACCGTCAGGAGGATCGTGTCGGCCGCCCGGACGGCGGCGTCTCGTGCGAGCTCCTCGGCGATCCGGTCGGGCTCGCCGGTGTAGCTGCGGCCGAAGCGGCTGATCGCGCCGTCGAGCCGGCCGACCTGGTCCTCGTTCGCGTCGCCGCCGAAGAGGCGCCGGTCGAGGTCCGACGTGATCGGGATGACGCTGCGGCTCACCGACACGCGCGCGTCGCGGCTGTGGCCGGCGTTCGCCCACGCGTCGCGGAAGAGTGCGATCTGCTCCGCCTGGAGCTCGTCGAACGGCACCTGCGTGTCCTCGAGCAGGAGCGTCGAGCTCATGAGGTTCATGCCCTGCTCGCCTGCCCAGACCGCGGTCTCCCGGGTGCCGGAGCCCCACCAGATCCGATCGGCAAGCCCGGGCGACTGCGGCTGGATCGCGAGGTAGCCCTCGGCGGGACGGCCGCCCGCGTCGGCGCGGACGACGCCTGCGCCCGCGATCGCGGCCCGGAAGGTCGCCGTCTTCTCGCGCGCGTCCTCGGCGTCGACGGAGTAGCCGAACGCCTCCGCTCCGCGCCAGGCGTGCTCGGGGGAGCCGCGGCTGACGCCGAGCTGGAGGCGCCCGCCCGCAAGGAGGTCCGCGACCGCGGCGTTCTCGGCCATCGCCAGCGGGTTCTCGTAGCGCATGTCGATCACGGCGGTGCCGATCTCGATCCGGCCGGTCTCGACGCCGATCGCCGACAGAAGCGGGAACGGCGCCGAGAGCTGCCGCGCGAAGTGGTGGACGCGGACGAAGGCGCCGTCGATGCCGATCTCCTCGGCGGCGACGGCGAGCTCGACCGTCTGGCGAAGGGCGTCCTCCGCCGTGTGGGTCATCCCGCCGCCGGGATGCCAGTGGCCGAACGAGAGGAAACCGATCTTCTTGGGGTGACTGCTCATGCTCTTCCTGATGATACTTGATGGCGCAACTATTAGCTCGCGCTCGCGTGCGCGCGGCCGGGCTTCCATGCGTGGGTGCGACGGTAGAGGCGGCGACTGCCGCGGCGCTGCCACGCACCGAGTCGGCGCAACGTCTCGTTAGAATCGCCGGCTGGTCGTGTCGAAGAGGGAGGCTCGGGTGGCAGCGCCCACGAGAGTCGTTGCCGGGCTGCAGGAGCAGCACGGCGCGCTCCGGCGTGTGACAGGCCTCATCACGCAACGCGCAGAGCTCGGAGAGCTCTTCGACACGGTCGTCTCGGAGGTCGCGCGCCTTCTCGACGCGAGCGCGTGGCTGCTGCGGCACGACCCGGACGGGTGGACGACGGTCCTCGCCTCGGCTGGCGACCCGGCGTTCCCGAAAGGCAGCCGCCGGCCGCCCGACGACTTCGGCCCGGTCGAGTCGTCGCTGACGTCACCCGTCGTGATCGACGGCGCGAGCTGGGGGGTCCTCTGCGTCCGACCGCCGGGGTCGGTGCAGCCCGACGCGGAGGCCTGCCTCGGGGACTTCGCCGAGCTCGTCTCGATCGGCGTCGCCGACGCATCGGCGCGGGCGACGCTGCGGCGGCTGGCGGGGGAACAGGCCGCCATGAGGCACGTCGCCACCCTTGTCGCCGAGGGCTCGTCGCCGAGCGACCTCTTCGCCGCCGTCGCGCGCGCGGTCGTGCAGGCGATCGACGTCGACGCGATCTCCGTCGAGCGTATCGACGCCGACCGGTCCACCACCGTCATCGCCGCACTCGACGCACCGGCGTTCCCCATCGGCAGCCGCTGGTCGGTCGACGAGCCGGGACTGCATGCGTCTGTCGTCGCCTCCGGGCGGCCGGTGCGCGTCGACGACGTCTCCGTCCTGAGTGGGCGGGCGGGAGCCGCCATGCGGGACTCGGCGATCCGGTCGCTGGTCGCTGCCCCGATCGTCGTGGACGGCGCGGTGTGGGGACTGATGTGGGTCGGGAGCAAGCGCGCCGAGCCGCTCGCTACCGCCACCGAGACGCGCCTCCGCGACTTTGCAGAGCTGGCTGCGGTCGCCGTCGACAATGCCCACTCACGGCACCGGCTGCGACGGCTCGCCGATTCGGAGGCGTCGCTTCGGCGAGTCGCGACGCTCGCGGCGGAAGGGGCCACCCCGGCGGAGCTGCTCGCCGCCGTCGCCGACGAGGCCGCCCGCATCCTGGACGGCTCGACCGTCGCCATCGCCCGCTACACCCCGGACGACTCGTTCGAAGTCGTGGCCGCGCACAACGACTTCGGGTTCGAAGTCGGCAGCCGCTGGCCCGTGGAGGAATCGGGCCTCGCGGCCGCCGTACGAGCGGCTCGAGCGCCGGTCCGAGTCGACGACTTCGCCGACCGGCGCGGGGTCGTCGCCGAGGCGGTGCGTGCGGCGGGGCTCGCCTCGGCGATCGCCGCGCCGATCGTCGTGGACGGAGACGTGTGGGGGATGGTCGTGGTCGGGCTCCGGCACGGACGCGAGGTGCTGCCGCTCTTCACGGGCTGGTACACGAGCCGGATGCTCTCGGCCTCGGTGTCGAGTCAGGAGATCGAGTCGAGGCTGGCGTCGTTCACCGAGCTCGTCGGCACCGCGATCTCGCGCGCGCAGGCGCAGGCGGAGCTGATCGCCTCTCGCGCCCGGATCGTCGAGGCGGGAGACGAGGCGCGGCGGCGGATCGAGCGCGATCTGCACGACGGCACGCAGCAGCGGCTCGTCGCGTTGGCGCTCCATCTGCAACGGCTCCGCGCCGACGTGCCGAACGAAGAGCAGGCCACACGGGAAGGGCTCGAGGAGGTTGAGCGTGAGCTCAAGGCGGTGATCGAGGAGGTGCAGGAGCTCTCGAGGGGCGTCCACCCGGCGCAGCTGGCGGTGGGCGGGCTCCGTCCGTCGCTGCGGGCACTCGCCCGCAGGTCGCCCATTCCGGTGGACGTGAGCGTCGACGTCCCCGAACGGCCGCCGGCGTCCGTCGAGACCGCCGTGTACTACGTCGTCTCCGAGGCGCTCGCCAACGCCATCAAGCATTCCGAGGCGACCTCGGTCTCGGTGACGGTCGTCGGCGGCCCGGACGCGGTTCGGGCGAGTGTGACGGACGACGGCGTGGGCGGAGCCGAGACCGGGGCGGGGTCCGGGCTGACGGGCCTGCGCGACCGGGTGGAGGCGCTGGCCGGGTCTCTCAGCGTCGTCAGCCCGCGCGGCGGCGGGACGACCATCTCCGTCGAGCTCCCCGTCGCGGCGGAGTGATGGGTTCGCAGGCCACAGGCTGTTTCGGGGTCCTCGTCCCCGTCGTCTACGACGAGTACTTCGCGCGCATCCTCCACGGGGTCGCGGACGCGGCCTACGAGCACCGGCTGCGACTCCAGCTCTGGCCGACGCGGCACGAGCATGCGCGAGAGGTTGCGCTGCTCGACGAGCTCCGCGAGGCCACCGACGGCGCCGTGCTCATCCTGCCGGAGCAGTCGAGCGAGGAGCTCCTGTCCGCCCTCTCCGACGGCTACCCGCTCGTGGTCGTCGATCCGCTCGCGCCGCTCGACCCCCGGATCCCGTCGGTCTCCGCGGCTCACGCGTCCGGTGCCGAGCAGGCGATGCAGCACCTGCTGGAGCTCGGGCACCGCCGGATCGCGGCGATCACGGGCCCTCCGGGCTGGGTGGCGAGCGAGGAGCGCCGGCGCGCCTACCGCGGCGCGCTTGCGGCCGCAGGCATCCCGTTCGACGCGGCGCTCGAGCTCGAGGCGGACTTCGACTTCGAACCGGGAACGCAGGCGGCGGCGGTGCTGCTCGAGCTCGACCCGCCGCCGACCGCGATCTTCGCCTTCAGCGACATGATCGCGGTAGGCGCGATGCGGGCGGCGCGGGCGCGCGGCATCGGGATCCCGGACGAGCTGTCCATCGTCGGCTTCGACGACAGCGCGTACGCGACGGTCGTCCATCCTGCGCTCACGACCGTACGCCAGCCGCTCGCCGAGATCGGCGTGACGGCCGTCGACCTCCTCGTGCGGCTGATGCGGAAGGAGCACGTCGACACCCTGCATCTCGAGCCGTTCACGCGACTCATCGTGCGCGAGACGACGGCGGGGCCCCCGCCTGAGACGTGAGGGACGCGGTCGTCTGACCGCAGTGGATAATGACCGGAGTGGAAGCGGAACCAGGAGCAGACGGACACCCGGCCCGCGGGCGCGTCGTCATCGCCGACGACGACATTCTGTTGCGGGAGGGGATCGCGAGCCTGCTCGACCGCGCCGGCTTCGCGGTCGTCGGCCAGGCCGGCGACGCCGCTGAGCTGATCGGGCTCGTCGGCGAGCAGCAACCGGATCTCGTGATCGTCGACATCAGGATGCCCCCGACGTACAAGACCGAGGGCCTCGATGCCGCCCGCGCGATCCGCGAGCGGAACCCGGAGACGGCGATCCTCGTGCTGTCGGCGCACGTCGAGTTCGAGCACGCAATGGACCTGCTCGCGAGCGGCGAGCGCAGCGGCTACCTCCTGAAGAGCCGCGTCACGGACGTGGACGAGTTCCTCGACACGCTCGAGCGCATCGTCAAGGGCGGGTCCGCCGTCGACCCCGCGCTCGTGCAGGAGCTCATCGCCGCGCGCCGCGCCCACGATCCGCTCGCGGAACTCAGCCCTCGCGAGCGGGAGGTGCTCGAGTTGATGGCGGAAGGGCGCTCCAACGCCGGGATCGCCCATCGCCTCTGGGTCACCGAAGGCACGGTGGAGAAGCACGTGCACAGCATTCTCGGCAAGCTGCAGCTACCCGAGACCGAGGAGGATCACCGGCGCGTGCTCGCCGTGATCGCGTTCCTCGAGTCGCGCTAGCTGCTCTCCACGAGCCGGCGGATCGCGTTCGCGGACAGCTCGGACTTCGGGACGAACCCTGCGACGGGTGCCTCTTCGATCAAGTCGGCGAAGTCGCTCTCGGCATGCGTCGAGATCAGGATCACGCTCAGCCGGTCCCCGTCCGCCTCGACGAGTCGGCGCGCGACGTCGAAGCCGCTCTCCGACCCGAGCACGATGTCCACCAGCGCGACGTCCGGCTGCAGCTCCCGCGCACGCTCGAGCGCCTCGTCCGAGTCCGAGGCGAGGCCCGCGACCTCGAGCCCCTCACGCCGCAGGAGGGCGGCGGCCCCCTCGAGGAAGGAGGCGTTGTCATCGACGATCAGGCAGCGGAGTTTCATCCATCACTCAGCGTCGCACAGGCCGTCGATCGCCGCATTGCAGCTAGCAGGAAACGGAGCGGGGAGCGGGGGACGCGTTCACTCCGGGATGCCTCTGCGGGAACGCCCGCGCCGGCCCCGCACGAGGAGCCACACCGCGAAGTTCGCGAGGCTCAGCCGGTCGGCGTCATCGCCCACCGCCTCTTCCAGGTCCGCCGCCCGGCGATGCGAACTTCCCGCACGGAATCGGCGGTGTCGCCGATGCCCCCGGGGCCCCGACGCGAGGACAGTCCGGTCGACAAAGCCCAAGCGGGAGGTACCACGATGGAGCCCATGTTCGACCAGGCGGAGAAGACGGCGAAGACGCAGGTCACGAAGTGGCGGTGGGCGATCGGGCTGAACGGCCTGCTCGCCGTCGCGATCGGCGTGATGATCCTGCTCTGGCCCGGCATCAGCGTGTACGCACTCACGATCGTGTTCGGTGTCTATGCCCTCGCCACCGGCGTCGTCGGACTGGTGATGGCGTTCAGCGCGGAGGCGAAGCGCGAGCGAGGCTGGCTGATCTTCTCCGGCCTCCTCGGCATCGCCGTGGGCGTGATGGTCCTTGTCTGGCCCAGCATCTCCGCGCTCGCGCTTCTCTACGTCATCGGCGCGTATGCGATCGCGCTCGGCGTCCTGGCGGTGGTCGGGGCCTTCCGGCTTCCGATCGATGGTGGTGACACGGTGCTGATGATCATCAGCGGTCTCGTGTCGATCCTGTTCGGGATCGTGATCTTCGCGAAGCCCGGCACGGGCGTGCTGGTCACCCTTGCGTTGATCGCGGCCTTCGCGCTCGTCACCGGTATCAGCGAGATCGTGGTCGCGGTCGGCGGCCAGCGGCTGATCGAGCACTACCTGAAGAAGTCCTTCGGACCCCCGAAGGCGCAGCCTCAGAGCTGACGCGATGCCATCGTGCGGGGGAGGACATCCTTCCCCGCACGACCCGCGTCTCCTCGAGTCCTTGCCGTGCGCTCCGACGTCCTTCTTGCGTCCTCGTCTCGGCGCCCCGTCAGGCCTTTCCGAGCGCGGTGAGCACGACGACGGCGAGCGCGAGCGCACCGACGCCGGCGACGCAGAGGGTGGCGACGGCCCGGAAGAGCGGACGGTTGGCGGCGTCGCCGAGGACGCTGCGGCGGTTGGCGAGCACGAGGATGAAGACGAGCAGGACGGGGGTGATCAGCCCGTTCAGGACCTGCATGTTGACGGCGAGTGAGACGAGGTTCCCGGGCGCAAGCGCGACGGCGGCGCCGACCACGAGCTGCAGGGTGAAGAGGCCGAAGAAGAACGGCGCCCGGCGGAAGCTGTCGGAGACGGAGCGCTCGACGCCGAGCCCTTCCGCGATCGCGTAGGAGCTCGAGAGCGGCACGACCGCCGCGGCGAGGAGCGACGCCCCGAGCAGCCCGACACCGAAGAGCGTCGGCGCGGCGGAGCCGACGGCGGGCTCCAGCGCGAGGGCGGCCTGGTGGGCGGACTGGAGCGGCCCGGTGCCGCCGATCGCTGCGGCGGTCGCGATGATGATGAAGATGCTGACGACGTCCGAGACGATCGCGCCGTTGACGGCATCGACGCGTTCCGCCGGGTACTCCTTCGGGCCGATGCCCTTGTCGACGACTGCGGAAGCGGCGTAGAACTGCATGTACGGCGTGATCGTCGTGCCGATCAGGGCGACCGCGAGCACGAGGAAGGCCGCCGAGCGGACGAAGTGAGGCGCGACGAGATCGGCGGCGACGGTGCGCCAGTCGGGGTGCGCCATGATGGCCGCGATCGGATAGGCGACGAAGGCGAGCGAGAGTGCCATCGCGACGCGTTCGGCCCTCGTGTAGTTGCCGAAGATCGTGACGGCCCAGAGCAGCACGAGCGCGACGGGTACCGCGATGTAGCGCGAGACGCCGAGCAGCTCCATCGCGGCGCCGATGCCGGCGAACTCGCTGACCGTCAGACCGGCGTTCGCGACGAAGAGGAGGAGCATCGCGCCGACGGAGGCACGGAGCGGAAACTGCTCGCGGATCAGTCCGCCCAGTCCCTTGTGGGTATAGGCGCCGAGGCGCGCGCACATCTCCTGGACGACGATGAGCGCGACGGTCACGAGCACCATCAGGAAGAGCGTCCGGTAGGCGAACTGGGCGCCCGCGCTCGCGTAGGTGAGGATGCCGCCCGCGTCGTTGCCGGCGTTGGCCGCGATCAACCCCGGTCCCGCGACGGCGAGCACCGCGAGGACTCGCTTCAGGCGCCTGCGCGTCCGGTCTCCCGGCGCGGTGATCCCGCTCACGGTGCCGTCGTCGCACCCTCGAGCCGGGTGCGCTCGTGGGGTGGGAGGTCGTCGAGGAGCGTCTGGACGTCCGCGGGGCCGCGATTCTTCAGCTCGGCGACCGCCTGGGTGAGATGGAGGACCGAGGAGCCCTCTGCTTCGCCGCGCGCCGAGAACGCGGCGATCGACGACCAGTCGTAGATCCGGTCCGGCGCGAGCTTGCGTGGGAGCGAGCGCGGGCCGAGCCGGCGGAGCATGGTGCGGATGCTGACGTCGACCCCCACGAGCCTCAGCCCGTCGGGCCGGCGGGCGAGCACGAGGTCCGAGACGCGGCGGACGTCCCCTCCGTCGACGTCGACGATCTGGCGGTCGAGCACGTCGCGGGCCAGCGCGACGAGATCGGCGCGCTCGTGCACCGGCTCGCGCTCGAGCGTTTCCCTGAGCAGGAGCCGGTCGGGAAGGAGCTCCGCGATCGCCTCGAGCGCCACAACGGTCCGCCCGTGCAGGGTGTGCACGACGGCACCGGTCACCGCCGGGTACCGCTCTCCATCGTCGGGACGGATCAAGAGGTCGACGACGTGCCCGACGTGCCGGCCCGAGCGGTCGCGGACCGGTGCTCCGATCAAACCGGCCACCGAGAGCAGGCCCTCCGCCTGCGGTAGGCGGCGCCGCCCGAGCCGGCGAAGCGGGCGCCTGCGCAGCCGGTCCGGCGGCGCTCGGAGGGCGAACGAGGTCACGGGCCGATCCGGTCTGCGGGCAGCGCCGGCGGCCCGTCGCCGTTGTCTGCGCTGCGGTCGAGCACGTCCACCACGCCGCGGAGAATAGAGGTCCAGCCGCAGTGCGATCACCCCCTCGGCCGAGGGGGTGATCGCGAGGGAAGGGGGGACGGACGCCGGTGAGAGGTCCGGCCCGTTAGCTCTTCGACGCCTGGAGCAGTGCGTCGGCGAGGTCGTCGGCGCTCTGGTCGAACTCCTGCTTGGCGGTCTTGTCGGCGTCCTTGACGGCCTTCTGGAACGCCTTCTCGATCGTCGGCTCGCCGACGACGACGAGCGCCGCTTCCCCCGGTGCGAGCTCGTCGGCCACCTGGTTCAGCTCGCTCCGCTTGAGCTCGCCGCCGCCGACCAGCTCCGGGATGACGTTGATGCGCGGCCGGTCGACCCGCTTGACGATGTGGGGCTTGCCGTTCTCCTTGTCGACCACAGCCGCGTCGTACTTGCCGATCACCTCGTCGTCGTGCAGCTGCTGGAACGCGTCGAGGTCGGCCAGCGCCTCGTCCTTGCTGCTGTAGACGGCCGAGTAGAGGGTTGCATAGTCGCTCATGGAGCTCCTTTCGTCCTGGCCGGACGGTCGCCCGGCTCCCGCTGGTGATGATGGGCGGGAGTGAGCGCCGCCGACATCGGCGGAGAGCACGAACCGTTGCGTTCTTCTGCGTCAGGCCGGATCGCCGGTCCGTCATTCCTGCTGGCAGGAACGGCTTCTTGCCGCTGCCCGCGATCGCCCTTTGGGGCTGCCCGCGATGACGCTGCTCGGCCCCGGTGGGAATCTCCGGAGGTCGATTCAGTGGAGGAGCTTCCAGATGCGCGCTGCAACCCGGACGACCGGTCAGGCCCAACACAGGAGACACGATCGCCTCGCGAAGCCTCGGCAATGCTCCTCGTCTCGAGCAGCGGCGGCCCGGCGGTCGCTGGCGGATCGGGCGGTTGCGGCACTGGCCGCTGCGGATGAGTGGTCGGAGGGGATCGCCGCCGCCGTGGAGCTGTTGTGGCGCGAGTCGGACGCCGCACGGGTCGAGTGGTGGATCTCGGCTGACGACGACTCGCCGCTGCGTCTGGAGGCGGCGGCGGGGCGGGGCGGCGGTCCGCGGGTCACGTACTCGCTCGGGAGGGCAGGAGCCGTCGTCGTGCACGGCGCGCCGGCCGTGCCGGTCGGCGCGGCGGCGTGCGCGCTCGCGCCGATCGTGCGTCGGCGGCGGGCGGAGGAGCGGCTCCTCGGAAAGGTGGTCGAGCTCGCGCGCCGGAACGAGGCGCTGGAGGACTTCGCGGCGTTGGTGGCGCACGAGCTGAAGGCGCCGCTGCTCGAGGTCCTCCACGGTGGCGACCCGGCCGCGGCGGCCGGCCGCGCCCTCGAGCTCGTCGAGTCGATTCTCGCGGTGGCGCGGGCGGGAGCAGAGGGCGCGGAGACGCCGGTGGCCGAGTGTCTGGGGGCGGTGCTGCACGAGCTCGGTCCGGTCGCCGCGGCCGTGGAGTGCTCGGCGGAAGACGAGTCACCGTTGCCGCCCGGGGCGCTCTCGATCGTCCTGAGCAACCTCGTCAGGAACGCGTGTGCCGCGGGCGCCCGCTGGATCGGGGTCGGCACCGCCTGCACCGGCGGCTCGTGGACGCTGACGGTCGACGACGACGGCGTCGGACTCGGTGGGGACGAGTACGCGTCAGGAAGCGGGGTCGGTCTCGGCCTCTGCCGCCGGCTCGTGGAGCGGTTCGGCGGGAGGCTCGAGTTGGAGCCGCGGCGAGGCGGCGGGACGCGCGCGCGGCTTCTCGTCGCGGGAGGTGTGTCGTGATCAGCGTCTTGCTCGTCGACGACCACGAGCTGGTCCGCGCCGGGCTTCGCAGCCGTCTCGAGAGCGAGCCGGACATCCAGCCGGTGGGGGAGGCCGGTACGGCCGAGCAGGCGGTGGTGAAGGCGCGGGCGTTGCAGCCGGATCTGGTGTTGCTCGATCTGTTGATGCCGCGCAAGAGCGGCTACGAGGCGATTCCGGAGATCAAGCGGGTCTCGCCGGGGTCGCGGGTGCTCGTGCTCTCGTCGCAGGCGGCGCCGAGCTCGGTGCGCCAGGCGCTGGGAGCGGGCGCGTCGGGCTACCTGCCGAAGCGCGCGTCCGTTCAGGAGTTGGTGTGCGCGATCCGCCGAGTCGCCGCGGGGGAGGGCTATCTCGACCCCGATCTGGGCACGAAGCTCGTGGTCGCCGACGGGATGCCGGCGCTCGAGCCGCTCTCCGATCGCGAGCGCGACGTGCTCCATCTGCTCGCGCTGGGCTACACGAACCAGGAGATCGGCAGGCAGCTGTTCATCTCGGTGCGGACGGTCGATACGCACCGCGCGCACATCATGCGCAAGCTGCGGCTCGAGACGCGCGCCGAGCTCGTCCTGTTCGCGCTCGCGAACGGCCTGATCGGACCCGCATGAGCAGACCCGCCCGGAATCCGTTCGCCTACGCGCGAGAGGCGGTCTGACGTGCACCTGACGCTCGCGCAGTCCCTCACGGCCACGTCGACGATGTGCGCCGGCTGGCTGATGGTCCGGGCGGGCACCGCGAAGCGCCGACTGCGCGTCCGCCAGCCCGGACGGTGCCCCGCGTGCGGAAGGCTGCGCACCGGCGGCCGGTGCGCGTGCAGACAGTGACCTGGCTCGTCGAACGAGAGGAGACGCGAATGCTCACGGACACCGAAACCCAGCAAGCCCCGGCGCTGAGACGCTGGTCCGTCGACGGCGTCACCTTCGACGTCAAGACCCTCTGGAACATCACGGTCGTTCGCGGCCGCTTCGATCGCGTCGGCGGCTTCTACGAGGTCGGTGCGAGCGGGACGCAGATCGAGCTGACGGTCGACACCGGGAGCCTCGACACCGGCGACCCCGCGCGTGACGAGCAGCTGCGCTCGATCGACGGCCTCGGCCTGGCCGAGCACCCGCAGGTGCGGTTCGACTCGACTCGCGTCCGGGCTGCGGGCGACGGGAAGCTCCACGTCGAGGGGAAGCTCGAGGCGGCCGGCAAGGTGGTCCCGGTCGAGTTCGACGCGAAGGTGCGGCGGGTCCCCGGCGGACTCGAGCTCGACGGGAGCTGGAAGGTCGACAGGCGGTGGCTCGGCAGGCACGGCGGCGAGCTCCCGTTGTCCGCGACGGCCCACGTCCGGGTGCACCTCGGCGAAGACGGCCGTCGCCCGACGACGGCGTACTGAACGAGCGACGCATGGAGACGCCGCCGCGAGCCGAGCGGAAGTTCCGTGAACGGCCGCAGCGTGTCCTGACACTCGCCGATGCGCCTGCGGCTCGGCGGGGCGATCCTCGGGACATGGCGAGCCATCATCACCGCTCGACCGCTGCGGCGCTCGACGAGACGGCGAAGCTGCAGAAGCACTTCGGCCGCCTGGACATGGTGTTCTTCCTCCTCTGCACGCTCGTCGGCCTGGACACGATCGGCTCGGTCGCGAGCAACGGCGCGCAGGGATTCACCTGGCTGATCTTCCTCGTCCCGGTGTTCTTCGTCCCGTACGCGCTGCTGACGTCGGAGCTCGGGTCCGCGTTCCCCGCCGAGGGCGGGCCGTACGTCTGGACGAAGCTCGCGCTCGGGCGCTTCGTCGGCGGGGTGAACGCGATCTTCTACTGGATCTCGAATCCCATCTGGCTCGGTGGGTCCCTGTGCATCGTCGCCGTCGCGACCTTCGAGCAGTTCTTCTTCAACCTCGGCGGCTGGGAGTACCTCTTCGGCCTCCTGTTCATCTGGATGGCCATCGGGTCGGTGATCCTCTCTGCCGGGATCGGCAAGTGGCTCGCGACCGCCGGGGCGTGGGCGCGCGTCCTCGTGCTCGGCTTCTTCACGCTGAGCGTCGCCGTCTACGCGATCGAGCACGGCATCCACGGCGTCGGCGCGGGCAGGTTCGCGCCGACCTACGCCGCCTTCATCGCGCTCGTCCCGCTGCTCTTCTTCAACTACGTCGGCTTCGAGCTGCCGAGCGCGGCGGGCGGAGAGATGAAGAACCCGCAGAAGGACGTTCCGTTCGCGGTTGTCCGCTCGGCGGCGTTCACCGTGATCCTCTACGGCGTCCCGGTGTTGATGATCCTGCTCGTGCTCCCGCTGAACCAGGTGACGAGCTTCGGCGGCTTCGTCGACGCCATGAAGACGGTCTTCACGGTGTACGGAGGACACGTCGCTCCTTCGGGGCAGGTCGCCCTCGGAGGCGCCGGCAGCGTCCTCGGCCACGTCGCCGCGGCGCTGTTCATCGTCGCGCTCATGTCGAGCGGCGCGACCTGGATGATGGGCGCGAACCGCGCGCAGGCGGTCGCGTGCTACGACGGCGCGGGACCACGCATCCTCGGCCGGTTCTCGGAGCGCTACGGCACACCGACGCCCATCAACGTCCTCTCGGGGATCGTCGCGAGCATCGTCATGATCCTCGCGTTCCTCTTCACCCACGGAAGCACGGCGAAGTACTTCAGCGCGACGCTCGGCCTCGCGATCTCGACGACGACGATCTCGTACCTGGCGATCTTCCCTGCCCTGTTCCTCCTGCGGCGTAAGCTCCCCGACGTGCACCGCCCGTACCGGATACCGTGGGGGAACGCCGGTGCCGCACTCGCGAGTGCCTCGACCTTCCTCTGGGCCGCGCTGGCGACCGCGGTGCTGCTCTGGCCCGGGTTCGGACAGGCGCATCCCGACGCAGCGCTCCCCTCGGGCTTCGCGGGGCAACGCTGGGCGTACGAGACGAGCCAGCTGATCCCGCTCGCCGTGTTCCTCCTGCTCGGCCTCCTCTTCTATCGGCTCGGGGCGCCGGCGCGGCGGACGCAGGTCGATGTTGCGGTCGGTGCACCCGCCGGCGAAGCACGACCTCCCGCCGCGATCTCGATCGGCGCACCGGCCCGCGCCGGCGCGAACCCCCGCTGACTCCATGACCGCGGGCACGACCCCGACGGCGGACGAGCGGCGCTTCCTGGGTATCGACCGGAAGACGATCGCGCCGGCGTTGCTCGTGCTCGCGCTCGCCCTCGTGATGAGCGTCGTCCTCCCCGCGATCGATGCGAGAACGCCCTACCGCGACGCGGTTCGCAAGGGGGACGTCGCCGAGCTCGCCGGCGGGATCACGCTCGCGCCGACTCCCGGCTGGGACCTCGCCAGCGGCGCTCTCGTCGGTCGCACGCGGTCGTCCGTCGGCGACACCGCGCAGACGGAGCTCGTCGACGGCAGCGTCGACTTCTTCGTGCAGGCGGCCCCGTTCGCCGGAGCCCCGTCGGCGTTGCTGACGCGGATCAACCGGATCAACGCCGACCTCAGCCGCGCACGGGGGCGCGCGGCCGCGTTGAGCAACCGCTACGCGGTCACCACCCGCCAGGGGATCAGCGGCGTTGGGGAGGACTTCGTCGGCCTCGCGAGGCAGGGATCGGTCGTCGCGTTCGTGTTCAGGTCACGGGAACCGCCGGCCGGCTCGCAGGGGCAGGTGATCCGCGAGGGTGTGGAGATCGTCGTCTCCGGCCCGAGCGGCGCGATCTCGCGCCGGCGCGACGACATCGTCAGGATGATCCGCAGCATCCGGACGGCAGCGTGAGCACGCTCGCGGCGGACCGCAGGCGCGCGATCGAGCAGTCCGGGTGGGGCGAGACGTTCCGCTTCGTGCAGCCGCACAACCTGGCCTTCTGGGTCTACTGCCTGCTGGTCGGCGCGGGCGTCTATGTCCTGTGGGGGCAGGTCTCGATCGCGGCGGCGGCCTACAGCGGTGCGCTGATCAGCGGCATCGTCGCCTTCGGCCTGGTCGCGCTCGCGTATCTCTGGTTCATCCATTACGAGGACCGCTACACGAGCGTCCCGCCCAAACTGGCCGCCGCCGGCTTCGTCTGGGGCTTCGCCGGGGCGACGGGCGCCTTTGCCCTTCTCGGCAACGACGCCGTGATGAGCCTGTACGCGAAGACGTTCGGGGCGAGCTTCGCCTTCGACTGGGGCGCCGCGCTCGCCGCGCCGATCGACGAGGAGCTCGCGAAAGGCGCCGGCGTCCTCCTGCTGCTCGTGCTCGCGCCGAAGTTGATCCGCAGCCCATTCGACGGGCTCATCCTCGGCGCCTTCGTCGGACTCGGCTTCCAGATCAGCGAGGACATCAGCTACGCCTGGATCGGCGCGGCGAACGCGTTCGGCGACGTCGGCGCGACCTGGTCGACGATCGCGGTGCGGACGCTCGTGTCGATCCCGTCGCACTGGATGTTCACCGCCGTCTTCGGCGCCGGCCTGATCTGGTTCATCGGCAGGCCCGACGTGCCGGCGCGCAAGGGCCTCGGCGCCGGGCTGATGCTGACCGCGATGCTGATGCACGGCCTGTGGGACGGCAGCGCCGCGATCGCCGGCAACAGCGACTTCTCCTTGATCGTGCCGACGCTCGTCGCGGGCGTGCTCATCACCGTCTTCGTCTGGGTCTACGACACCAGCGTGTCGATCGAGCGCGGCTGGATGCGCGAGCTCATGGCCCCCGAGGTCGCGCAGGGCGTCGTCACGCCGGCCGAGCTGGACGCGCTCGCGGGGACTCGCTCGACGCGTCGGAGGTACGTCCGGACGCAGCCGAGCTCGCGCAGGACCGAGCGGGTGCTGGACGCCGAGACGCGGCTTGCGCAGCAGATCGCACACGACGGGGGCGCGGAGACCGCCGCGGTGCGACAGGCCCGGGCGGCGGTCGTGCGGGCTCGCGGCACCTGACGGCCACTTCGGCCACGCGACGTGGCACGATCCGGGTGTGGCCGGCGCTCCCGAGCCGAACCCGCACCTGCGCGAGCTCGCTCGGCTGCGCCGCGTCCGCGATCGGATCGACCGGGAGTACGCGCAGCCGCTCGACGTCGACGTGCTCGCGCGCGGCGCGCACATGTCGGCCGGGCACCTCAGCCGCCGGTTCCGGCTCGCCTACGGCGAGTCGCCGTACAGCTACCTGATGACGCGGCGCATCGAGCGGGCGATGGCGCTGCTGCGCCGGGGCGACCTGAGCGTCACCGAGGTCTGCTTCGCCGTCGGCTGCTCGTCGCTCGGCACCTTCAGCAGTCGCTTCACCGAGCTCGTCGGCGTGCCGCCCAGCGTCTACCGGCGCCGCGCAGCGCGCGCGACGGCGGGGATGCCGCCGTGCGTGGCAAAGCAGGTGACGAGACCGGTCAGGAATCGAGAAGCGCGGGTCACGGAGCCGCGGCTAGCGTGACCGCCATGAACATCAGCATTCACGCCAGCTTCCTCCCGCACGACGACCCGGAGGCCTCGCTGGCCTTCTATCGCGACACGCTCGGCTTCGAGGTGCGCAACGACGTCGAGTACGCCGGCATGCACTGGATCACCGTCGGCCCTCCCGGCCAGCCCGACACGTCCATCGTCCTCTACCCGCCGGAAGCCACCCCCGGCATCACCGACGACGAGCGCCGCACCATCGCCGAGATGATGGCCAAGGGAACCTTCGCCAGCGTCAACCTGGCGACCACCGACCTCGACGCCACGTTCGAGCGGCTGCAGGCCGGCGACGCCGAGGTCGTGCAGGAGCCGACCGACCAGCCGTACGGGATCCGCGACTGCGCCTTCCGCGATCCTGCGGGCAACCTGATCCGCATCCAGGAGCTGGGCTCGTGAGCCCCAGGACCGCCGCCGACGAGGCACGGATCGGCGCGCTCGTGAAAAGGGCGGTGAGGTGAGACAACGGGCTCGCCTTCAGCCGCGCTCGAGTCGGCGATCAGGGTGGCCCGAGCAGCCACGTCCCGGGGTCTGACCCCGGGACGTGGCCCGTTTGTTACGGAATCGTCACCTCAACGTCATCCGATCTGGACCGCCGGAGAGCGAAGATGACGTCCCGTGCACAACCCGGCCGGCCTTGTTCGCATCCTCGGCGTCGTCGCGGTCGCGGCGGCGCTGGCCGTGCTCGCGTCGGGCGGTGCCGTCGCGTCGTCCGGGCGGACGACGGGCGCGACGCTCTCGGGCGCCGGCTCGACCTTCGTGGCGCCTCTGGTCGCGCAGTGGACCCCCGCGGTCGCCGCCGCCTTCGGGACGGACGTGCGGTACAACCCCATCGGCTCCGGCGCCGGAATCAGCGCGATCACCGGCCGCAGCGTCGACTTCGGGGCGAGCGACGCGCCGCTCTCGCCGGCCCAGTTCGCCGCCTGCAACGGCTGCGTGCAGATTCCGTGGGCGCTCTCGGCCACGTCCGTTCCGTACAACCTGCCGGGCGTCAAGAACCTGCTGCACATGGACGGGCCGACGCTCGCGAAGATCTACCAGGGGCAGATCACGCGCTGGAACGACCCCGCGATCCAGAAGCTGAATCCCGGGGTCGCCCTCCCCGGCACGGCGATCACGGTCGCCCACCGCTCCGACGACTCCGGGACGACGTACAACTTCACCGACTACCTCTCGTCGGTCAGTCCCGAGTGGAACCAGAAGTACGGGACGGGCGTCAACGTCACGTGGCCCGTCGGCGTCCCCGGCCGCGGCAGCGGCGGCATGGTCTCGATCATCACCTCGACCGAGGGCGCCGTCGGCTACGTCGACGCCGCCTACTCGCTCGCCAACCACCTGAAGTACTTCGCGATGAGGAATCGCTCGGGCGCGTTCACGGCCCCCGGGCTGAAGGGCATCCTCGCCGCTGCCTCCAGCGACTTCCACCCGACCACGGACAACGTCTTCTCGATCGTCAACCCGCCGGCGGCGTTCAAGCTCGCGTACCCGATCTCGACGTACACGTACGTGATCGTGCCGGTGAAGACGCCGAAGGCGTCCGACCTGCGTCAGTTCATCTTCTGGGCGGTGACCAAGGGCCAGACGTACGGGCCGCCGCTCCTGTTCGCGCCCATCCCCAGGAGCGCGCTCGTCGTCGCCGAGAAGGCGATCGCGCAGATCAAGAGCTAGCGGGCCCGATCCGCGACATCCCACGGGACGACGGTCTCCGGCTCGGGGTGCGTAGTTTCCGACGGCCTCCTCCGTAACGCTGCGGATGGAGCTCGCTCCTGCGGCGGCGAGGTTCCGTGCGTCGAGACATCTCCGAGGAGGGCGGATGCCCGGCGTCACCGAGACGCACTCTCACCTATCGGCGCGGAGCAGGCTGCTCGCGATCGACGAGCGGAATCGCAAGTGGTGGACGTTGGGGGCCGTGGCGTTCGCGCTCTTCATGATCATGCTCGACAACACGATCGTGAACGTCGCGTTGCCGTCGATCGGTCGCGGGCTCGGGATCGGGGTGTCTGAGCTCGAGTGGGTCGTGAACGGCTATACGCTGTCGTTCGCCGTCTTCATGCTCACCGGCGGACGGCTGGCGGACCTGTACGGACGCCGGCTCCTGTTCGACGTCGGCCTCGTCCTGTTCACGCTCTCGTCGCTCGCGTGCGGACTCGCGTCGAGCGCGGGCGTGCTGATCGCCGCTCGGAGCGTCCAGGGAGCGGGTGCGGCGCTGATGATGCCCGCGACGCTCTCGATCATCAGCGCCGCCTTTGCTCCGGAGGAGCGCGGCACCGCGATCGGGATCTGGGCGGGTGTCGCGGGCAGCGCGCTCGCGATCGGGCCGTTGCTCGGCGGGATCCTCACCGAGCACCTGGGCTGGAGCTGGGTCTTCTTCGTCAACGTGCCGGTGGGCGCCGTGGCGCTCGCCGCTTCGCTCGTGTTCATCGTCGAGTCGCGATCCGGCGAGGCGGACCAGCGCCTCGACCTGCCGGGCCTCGCCAGCTCGGCTGCGGGATTGCTCGCCCTCATCTACGCGCTGATCGAGGGGAACCGCTACGGCTGGAGCTCCGCGAGGATCGTCGTCCTGCTCGTGATCGCCGCGGTCCTGCTGACGGGCTTCGTCGTGATCGAGCTCGTGAGCCGGCATCCGATGCTCGACCTGAGGCTCTTTCGGAAGCGCACGTTCAGCGGGGCGAATGTCGCCGCGCTCCTCGTCTCGCTCGCGATGTTCGGGATCTTCTTCTTCGTCTCCTTGTACATGCAGAACATCCTCGGCTACTCGCCGGTGCACACGGGCGTGATCTTCCTGCCGATGACCGGGCTCGTCGTCGTCGCGGCGCCGCTCGCCGGCAAGGTGACCGATCTCGTCGGGCCGCGCTGGCCGATCACGGTCGGGATGACGCTCCTGGCGGTCGCCCTGTGGAGCTTCTCGACCCTCGGGCTGCACGCGACCTTCCTGGACATGCTTCCGGGGATGCTCGTCGGCGGCGTCGGCACCGGCATGGCGATGGGCCCGATGACGACCGCCGCGCTCGGCAGCGTCCCGGTCGACGAGAGCGGCGTCGCCTCCGGTGTCGTGACGACGGCGCGGCAGGTCGGCGGCGCGCTCGGCATCGCCCTCATGGGCGCGATCGTCGCCGCAGCCGAGACCGTGCCCCGGACCGATCCGCGCTTCGCGGCCCAGTTCGTCGACGGCTTCGAGAATGCGCTTCGGGCCGGAGCGGCGATCTCGCTCGCCGGCGCCCTCCTGGCCGCGATCCTCGTCCGCCGCGAGCGTGCCGCGGCCCCGATCGGCGCGTAGCGATCCCCGCGACGCGCGGCTGTGGTATGAGGAACGTTCCCATGCAGATCCTGCAGTGCGTTCCCAACTTCAGCGAAGGACGAGATCCCCGGTTCCTCGACGAGCTGCGGCTCGTCCTCGATCGCTACCCGGTGAAGGTGCTCGACCTGTCGATGGACGCGGACCACAACCGCGCCGACTGCACGTTCCTCGGCGCGCCCGGCGCCGTCGAGGAGTGCGCGGCTGCGGTGTGTGCGCGCGCGGTCGAGCTGATCGACATGCGGCGGCACACGGGCAGCCATCCGCGCATGGGTGCGGTCGACGTCGTGCCGTTCGTCCCGATTCGCGGGATGACGATGGACGAGGCGGTGGAGATCGCGCGCCGCTTCGGCACGAGCTTCGCCGAGCGGCACGGGATTCCGGTCTTCTTCTACGAGGAGGCGGCCACGAGCGAGGCTCGCCGGAATCTCGCCGACGTGCGCCGCGGCGAGTACGAGGGGATGGCCGCCAAGCTGGAGGATCCCGCCTGGGCGGTGGACGCGGGGCCGCAGGCCGTCAACGAGCGCTCCGGCGTCACGGCCGTCGGCGCGCGGATGCCGCTCATCGCCTTCAACGTCAACCTCGGGACGGACGACCTCGACGTGGCGAAGGCGGTCGCGAACGCGGTCCGGCACCGGAGCGGCGGGCTCCGCTACGTGAAGGCGATGGGGCTCGAGGTCGCGGGCACGGGCCTCGTCCAGGTCTCGATGAACCTCGTCGACTACCGGGGCACGCCTATCCACCGGGCGCTCGAGCTCGTCAGGATCGAGGCGTCGCGGTACGGGGTCGCGGTCAAGGAGTGCGAGCTCGTCGGCCTCGTTCCGCTCGAGGCGCTCGCCGGCGTGGCGAGCTTCTACCTCCAGATCCCCGGGTTCGACGCCGCGAAGGTGATCGAGTACCACCTGCTTCCGGACGACGGCGAGGAGGTCTCGTGACGGAGCTGTGCGACATGAGCGTGACCGCGTTCACGGAGGCGCTCGCCTCGGGCGCGGCGACGCCCGGCGGCGGGTCGGCGTCGGCGCTGGCGGGCGCGCTGGCCGCGAGCCTCGTGGCGATGGTGGCGCGGAACACGGCGGCGAACCCGAGCTACGCCGACCGCGCCGCGGAGCTGGAGGAGATCGTGGCCGAGGCAGAGCGCCTGCGCGGCGAGCTCGTCGGTCTCGTGGACGAGGACGCCGCGGCGTTCGACCGGGTGATGGCGGCGTTCCGGCTGCCGAAGGACACGGACGAGCTCAAGGCCGCGCGCAGCCGGGCGATCCAGGCGGGCTACAAGGCGGCGGTCGAGCCGCCCCTGCTCGTATGCCGGGACGCGCTCCGCGTCCTCGAGCTGGCGGCGCGGGTCACGGAGCAGGCGAATCCGAACGCGGTGTCGGACGCGGGCGTGGCGGCGCTGCTCGCGGCGAGCGCGCTCGAGGGCGCCGCGCTCAACGTCGAGATCAACCTCGGCTCGATCAAGGACGAGGACTACCGGACGGGGAACGCCCGGACGGTGCAGCAGGCCCGGGCCGAGGGCGCGCAGCTGCGCGACCGGGCGCTCGCGACGGTGCGGGCGACGCTCGGCTGAGGTCGTCCTCAGCCCAGCAGCCGATCGAGGCCGCGGGTCAGGCCGACGCGGCCCGGGACGGCGCGGATCGCGAGCAGCGTGCCGGCGACGTACGGGGCGGCGCTCTCTCCCGCGTCGTGACGGATCGAGAGGCGCTCGCCCGTCGCCGCGAAGACGACCTCCGTCGAGACGGTGAAGCTCGGGAGCCGCAGCGAGTGGACCTGCGTGCCGGCGACCGTCGCGCCGCGGGCCTCGCGCGCGCCGAGCGTCTCGTCGAGCGGGACGGCGAGCTCGGGCGCGTGCACGCCCGCGAGGCGCTCCGCGAGCTCGCGGGAGGTGCCGCTCGGCGCGTCCTCCTTGCCGGCGCTCGCGTAGTCGATCACCTCCCACGCGGCGACGTGGCGCGCGGCGTCGGCGGCGAAGCGGAGGAGGAGCGCGGCCGTGACCGAGAAGTTCCCGGCGGCGATCACCCCGGCGCCCCGCTCGCGCGCGAGCGCGTCGATCTCGTCGTAGTCCGCCGCCGACAGGCCGCTCGAGCCGACGACGACGCCGACAGCGCGGGCGAGCGCGGCGAGGACGTTCTCCTTCACGACCGCGGCGTTGGTGTAGTCGACGAGCACGTCCGCGGGAGCGGCGTCGAGCGCCTCCGCGACCGAGGAGAACCGCGCCGGGTCGGAGCGCGAGACACCCGAGACGAGCTCGAGGTCGTCCGCGGCGTCGACGGCCTCGGCGACGGCGCTGCCGGTCCAGCCGGTGATGCCGGCGATGCAGACGCGGATCACGGGCCGCCGATCCTATCCCTGTCTCGGCTCAGGCGGCGAGCACGCGTCCGAGCGGGCGGATGCGCGCTGCGGCGACGAGTGCCGGGCGCGTGCCGTAGTGGACGCTGCGGCCCGCGAGCGGGAGCGCGAGCTCGCGGAGCGCCGACCAGCGGAGGCCGTACTCGCGGCGGAGCCGCGCCGGCAGGATCCGCGCGGTCGCGAGCCGGTGCGCCGGCGCGAGCACGAGCAGCGGCGCGGGCAGCGGCGTCCTCAGGATCACCGCCGCCACCTCGCGCGCCGGCTCCGTGACGGTGATCGTCTCGCCGGCGACCTGCGCGTCGAAGTACTCGCAGAACTCGCCGTAGGAGCGGGGCAGCACGTGCCTCGGCGTACCGAACAGCTCGGCCGTGACGCTCATCTCGCGGTGGTACTGCTCCCGCTCACCCGGCGTGAGCGGGGAGGCGAACCGCTCGTACGCCTCGAGCGAGCTGTAGACGAGCGTCGCGTGCACCCACAGCATCAGCTCCGGGTCCGACGCCGCGTACGGCGTCCCCGCCGGGAACGGGCCGAGCTGCTCCCTCGTCCGTCCGACGACGCGCTCGTGGGCCGCTCGCACCGCAGCCCCCGCCTGCTCGGCCTCGGCCTTGTCGCCGTACGTCACGAGATAGAGCGCGCGCAGCGTCCGCACGAGCCGCCGCCACAGGTCGCGGTCGTAGCCCGAGTGGTCGACGACGCCGGAGGCGACGAGCGGGTGCGCGACCTGGAGCAGCACGGCCGCGCCGCCGCCGAGGAGCGGCGTCACCGGCGAGTTGCCGAGCCGCCGAACGAGGCTCTCCGGCCCGAAGTAGCCGTCGCGCGCGGCGACCCTTTCCGCGTGCGTTCGCACCCGCACACGGTAGCCGCTTCGGTTGACGGCCGGCCGTGGCGTTGCATAGCGTCGGCGCCATGGCCGTCACGCACATCAGCCGCGCGATGCCCGACCGGGTCGAGGTGCGCGGGCGCGACCTTGTCGGCGACCTGATGGGGCGGCTGACCTTCACCGAGTACTTCTGCCTGCTGCTCACCGGGCGCGAGCCGACCGAGGAGCAGCGGTTCTTCCTCGACCTGCTGCTCGTCTCGATCGCCGAGCACGGGATGATGCCGACGAACGTCGCGGCCCGGATGACGCTCGCGGCCGACCCGGGGTCGCTGCAGGGCGCCGTCGCCGCCGGGATCCTCGGCGCCGGCCCGGTCGTGCTCGGCACCGCGGAGGAGTGCGCGCGGCTGCTCGAGGCGGCGCAGGTCGACGTCGCGTCCGGCGACGACCCGGCGGCGGTCGCCGCGGAGCTCGCCCGCTCGGTGCACGCCGCGGGCGGGAAGATGCCCGGCTTCGGTCATCCCGTGCACCGTCCCGTCGACCCGCGTGCCGAGCGGATCCTCGAGCTCGCGGACGTGCGCGGCGTGAGCGGGCCGCACGTGCTGCTCGCGCGCCGCCTGCGCGACGGCGTCGCCGAGGAGTGGGGGAAGCCGCTCGTGCTGAACGTCTCGCTACCGATCGCCGCCGTGATGCTCGACCTCGGCTTCTCCGCCGACGCGGTGAAGGCCGTGCCGATCCTCGCACGCACCGCCGGGCTGCTCGCCCACCTCGCGGAGGAGCAGCGGGAGCCGCTCGGCTTCCACCTGGCGCGCGCCGCGGAGGAGTCGGTCGACTACGAGTGATGCTCGAGCCGTGATGCTGGAGCCGGGGGTCGAGACGCGCCCGTGGGACGAGCAGTTCGCGCTCGACGACGCGTCGTACCGCGAGCAGCTCGCGTACCTCGCCGAGCGCTCGCCCTTCTACCGCGAGCGGCTTCCCGCCGACCCGGGCGGCCTCGCCGACATCGCGGGTCTCCCGCTCACCGACAAGCGCGAGCTGCGCGCGACCGCGACGCCGGAGAACGCGGTCGGCGCGCACCTCTGCGCGGCCCCGCACGAGATCGTCCGCATCTACTCGACGAGCGGGACGACGGGCACGCCGAGCTTCGTGCCGCTCACCGCCGGCGACCTCGACACCTGGATCACCGGCTCCGCACGCAGCTACGCCGCCTCCGGCGTCGCGCCCGGGCACCGCATCGTCAGCACGTACAACGCCGGCCCGTTCGTCGCCGGCGCGGCGCTCGCCTCGTTCGACCGCATCGGCCTCTGCCACATCCCGGTCGGGACGGGGAACACCGAGCGGCTGATGCGCTCGATCGAGCTGCTCCGCCCCGAGGCGACCGTGCTGACGCCGTCATATGCCGCGTATCTCGTCGAGTGGGCGGCCGAGCACGGCTTCGACCTGCGCGGCTCGAGCGTCGAGCGCGTCCTCGTCGCGGGCGAGCCGGGCGGCGGCGAGCCCGCCTTCCGCGCGCAGCTCGAGGAGGGCTGGGGCGCGAAGGTGACGGAGGCGATGGGGATCGGCGACATCGGCGTCTCCCTCTGGGGCGAGTGCGAGGAGCAGAACGGGATGCACCTCGGCGCGCGCGGCTTCGTGCACGCGGAGCTGATCGACCCGGAGACGGAGGCCCCGGTCGAGCTCCGCGACGGCGCGACCGGCGAGCTCGTCCTCACGCACCTCCGCCACCGCGCGGCGCCGCTGCTGCGCTTCCGCACACGCGACCACGTCGAGCTGTGGACGGGCCCGTGCGCGTGCGGCCGCACGAGCCCGCGCGTGCGCTGCCTCGGCCGCACCGACGACATGCTGATCGTCCGTGGCGTCAACGTCTTTCCGTCCGCCGTCCGCGAGGTGGTGAGCGCGTTCACGCCGCGGGTGAGCGGCCGCATCCTCGTCCGGCCCGCCGCGGCAGGCGTGAAGCAGGAGCCGCCGCTGCCGGTCGCCGTCGAGCTCGCACGCGGCGCGGCGCCGGAGCCCTCGCTTGCGGAGGCGATCCGCGAGAGACTGCGCAGCGCGCTCGTCGTCCAGACACGGGTCGAGCTCGTGCCCTGGGGGAGCCTGCAGCGCAGCGAGTACAAGTCGAAGCTCGTCGACCGACCGTCCTGAAGGAGGCAGCAATGGCCGCGAACACGCTGAGCATCCTCAAGCCGAGCGTGAACAACCTCACCGCCCGGATCTTCGTGCGGGCCGCCGGGCTCGACTTCGAGGAGATCGACGTCTGGGGGAAGACGACGGAGCCGGAGTTCCTCGCCAAGGATCCCGCGCACCTGACGCCGCTGCTCGAGGAGTCGGGTCTGCCGCGCGGATCGCTCTGGGAGAGCTGCGCGATCATGCAGTACCTCTGCAACAAGCACGGCCTGACGCAGTTCTATCCGGCCGAGCCGGGCGCGCGGGCGATGGTCGACAGCGCGATGCTCTATCTCCTCGCGACGTTCTATCCGCTGCTGGCGCGGGCGACGTACCCGGCGCTCGGGTTCCCGCAGTACCCGGGCGAGGCCGCGACCTCGGATGCCGACGACGCCGTCAAGGCGAGGGCGCAGAAGGACGCTGAGGCGGCGCTCGCGGAGCCGCTCGACGTCTACCGCGTCTTCTTCCTCGACGGGAAGCCGTTCATCGGCGGCGACTCGCCGTCGATCGCCGACCTGCGCCTCTGCGCAACGCTCGAGTTCCTGCGCGTCATCGACTACGACTTCCCGGCCTGGACCGAGGAGTACATGGCGCGGGTGGAGTCGACGCTCGGCGACGCGTACTCGGAGCCGGCGCAGGACGTTCGCGACTACATCGCCTACGTGAAGTCGCAGAGCTGACGGGGAGGCGCGCGGCATCGGCGATCTCTTCCTCCAGATCCTGCCGCTGGCGATCGCCTGCGCGCTGTCGCCGTGGGCGATCGTCGCCGTGATCCTGATGCTCGCGTCCGACCGGCCGTCGAACGCGGTCGCGTGGCTCGCGGGCTGGTCGCTGTCGACGTTCGCGACCGCCGCGATCATCGTCCTGTTCCTCGGCGGCTACGACTTCTCGAAGAAGGGGACGCCGTCGAGGGCGGCGTGCGCGGCGCAGATCGCGATCGGCGTGCTGCTCATCGTCGCGGCGGCGCGATTCTGGAGGCGCCGGCCCGCACGGACCGGGAGGCTGCCCGAGGAGCCCGGCTGGATGAAGAAGATCGGGACGATGCGACCGGTCTGGGCGTTCCTCATCGGCGCGTTCTGGATCAACACGGCGCTCGTCGTCGCGGCGGCGGTCGACGCGCTGCGGGCGGAGCTGCCCAACGGAGAGTCGCTCGTCGTGCTCGCGGCGTTCACGCTCGTCACCGCGTCGGTGCAGGGCGGGTTGATTCTCTACGCGTACCTCCTGCCGGCGCGCGCCTCCGTCGGGCTCGGGCGGCTCCGCGAGTGGATCGCGCGGAACCAGGAGGTCGCGCTCGCGGTCGTCGCCGCCGTGCTCGCGGTCTGGCTCGCCGCGAAGGGCGTGCGCGGGCTTCGCTCCGGTTGAGCCGGCCTGGACACGGACGCCGGACGATGGTTTAGTCCGGGCCTCGCTGTCAATCGGGGTAGGGGGAGGAACATGACCAGGTGGGGATTCCGCCGGCGCACGGTCCGGATGCTGCTCGTCGGCCTTGCGGTGCTCCTGGGCGCCGCAGGCGTGTCGTACGCGACGACGCTCGTGCAGGGGAAGGCCGCGACGTCGACGATCAACGCGTGCGCGAGCATCGACGGGTTCCTGCGCCTCGTGCAGAGCCCGACGGATTGCCGGCGTCACGAGACGGCGATCAGCTGGAACGTCGTCGGGCCCGTGGGGCCGCAGGGGCCGGCGGGACCGCAGGGACCTGCGGGATCGGCGGGTGCGAAGGGCGACAAGGGCGACAAGGGCGACACCGGCGCGATCGGACCGGCAGGGCCGGTCGGTCCCGCGGGTGCAGACGGAGCGAAGGGCGACACCGGCCCGCAGGGGCCGCAGGGACCGCAGGGGCCGGCAGGACCGCAGGGGCTGCAGGGACCGCCGGGCCCGTCCGGCGCCGACGCGACCGCCGACGCGTTCGTCAACCGCTTCGGGACGAACACGAACGTCGCACACGCCGCCAACGGCGCCGAGTGCACGCTCGGTGAGGTCCTGCTCACGGCATCGCCGGCCCTGACGGCCGGCGGCATTCCCGCCAGCGGCCAGCTGCTCCCGATCAACGAGTACACCGCGCTCTTCTCGCTGCTCGGCACGACGTACGGCGGGAACGGGACGACGACGTTCGCACTGCCGGACCTGCGCGGGCTCGCGCCGAACGACATGACGTACTCGATCTGCGATCTGGGAGTCTTCCCGTCGGGTCGCTAGTCGTCGAGAACGTCGCGGGAACGACGAAGGGCCCCGAACGGGGCCCTTCGTACGGGTGCGCGACTCCGCCTCAGCGGCTGGTGCGGCGCGCCGGGACCCGGCGGGCCGTCGTCTTGCGCGTGACCGGCTTGCGGGCCGCCGACTTGCGGGCAGCGGTCTTCCGCGCGACGGTCTTGCCCTTGGCGGCGACCTTGCGGGCCACCGTCTTGCGGGCTGCGGTCTTGCGGGCTGCGGTCTTGCGAGCTGCCGTCTTCCTGCGGGCCGTCGCCACCTTCTTGCGGGCGGTCGTCTTCACTCTGGCGGCGGTCTTGCGGGCGGCCGTCTTCTTGCGGGCCGTCGCCGCCTTCTTGCGGGCCGTCGACTTCGCCTTCGCGACGGTCTTGCGGACGGCCGTCTTGCGGGCAGCGGTCTTCCGTGCGACGGTCTTGCGCTTCGCAGCGACCTTGCGGGCCGCCGTCTTGCGGACTACGCGCTTGACCGCGGTCTTCCGCGCAGCCGTCTTGCGCTTCGCGGCAGCCTTGCGAGCGACCGCGCGCACCGCGGTCGTACGGCGGCGTGTCGCAGCTTTCTTCTTCGTTGCCATGTGCCTCCTCCTAGGGGCGAGAGAATGTCGAGGCAGCGTCGCCGACAAGTATGCGAGGCGCCTCGGCTGTTTCTTGCATGCACATCGGCAAAATCCTGCCATCACATGATGGCCGGATCACACCTTTGTGCCAACGTGTGTGCGCACCACACGACACAATGGACATTGTCATGACGCATTCGGACAGCATTCGTGCACTCGCGTTGTCGTTTCCGTTGACGTACGAAGATGCACCGTGGGGATTTCCCGTTTTCAAGGTGGGTGACAACAAGCTGTTCGCGTGGATGATCGAAGACGACGTGCACGTCGAGGTGACGTTGAAGCTCTCCGCGGAGGAACGCGAGATCGCGGAGCTGCTGCCGTACGTGCGTCGCGCGAGTCACGTCGGACGCTACGGCTGGATCACCGCGACGGTCACCGACGACGAGACGCTCGCAGTCGTCCTCGAGTGGGTGCGGGAGAGCTACTGGCTGAAGGCGCCTCCGAACGTGCGCGAGGCGGCCTTCGAGAGCGCATGACCGCGATCCGCCGCCTCGGCCCGGGCGACGACGCCGTGGTCGCGCGACTGGCGACGTATCCCGGGCCGGGAGACCGCAGCGTGCTGCTGACCGATCCGCGGTCGTTCCTCCTCGTCGCCTTCGACGGAGACGAGCCTGTCGGCTTCGTGCTCGCCCACCGGCTCCCGCGCCGGCACGGCGACCCATCGCAGCTGTTCGTGTACGAGGTCGAGGTCGCGGAGACGCACCGGCGGCGCGGGATCGCGACGGCGCTGCTCGCCGAGCTCGCGGCGCTCGCGCGCGAGCGCGGGATCGCCTCCGGCTTCGTGCTGGCGGAGCCGGACAACGACGCGGCGAACGCGCTCTACGAATCGGCCGGCGGAACGAACGAGGGGACGAACGTCCTGTGGGGCTTCCGGTACGCGGACGCCTGACGACGCTCCGGCCGGCGAGCGACGGCGACGCGGATCTGCTCGTCGCGTGGCACGCGGATCCCGACGTCGCGCGCTACTGGGACGACGAGACCTTCACGCGAGACGAGATGCTCGAGCGGCTCGCGCGCGCCGACGTCGAGCCGTACGTCGTCGAGGAGGACGGTGCACCGGTCGGCTACCTCCAGGTGCACGACCTCGACCGCGACGGCGACGGCGGGCTCGACATGTTCCTCGTCCCGGGTGCGCGCGGGCGCGGGCTGGGGCCGGACGCGGCGGGCGCGATGGCGCGCCACCTCCTCGACGATCGCGGCTGGACGCGCGTGACGGTCGATCCGTACCGATGGAACGACCAGGCGATCCGCGGTTGGGAGAACGCCGGCTTCGTCGCCGTGTCCGAGCACGACGCCGACGAAGAGCACACCGCGCGGCGGCTCCTCATGGAGTTCCGCCGCTGAGGCTGTGCATATCCTGTCCTCCCGATGAAGGTCGTCCTTCCCGACCAGTCCGAGCTCGAGTTGCCCGAAGGCGCCACCGGGCTCGACGCCGCGCGCGCGATCGGGCCGAAGCTCGCCGAGCAGGCGGTGCTCGTCCGCGCGAACGGAACGGCGCGGGACCTGCGGCTGCCGCTGCACGACGGCGAGCCGATCGAGATCCTGACGACGCGCGACCGGGACGACCCGGACGCGCTGTACGTCCTCCGCCACTCCTCGTCGCACCTGCTCGCGGAGGCCGTGCGCCGGCTCTACCCGGGCGTGAAGATCGCGATCGGCCCGCCGATCGAGAACGGCTTCTACTACGACTTCGAGTTCGCCGAGCCGGTCCACGAGGAGGATCTCGCCCGGATCGAGGCAGAGATCGTGCGCGAGCTGAAGGAGGGGCGCGAGTGGTCGCGCGAGGAGATCTCGCGCGACGCGGCGAAGGCGCTCTTCGCGGCGGAGCACGAGCCGTACAAGGTCGAGCTCGTCGACACCGCCGAGGGCGACATCTCGCTCTACACGCAGACGCACGACGGCACGGCCGAGTTCACCGACCTCTGCCGCGGCCCGCACCTGCAGAACTCGAAGCCGATCAAGGCGCTCAAGCTGACCGGCCTCGCCGGCGCGTACTGGCGCGGCGACTCGTCGCAGCCGCAGCTGACCCGGA
>DATKNT010000112.1:0-8485 GCA_035541175.1 Gaiellaceae bacterium
CACCGCGGACGGGAGCGAGCAGCTCGTCGAGATCAGCTCCGTCCCGCTGCGCTCGCGCCACCGCGCGATCGGGATGTTCGGACTGGTGATGCCGCGCAGCGAGAGCCGCGCGCGCCCGACGAAGGTCGGCGGCGGCCTGACGAGCCGCCAGCACGAGATCCTCGAGCTGCTCGCCGACGGCGCCTCGACCGAGCAGATCGCCGCGAAGCTCCACATCAGCCGCGAGACGGTGCGGAACCACGTCCGCCACCTGTCGAAGCGCCTCGGCGCGAAGTCGCGGCTGGAGGCAGTCGCCGTCGCCCGCCGCGAGGGACTCCTCTAGCTCCCGCTACGCTCGCACCGGAGCGGCACGGGCCCGGTGGCCCAGCCGGTCTTCAAAACCGGTGAGGTCGCGCAACCCGCGGCTGGGTAGGTTCGACTCCTGCGCCGCTCCGTGTCGATCGAGTCCGTTCAGCGTCTCACAGCGCCCCCGCGAGTCCCTTCAGGGTCGTCGCCTGCGCCTGTGTCAGCCAGCCCGGTTTGACGAGCGCCTGCACGGCGTCGTCGTAGGCGTTGACGAACGCCTTCTTCTGCGCGGGACTCAGGTTCGGCCCGACGGGGGTGAGAAGCGAGCAGCCGACCTTGACCAGCACGTCCACCGCCGCCTTCTGGACGGGCTTGAGCGCCGCGTACTTCGCGGAGCCGTCCACGAACCGGCCCGTCAACGCGCAGAGGCCGGCCGAGCTCACCGTCACCGTGAACGTCGCCGACCCGTGACCGGTGTTGCCGGCGTTGTCGGTCGCGGACGCCGACACCGTGTGCGGCCCGGCGCCGAACGACCACGCGGGCCCCGTGACGTCCGCGCACGTCGTCGACGCGAGACCCGAGCCGCCGGCCTCGTCCGCCGCAATGCAGGTGATCGCGACGGAGTCGAGCATCCCGTAGGTGCCGAGGTTGCCCGTGTAGGCGACCGTCGGCGCGGTCTCGTCGATCATCACCTTCACCGTCCGCTGCGCCTCGGCGTTTCCGGCGTTGTCGACGCTCCAGTAGGCGAGGCTGTGGACGCCTTCGCTCGCGATCTGCACGGTGCCGCCGCTCTGCGCCGGCCCGCCGTCGAGGCTCGTGTCGGTCGCGGCGACGCCGGACAGATCGTCCGTTGCCGCGAGCGTCACGGTGACGGCGCCGTTCGTCCAGCCGGACGGCGCCGAGACGGTCGTGACCGGCGGCGTGCGGTCGATCCTGACGGGATCGCTCGTCGCCGAGGTCGTGTTGCCGGCCCGGTCGGACACGCTCTCGGTCACCGCCAACCCCTGGCCGGTGCCCGTGATCACGTCGTCGGCGGGGCAGGAGCCTGCGATGCCGGAGAGACCGTCGCCGCACGTCCAGTGGATCGTCACGTCGCCGCTGTACCAGCCGGCCGCGTTCGGGGCGGAGGTCGGACTGCCGGCGAGCTGCGGCGGAGTCTCGTCGACGTTGATCCCGTCGAAGGGGAGCGACGAGCTGTTGCCGGCGGCGTCGCTCGCGGTGACCGTGCCGCCCTGGGCCGCGCCCTCGCCGAACGTCATCGCGCTCGGGCACGTCGCGACGCCGGAACCGCCGTCGGTGCAGGCGAACGTCGCCGTCACGTCGCTGTTGTTCCAGCCGGCGGCGTTGGCGGCCGGCGCCTGCCAGACGTGGATCACAGGCGGCGTCGCGTCCCGCTTCACCGTGACCGTCTCCGACGAGCTGCCGCCCGCGCTCGCGGCGGTGCACGTGAAGTCCGTTCCGAACGTGTCGCTCGCCACGGTGGTCGTGCCGCAGCCGTTCTCCGAGGTCACCGCCGACTCCGGGTCGGTGACCGTCCAGCCGACCGTGACGTCGCTCGTGTACCAGCCGCCTGCGCCGAGCGTGCCCGCGATCGTGGGCGTGATCACCGGCGGCGTCGTGTCCGCGAGCCCGCTGCCGTCGACGTCGAAGTCGACGGTGCGGCAGGGCCCGTTCCCGACCTCGCACTCGGCCACCTGCCACGACTGGGACGCGGGGCCGGGCGTCGTCGGCGTGAACAGCTCCTGGAGGACGCACGTGCCCGGCCCGACGAAGAGATGGCACGTGCCGGCGGAGAAGCCGAACGGCGCCGACGAGCCGAACGGATTCGCCACGTCGTACGCGTCGCCGAAACGGTAGCCCGCGTCGATCGTCACGAAGACGTTCGCGCTCGCGGTCGTCTGCAACGGGACATCCCCGAAGTGCACGCTCGAGGGGCTGACCGCCGCCGTATAGGCCGCGCTGCCCTCGACGGTGAACGGGACGTTGTGGCAGGCCCCACCGCCTGCCAGGCACTCGGCCACGTCCCACGTCTCGGACACGGGATCCGTCGTCGTCGGCGTGAACTCCTCCTGGAAGGTGCACGTTCCCGGCCCGACGAAGAGGAAGCACGAGCCGTCAGAGGCGCTGAACGGCCCCGGCGGGCCCGGGTTGAGCGGGTCGGTCGGGTGATAGGCATCGCTGAACCGGTAGCCCGCGTCGATCGTCACGGTGACGTCCATGCTCGACGTCGCGTTGATCGGCACCGTCCCGAAATACACGTTCGGGGCCGTCGCCACGAAGGCGCCCGAAGCGACGACCTCGAACTCGATCGGGAAGTCTTCGCACTTCCCGCCGCCGGTCTGACATTCCCACACCTTCGTCGTCGCGTGCACGACCCCATCCGACGACGGCGTGTACAGCTGGTGCAGGGTGCACGTGCCCGGGCCCTCGAACGCGAGACACGAGCCGAAGGAGACGCCGAACGGCGCGTCCGCCCCGGTCCCCTCCGCGAGGATGCTGAGCTGCTCGCCCGCATCGACGGTGATGGAGACATCCGCGCTCCCGGTCGTGTTGATCGGCACGTCCGTCAGATAGACCACCTGCGGACTGGCCGATCCTGCGCGCACTGAGCCCGGAAGCCCGAGCACGACCATCACGACGAGAGCGGAAACGATTCCGACACGACCGAAGATCGACATGACACACCCCTCTGAGTCGCCAGGCGAGCCCCCAACACCTCGGCCTAGCCGCCGCGGTGCAGGAACCGTCCGACCGCCCGCCTCGCCCCACATCCGTAATTGCTGGAAGAGCGACGCGCGCGGCTACCGTGCGGGCATGCGCACCGCGATCGTCGTCCCGGGGCACGGCGCCGTCGGCCGCGACGGCGTCTACCGGATCAGCCGGCGCTGCCTGCGGCTCGTCGCCGAGGCCGAGCGGATCGCACGGGAGCTCTCACCCGCGGCGGTCGTCTTCAGCGGCTGGTCGCCCGCGGGCGGCCGCTCCGAGGCCGAGCAGATGCGCGACGCGTGGCGCGGGCCCGACGTCGAGCTCGTCACCGAGGCGACGGCGCGCTTCACCGCGGAGAACGCGGCGCGCACGCTGCCGCTCCTGCTCGACCGGGGAGTCGGCCGCGCGGTCGTCGTCTGCACTCCGTCCCATCTCACGCGGGCCCGCTTCTTCTTCGGCCGGCTCTACGCGGCCCACGGGGTCGCGACGCGGTTTCGCCTCGCGCCGGTCCTCCCATCGCCGGCGGCGATCGCGTGGGAGCTCGTCGCGCTGCCCGCGTGCGGGCGCCAGCTGCGCGCCGCCTACGCGGAGCTCGAGCGCACGGCGCCGTGAGCGACACGCTCGTCTTCATCCCCGCCTGGAACGAGGAGGAGAACCTCCCGGGAGTCCTGGCCGGGCTGCGGCGCGTGCTCCCCGACGTCGACGTCCTCGTCGTCGACGACGGCTCCACCGACCGGACCGCCGAGGTTGCACGGGAGCACGGTGCCGAGGTGCTCTCGCTCGGCACGAACCGCGGCCTGCAGGTCGGGATCGCCGCCGGCTACGCCTGGGCGCGCGACCACGGCTATGCGTTCTGCGGCCGGGTCGACGCCGACGGCCAGCACCCGCCGGAAGAGCTCGCGCGCCTGCTCGCGCTCGTGCGGGAGGGCCGCTGCGACGTCGCGGTCGGCTCGCGCTTCGTCTCCGGCGACGGCTATCCCGCGTACCGCTACCGGCCGAGCGCGCCGCGCCGGCTCGGGACGGCGGTGCTGCGCCGGACGATGGGGCTCGTGCTGTCGCGGCCGTTCGGGGACGCGACGAGCGGGCTCTACGCGGTCGACGCCGAGGCGCTGCCGCTGCTCGCCGAGCCGTTCACGAGCGGCGCGCCGGAGGTCGAGGCGCTGATCCGGGTCTCCGAGGCGGGGCTGCGGCTCGAGGAGGTGCCCGTGAACATGGCGGAGCGGGCGGGCGGCGAGTCGAAGCTGCGCGGAAGCAAGGCGGTGAAGCTCGTCCTCACGGTCACGGGGACCCTCGCGCTCGCGTGGCTCGCGCGGCGGCGGCGACGCTAGAGGCTCCGACCGGCCGCAACCTCGGCTACCGTGGTCACCCGTTTGCCCTTTAGCCCGGCCGCGCGCATTCCGATTCTCACCTCGATGAGCCGCTTCACCCACCCGGGTCGGGACCCGGGCGTGCTCTCGCGCGTGACGCGCTGGTCGCTCGACCACAGGAAGCTCGTCGCGGTCGCGTGGCTCGGCCTCGTCGTCCTCGGCGTCTTCGCCGCGCTGCGCCTCTCGCCGCTGCTGAAGACCGGGTTCTCGCTGCCGGGCACGGACTCCGCCCGCGTCAAGCAGGTGCTCGTCCAGGAGTACGGCGTCCGCTCGAACGCCGTCTACGTGCTGATCACGAAGGACGACCACGCGCTCGCACGCGTGCGCCACGCGGCCACGCAGGCGAGCGCCGTCCTGCCCGGCGGGCGCGTCGACGACGTCGAGCGGCTGCCCTCCGGGGCGGCGGCCGCGTTCGTCCGGTCGGCGCTGAGCGGCGACCGCGCGGCCGGGAGGATCGCGCAGCTCCGCCGCGCGCTCGGCCCCGGCGTCTTCGTCACCGGCGACGCGGCGATCCAGCACGACCTCGCGCCCGTGCTCGCGCGTGACCTGAAGGTCGGCGAGCTCTACCTCGCGGTGCCGGCGGCGCTCGTGATCCTCCTCCTCGTCTTCGGCACGGGCTCCGCCCTCCTGCCGTTCCTCTTCGCCGCGGCGACGATCCCGCCCGCGCTCGGCATCGCGTGGGCGGCGGCGCACCTGCTCGAGCTGAGCGACTACCTCCGGAACATGGTGCTGATGATCGGGCTCGGCATCGCCATCGACTACTCGCTGCTCGTCGTCAACCGCTACCGCGACGAGCGCCGCCACGGCCGCGAGCACCGCGAGGCCGTCGAGGAGACGATGGTGCACGCCGGGCGGACGATCCTGTTCAGCGGGCTCGCCGTTTCCGTCGGCCTCGCGCTGATGCTGCTCCTGCCGGTGCCGTTCCTGCGCGGCTTCGGCGTCGGCGGCCTCGTCATCCCGGTCGTGAGCATGGCCTGCGCGCTGACGCTGCTACCGGTGCTGCTGCTGACCTTCGGTGAGCGGCTCGAGCGCATCCGGCTGATCCCGCACGGGCTCGCCGAGCGGCGCCACGCGGGCGAGCTCCGGCTCTGGGCGGCGCACGCCGGCTGGGTGATGCGCCGCGCGAAGGTGCTGGCGCCGCTGATCGCGGTCCTGCTCGTGCTCGCCGCGCTGCCGCTGATCGGGATCCGCGTCGGGCCCGGCTCGAGCAGCAGCCTGCCGCCCGGGATCCCGGCGATGCGCGGGCTCACCATCCTCCAGGACGCGAGCCGCCGCGACACGCTCGACCCGACGACGATCATCGTCGACACGCACCGCCCGCAGGGCGCGGCCGCGGTCATGCCCGCGGTTCGCGTGCTCGACCTGCTGCTGCGCGCCGACCCGGAGGTGGCGCAGGTGTCGCCCGCCGTCCGCGACGCGACGGGACGCTATCTCCGCATCGACGTCGTCGGCCGCCACGACGCGGCGAGCCCGAAGGCGCAGGCGTTCGCCGGCCGCCTCCGTGACTCGCTCATTCCGGAGTCCGGCTTCCCCGCCTCCGTCAAGGTGATCGCCGGCGGCGGCGCCGCGTCGGCCGCCGACTTCGTCTCGCGCACGCTCGGCTCGTTCCCGTGGCTGATCCTCGGCGTGCTCGCGCTGACGTACATCCTCCTCGTGCGCGCGTTCCGCTCGCTACTGCTGCCGCTGAAGGCGATCCTCATGAACATGCTGACGGTGGCCGCCGCGAGCGGGCTGATGATCGCCGTGTTCCAGTGGGGCTGGGGCAGCTGGGCCGGCTTCCTGAAGGTGCCGCAGATCGAGGGCTGGATCCCCGTGTTCATGTTCACGCTGCTGTTCGGGCTGTCGATGGACTACGAGGTGTTCCTGATCACGCGGATGCGCGAGGCGTGGGACGCGACGAGGTCGAACACCGGCGCCGTCGCGCACGGGCTCGCGAACACGGGACGGATCGTCACCGCCGCCGGGCTGATCATGGCGGCGACGTTCAGCGGCTTCCTGCTCGGCTCGATCCCGCCGATGCAGCAGCTCGGCTTCGGGCTCGCGGTCGCGATCATGATCGACATCACGCTCGTCCGCGGGCTGCTGCTCCCGTCGACGATGGCGCTCGTCGGCCGCTGGAACTGGTACCTGCCGCGCTGGACCGCGCGGGCCCTGCGCGTCCGGCCCTAGCTCGTCCGCTCGGCGGCCGGGTCGTCGCCGCCGTGGCGCACGACGAGCACCGGGCACGGCGCGTGGTGGAGCACCGCGGCCGAGACGCTGCCGAACAGCAGCCGGTGGACGGGGCCCCAGCCGTGCGAGCCCAGCACGACGAGGGTCGCGCCGCAGCGCTCCGCGAGCTTGCAGATCTGGTCCGCAGGCGCGCCCTCGAGCAGCTCGGTGTCCGGCTCGATCCCGGCGCTCCGCGCCGTCGCGGCGGCCTTGGCGAGCACGTCGCGGGCGCTGTCGCGGACCGCGTCGATCGCCTCCGGGACGGCGACGAGCGGGTCGTACGCGAACCCGGTCGCGGGCAGGTGCCACGCGGTCACGATCGTGAGCGGCCAGCCGGTCGCGCGGGTGAGCCGCACCGCCTCCTCCACGGCCTTCCCCGCGGACGGCGAGCCGTCGGTGGCGAGCAGGATCCTGGCCACGGCTGCCTCCTCGTCGCCCGGGCGAGGCGCGGACGGCGGGAGCGCCGGTCCGCCGCCGCGCCCTGCCCGAGTCGCTCGTGCTAGGCGGGCGTCTCCGCGTCCTCGGTCTTCTCGGCCGGCTCGGTCGTCTCGGCCTCGGGCGCGGGCGCAGCGTCGCCCTCGGCGTGCTTCGCCTTCAGCGTCCTGATCTTCTCGACGAGCTCCGTGAGCTTCGGATGGTCGATCTCGCCGGCCTCGACGAGCTCGTACGTCTTCGTCCCGAGCTCGCCGAACGCGGCGGAGAGGTCGCGCTTCGTCTGGACCTCCTCGACGCCCTCCTTCGTCTTCGCGACGGCCTGCTCCGCGGCAGCCTTCGCCTTGTCCATCAGCTTCATCCCGACCTCCTCGCGTGTCTAGGACGAGGGTCGCCGCGGGACCGCGGTGCGCCATCGGGGAGGTCGCTGATCTACCGGGAAGGGTCGGTGCGGCGGATCTCGTCGAGGGCGGAGCGGCCGGACTCGTGCACGCGGCGGCGGCGCTCCTCCGGGTCGTCCGGCGGCGGTTCCGGCTGCGGCTCCTCGACGGTCACCGCCGCGGTCTCGGCGAGCTTCGCCCGCAGCTCCTCGGCGCGCGGGTCGGGCGCCGCCGGCGGGGGAGGAGCCGGCGCCGGCCGTGCGTGCCGCCGGCGGAGCGCCTCGGCCGCGGCGGCTCCGCCCGCCAACCCGGCCAACCAGGCGAACAGGCGACGCATCGCGGCGATGCTACACTGGCCGCCGCTTCCTGCCCCGTCAACGCGCCGTTCCGTCCCGAGCGGCGTAGGCAGTCGGGGCCGACTCAGACCGTGGGAAGGAGGTCATCGGGACGGTGACGACGTACGAGATCCTGCTGCTGCTGGACCCGGAGCTCCCGGAGGAGCGCCAGGAAGAGATCATCGTCCGCGTGCGCGAGCTCGTCGAGAAGGCGGGCGGCACGTGGCGGAGCCACGACGCGTGGGGGCGCCGCCGCCTCGCGTACGAGATCCAGAAGAAGAGCGAGGGCGTGTACCACCTCGTCGTGTTCGAGTCGGACGCGTCGACGCTCGACGAGATCGTCCGCGTGCTGAAGATCGACGACGGCGTCATGCGCCAGATGGCGACGAGACACATCGAGGGCTCGCGCACGAGCGCGCCGCGCGACGACGCCGGCGCCGCGCACGCGGCCGCTCCGGTCGCGCACGTCGCCGCGCCCGAGTACGATGAGGCGAACATAGGTTCGGACGAGGAGTAGGAGAGCCCCATGGCCAACATCAACCGCGTCGTGCTCGTCGGCAACCTGACCCGTGACCCCGAGCTGCGGCACACACCGGGCGGAACGCCCGTCTGCAGCCTGCGCATCGCCGTCAACAGCCGGCGCCGCGACGAGTCCGGCCAGTGGGTCGACAAGCCCAACTACTTCAGCGTCTCCGTCTTCGGCAACCAGGCCGAGAGCTGCGCGCAGTACCTGTCGAAGGGCCGCCCGGTCGGCATCGACGGCCGGCTCGAC
>DATKNT010000113.1:0-36483 GCA_035541175.1 Gaiellaceae bacterium
GGCGCGGCCGGTCGAGGCCTCCGGCCAGGACCGCCCGCTGGTTCGCGTCGTCGTAACGTCGCCTGCGGCTCCCGTTACGCCGACGCCTTCTCGGCTCGAAGCTTCGGGCCATCGAGGGCCGGACGCCAACGCCGGCCGAAGGCCGCGTTAGCGGGAGGCCGGACCAGCGCGTCGACATGCCTCCGGCACGTCGGCGCGCGACGGGGCAGCCACGTCGCCCGGAGCATCGAAAGCCGAGACTGCACGGAGCGGATCGGAGACCGCGCTCTCCGATCCGCGAAGTTCCTCTTCCCAGCGAGCGAAGCGCAGCTTCGCGAGCTACGCAGCGATGAGCGTGCGAGCTCTCGCGCCCTTCACCGCCCGGGTGAGCGTGTCGATGTCGTAGGCGCCGTAGTGGCGGCGGCCGTTGATGAAGAAGGTCGGCGTGCCGGAGACGCCGCTCAGGTCGGCCGAATCGACGTCCTCCGCGATCCGCGCCGCGCCGTCGTGGCGCCGGAGGTCGTCCGAGAACTGCTCGACGTCGAGGCCGATCTCCTCCGCGTAGCGGCGCAGGTCGGGCAGGCGCAGCGCCTCCTGGCGGTCGAGCAGCAGGTCGTGCATCTCCCAGAACTTCCCCTGCCCGGCGGCCGCCTCGGCCGCCTCGGCCGCCTGCTGCGCCCACGGATGGACGTCGTTCAGCGGCAGGTGCCGCCACACGTACGCGACGTCGCCGTGACCGGCGAGGAGCTCGCGGAGCACCCCTTCCGCCCGGCCGCAATACGGGCACTGGAAGTCGCCGTACTCGACGACCGTCACCGGCGCGTCGACCGGGCCGCGGATGTGGTCGCGCTCCGGGTCGACCGGCGCGCCGAGGTCGACGATCGCCTCGGACGTCCCGAGGAGGGCGCGGATCCGGAGCAGCTGCGGCAGCGCCGCCGTCGCCCGGTAGACGAGCCACGTCAGCGCCGACGCGCAGATCCCCGCGCTCAGCACGCCGAGCTTCGCCTCCTCGAGCTGCGACCCGTGGAACGCGAGCGCGGCGATCAGCAGCGAGACGGTGAACCCGATCCCCGCGACCGAGCCCGCGCCGGCGACGGTCGCCCAGCCGACCGGCGGCCGCAGCCGGCCGCGGCTCGTCTTCGTCACGAGCCACGCGCCGCCGACGACTCCCGCCGGCTTGCCCGCGACGTAGCCGACGAGGATGCCGAGCGTGATCGGCGTCGTGTACGCATGCGCGAGGAAGCCGCCGTCGATCGTCAGCCCGGCGTTCGCGAGCGCGAACAGCGGCACGATCACGTAGCTCGTCCACGGGTGGTAGAGCTGCTGCAGCCGCTCGTTCGGGGAGATCGCCGCGGCGAGCCCCGACTGGGCCGAGCGCGCCAGCTCCGGCGTCGGCTGCTCGCGGAACAGCCGGAAGAGGTCGCTCGCGCGCTCGAGGTCGCTGCGCGCAACCGGGTAGGCGTAGGTGAGCAGCCCCATCGCGAGTCCGATCACGACCGGGTCGACGCCCGACTCGTACAGCGCCACCCACGCGGCCGCGCCGAGCAGGAAGTACACGAGCCCGACGCGGACCCCCGCGGCGCGCACGGCGAGGACGACGGCGAAGATCCCGACCGCGATCATGAGCGCGCGCCACGCCACCTCCGAGCTGTAGAAGACGGCGATCACGCCGAGCGCCGCGACGTCGTCGACGACCGAGACCGTCAGGAGGAACGCGCGCAGCCGGGTCGGGAACTGCGACCCGACGAGCGCGAGCAGCCCGAGCGCGAACGCCGTGTCCGTCGACATCGCCGTCCCCCAGCCGTGCCTCGACGCGTGCCCGGCGTTGAAGGCGAGGAAGATCGCGATCGGCACGACCATCCCGCCGACGCCGGCGAACAGCGGCAGCGCGACCCGCCGGCGCTCCCGCAGCTCCCCCATGTCGAACTCCCGGCGCGCCTCGAGACCGACGACGAAGAAGAAGAACGTCATCAGCCCGGAGTTGACCCAGCCGTGGAGATCCTGCGAGATGCCGTGGCCGTCGACCCGGATCGACAGCGTCGTCCCCCAGAGCGACGCGTACGACGACGAGTCGGCGTTGACCCAGACGAGCGCCGCGACCGTGGCGGCCAGCAGGATCGCCGCGCTGCCGGTCTCGGTCCGGAGGAACTCGCGCAGCGGCGTCTCGAGGTGCCGCGCCCACGCGGTCCTGCCGGAGTACGGCTCCGCCGGGGCCGCGACGTCCCCGGCGCTCACACGCGGCTGGACTCGGCCCAGAGGTTGATGCCGCCGTCGACGGCGTGCTGCTCGATCGCGGCGAGCTCGTCGTCGGAGAAGCCGAGCCGGTCGAGCGCGCCGACGTTCGCCTCGAGCTGCGCGACGCTGCTGGCGCCGATCAGCGTCGACGTGACGCGCGGGTCGCGCAGCGTCCACGCGAGCGCCGTCTGCGCGAGCGACTGCCCGCGGCCGCGCGCGATCTCGTCCAGCGCCCGGATGTGCGAGCGCGTCTCCTCGGTGATCGTCGCCGGGTCGAGCGAGGTGTGCTGCGCGGCGCGCGATTCGGCGGGGATCCCGTCGAGGTAGCGGTCGGTCAGCATCCCCTGCGCGAGCGGCGAGAAGACGATGCAGCCGACGCCGAGCTCGCCGAGCACGTCGAGGAGCCCGGCCTCGATCCAGCGGTTGAGCATCGAGTACGAGGGCTGGTGGATCAGCAACGGCGTGCCGAGGCCGTCGAGGATCCGCGCCGCCTCCTCCGTCTTCGCCGGCGAGTACGACGAGATGCCCGCGTACAGCGCCTTGCCCTGCCGCACCGCGGCGTCGAGCGCGCCCATCGTCTCCTCGAGCGGCGTCTCCGGGTCGAACCGGTGGGAGTAGAAGATGTCGACGTGGTCGAGGCCCAGCCGGCGGAGGCTCTGGTCGAGGCTCGCGAGCAGGTACTTGCGCGAGCCCCACTCGCCGTACGGGCCAGGCCACATGTCGTAGCCGGCCTTCGTCGAGATCACGAGCTCGTCGCGGTACGGGCCGAGGTCGTCGCGCAGCAGCCGGCCGAACGTCTCCTCCGCGGTGCCGTACGGCGGCCCGTAGTTGTTGGCGAGGTCGAAGTGCGTGATCCCGAGGTCGAAGGCGCGGCGGACGATCGCGCGCGACGTCTCGAGCGGCCGGTCGGCGCCGAAGTTGTGCCAGAGCCCGAGCGAGACGGCGGGCAGCTTCAGCCCGCTCGCGCCGCAGCGGTTGTAGACCATCGAGTCGTAGCGGTCCGGGGCGGCGACGTACGGCATCCCCGGGAGACTAACTAGACGACCGCGTTCTCCGGACGACGCGCCTCGAGGAGCACGGCGCGGAGGGCGCTGACGGCGAGCAGGCCCATCGCCTCGCGCGTCCGCCGCGTGGCGCTGCCGAGATGCGGCGTGAGCACGACGTTCTCCATGGAGAGGAGCTGCTCGGTGACGGCCGGCTCGAACTCGAAGACGTCGAGCGCGGCACCGGCGATCGTCCCGGCCCGGAGCGCGGCGGCGAGCGCGGCCTCGTCGACGACCGGGCCGCGAGCGGTGTTGACGAGCACCGCGGTCGGCCTCATCCGCGCGAGCGCGGCGGCGTCGATCAGATGGTGCGTCTCCGGCGTGAGCGGGCAGTGGAGGCTGACGACGTCCGCTTCCGGGAGCAGCTCGTCGAGCGGGTCGCGTCGCCCCGCGAAGACGGGACGCGCGCCGAACGCCTCGGCCAGCCGCGCCGTCTCACGGCCGATCCGGCCCGGCCCGACGATCAGGAGCGTCTTCCCGTCGAGGCTCTCGCCGAGCATGAACTCGAGCGAGAAGCTCCACGGCTCGCGGCGGCGCAGCATGCGGTCGCCCTCGGCGACCCGGCGGAGCAGCGCAAGCGTGATCGAGAGCGCGAGCTCGGCCGTCGTCCGCGTGAGCACGTCCGGCGTGTTCGCGATCACGACCCCGCGCGTTCTCGCCGCCTCGAGGTCGACGTTGTCGACGCCGACGCCGTAGTTCGCGACGATCCGCAGCTGCGGCCCGGCGGCGTCGAGGTAGGCGTCGTCGACGGTCGTCGAGAGCAGCGCGAGGATCCCGTCGGCACCGTGCGGCTCGTCCACGAGCGCGAAGTCGCGCTCGAGCTCGGCCGAGACGCGCGCCGGCACCGGCCCGGTCACGTGCACCCGCGGTGTCACCGCGCGGAGGCTACCCCCGCATGGCCGCTCTTGCGTCGATGGGACGTGTTGCCGATGAATGGCGCATGGAAAGCATCGGCGGCCGCCCGTCGACGCGACTGACCTGGATCGCCGCCGCGTTGGGCTGCGGCGCCTGCGCGCTTGCCGCCCGGATGGGGGCGGACGCGCGCTGGCTCGCGGCTATGGGGGCTTCGATGCTGCGCGCCGGCGCGATCCCGCACGCTGTTCCCTACGCGGCGGCGCCGTCGGCGGGCTGGCACGATGCGCCGGCCCTGGGCCAGCTCGTCTTCCATTGGCTGGAGACGCTTGCAGGCGACCGGGGACTGATCGTCGCGCAGGTGGCGGCCGTCGGCGTCGCTCTGGCTGCTCTGGCACTGGACCTGGGCAATGCGCGCGTCCGGGACGGCTCCGGCGCGGCGGTGCTCCTGGCGACATTCCTCGCGCTGCCTGCCGCCTTCCTCGTCGTGCGGGCCGAGCTGTTCTCGCTCGCGCTGTTCCCGGTGCTCCTCCTGCTGGTGCGAAGCGACGACCGCCGGCGCTCGCACCGGATCTGGCTGGTCGTTCCCCTGCTCGTGCTGTGGGCGAACCTGCACGGCGGCGTTCTGGTCGGACTCTTCGTGCTGGCCGTGTATCTCCTCCTGCGCCGGCTTCGACGCGCTCCTGCCGAGTCCACGGCGGTCCTCGCGCTGTCAGGCATAGCCGTGCTGGCGACGCCGCAGCTCCTGGGCAGCGTCGACTACTACACCGGGGTCTTGCGTGGCCCGGTCGTCAGCGAGGGGTACGGTCTCTGGGGGCCCCTGACGATCGACCAGCCGCTCGACCTGCTCCTCGTCGCGATCGCGATACCGCTCGTCATCCTGGCGCTGCGCAGTCGGCCCGCGACCTGGGAGCTCCTCGTGTTGGCGCTGCTGATCGCAGGGTCGGTCGAGGCGCGCCGTGACGGTCTGTGGCTGTTGCTCTTCACCGCGGCTCCGGCCGCGCGCGGGCTGAGCCGCACCGGGATGCGGACACCGCCGCTCTCGGGTCGTGTCGCGCTCGTCTGTGCCTGCGTTCCGTTGCTGATGCTGACCGCCGGGCTCTCGACCGCGCACACGTCAGGCGGGGCCGGCGCGCAGCTCGTGCGCAGGGCGATGCTGGCCGCACACGGCGGGCCAATCCTGGCCGATCCACTCGATGCGGAGAAGCTCGCGCTCGCCGGCGGGAGGGTCTGGATCGCCAACCCGATCGAAGCGTTCGCACCCTCCGAGCAGCGGCTCTACCTCGCGTGGCTCCGCGGAGAGCCCTCGGGTGCGGCGATCCTGCAGAGGAGGATTCACGTCGTTCTCGTCCTGCGCGGCAGCGAGCCGCAGCGCCGACTTGCCGCCGATCCGGCCTTCCGCGTGCTCGCGGAGGACGACCAGACGGTGCTCTATCGCCGGACCGATTGAAGGACCGTCGGGCGCGGCGTAGCCGGGTTCGGCGCGGCGCGATGGTTGACCGCGGCGTGGGCGCCGTGGACCGCGACGAAGAACGCGAGCGCTGCGAACCCCTGCGCCGCGACCCGCCGCGCCTTCTCGGTCGGATCCCCGTTCATCCTTCTCCCTCCAGTCGAAGCGTGTCGCCGGGCGAGAGGCCGAGGCGGGCCGCCTCGCCCGCGGCGAGCTCGAGCACGAACCTCGAGCGCTTTCCGGCCGCGGCGCGCCACGGCCTCAGATGCGAGGCGATGCGAACGATGCGCTGCTCGCGATCGAGAAAGACGGCATCGATCGGGAAGCGCATGAAGAACGTGTGAATCGAGCCGGCCGGGTGGAGCAGAAGCCCTTCACCGGGCGGCAGGCCACGACGTCCCAGGAGCCCGCGCATGCGCGTGAGCGGGTCGCGGGCGAGCGTGCAACGGTCGCAAACGACGCGACCGGACTCGTCTCGAAGCGTTCCTACCATGCTCGGCACCTTCACGCGCTTGCAGGTCTGAGGCGCCGGGCCGCAATCGCGGCGCTGGTGTCATCGCGAGCATGCGACGCGCCGGCCCGGTTCGCGTCACCAAATCGGGTGGTCCCGGATCCGATCCTCAATACGAGGGATCGACGGCTGCGACGGACCGCCGATCATTCGCCCACAACGAACGCACCTTCGGCGGCTCGGCCACGCCCCGGATTCATGGAGGACTCGCAACGTGGCCTGTGACGCCGCCGAGAAGACGCAGTTCGACCACTCGGATACGCAGCGCACCTTTCAGGCGGCTCGGGCTGCTTGGCGGAGTCGTGGAGTTCCCGACTGCTCGAAGGGAGGTGAATCCTGATGATGTTCTCCTACTGGCTGACGTACGCGCTCGCCAACTGGCGGAAGCAGGAGGGCCAGACGATGGCCGAGTACGGCGTCGTTCTGGCCGTGATCACGGTCGCCATCGTGCTGACGCTCGCTGCTCTCGCGACCGGGATCAACGGCACGCTGAACAACGTGATCAAGAACCTGTAGTCCCGAACGGATGGTGCAAGAAGAGAGAGGGGAAGTTGCCGTCAATCCATTACAGGTTCGTTCGTCCTCGAGACGACCGCGAACGCGCCCAGACGATGGTCGAGTACGTCCTCGTCCTGAGCGTGATCACCCTGGCCATCGTCACCAGCTTCGCGGCGCTCTCGGGCTCGACTCAGAACCTGATCGATCAGGTGGCACGTCTCCTTCCCTGAGGTGAGCCAGGCGAGGTGGGCCGAGCCGCAAGGGCCCACCTCGCAAGGGCACGGAGCAACCATGCACAAGCGCACAGAGATCACAGATGAACAGGGTCGGTCGATGGTGGAGCTGACGGATGGAGCCACGCCATCGGCCGCGCGATCTCTCGCTTCGCGTCCTCGCTCTCCCTGGACGACATGGACGTGTCGTCACAGCACTCAACGACGTGGCGGGTTGCTCGCCGCGAGCGCTCGGAGACGGGTGGGGCCCATATCGCATCGCTCCTCAACCCCACCCGGCTCCGGCTCCGGAGGACGGATGAACGTGACAGCGCTGAAGCGGGACGAGACGGGCCAGGCGATGGTCGAGTTCACGATGATCTTGCCGATTCTCCTCGTCGTCGTTCTCGGGATCATCCAGTTCGGGATCCTCTTCAACAACTACGTCACGCTCACGGACGCCGTGCGTGCCGGCGCCCGCATGGCGTCGGTCTCGCGGGACGACGCCGACCCGGTGGGCGCGGCGACGGCGGCGGTCCGCAACTCGGCCACGGATCTCGACCAGTCCAACCTGAACATCACGGTGACGTCGGGGTGGACCGCCGGCGGCGACGTGACGGTGACGGCGACGTATCCGTACTCGATCAGCCTGCTCGGCGTGGTCGTCTCCTCGGGGACGCTGACGTCCAAGACGACGGAGCGAGTGGAATGAGCGCCCGGAGCTCGTCGGGCACCGACTTCACGGCTTTTTCACGACGTATCGGCGGGTGCTGACCGTTCGATCAACCGGCTTGATCCACCAACGACGCGAGGGATCACATGACGTATCAGCTGAGGAATGTTGTCGTAGCGGTCGTGCTCGGCCTGCTCGCCGCCGTGTTCACGACGCTCTACGTGACGAGTTACCGAAAGCATGTCCAGCACGGCCAGCAGTCGGTCGGGGTGCTCGTCGCAACCGTCGACATCCCGGCAGGGACGGCGGGCGCGTCGATCGTCTCCGGTCATCTGCTGAAGACGGAGACGGTGCCGCGTGACGCGCTGGCGCCGGGCGCGATCTCGAGCCCCGACCAGATCGCGCGGCTCGTCACGACCGACGAGATCCTGTCGGGCGAGCAGATCTCGACCCGCCGCTTCGGCAACGCGCAGGAGCTCGGCGTCCGCGCACAGCTGAAGGGGACGCTGCGGGCGATCCAGATCGGCGCCGGGAACGCCAACCAGGTGCTCGCGGGCACGCTGCGGGCCGGCGACCACGTCGACCTCGTCGCGAACCTCAAGGCCGAGGGAAGCGCAAGCGGCAGGCACCTCGACCGCATCGTCCTCCGCGACCTGCTCGTCCTGCGCGCGCCGACGGGCCCGTCGGGGAAGACCGGAGGCGTCACCGACCAGACGCAGGAGTCGGTGATGCTCGCCGTGCGCGACTCGCAGGTGTCGAAGCTGTACTTCGCGATCAAGAACGCGGATTCCGGGTCGTCGCCGGACGGCGGCTGGGCGCTCGAGCTTCGGCCGGTCGCCGGCGCCGCCGACAGCCAGACGGACATTCAGAGCTGGTGGACGGTCGTCACCGACACGGTCTCGTCGGCTCAGCTGGCGCACGTGAGCAGGGAGCCGGTCACAGGAGGCCTCAGATGAGCAACGAGAACGGACACGAGCGCAGACCGCTGCGCGTGTACATGACGGGGTCGTGCGACGGCTCCGACACCCTCCGCGCGGCCCTGGCCTCGCATCCCGACCTCGAGTTCGTCGGAGCAAGCGACACCGTCGCCGAAGGCGCCGCCGCGCTCGCCGGCGGGCACCTCCAGGTGCTGCTGCACGCAACCCGCGCGTCGTCGCTTCCGTTCGACGACCTCGCGGCGATCCGGGAGCACACGCGCGCGCCGATCATGCTCGTCGCCTCCGGCGAGGCATCGCGGCTGCTCGACGAGGCGCTCGACGCGGACGTCGCCGACGTGCTCCTGCTTCCGCAGCTCGCGGACAACGTCGTCTTCGCGCTCCGCAAGGCCGCGCACACGGCCCGGAAGAGCGACGGCGCGCGGGGCCGCCAGGGGACGATCGTCACGGTGTTCTCGCCGAAGGGCGGCACCGGGAAGACGGCGATCGCGACGAACCTCGCCGCGGCGATCGCGAAGTTCGAGGGGAAGAAGACGCTGCTCGTCGACCTCGACCTTCAGTTCGGCGACGCGGCGATCATGCTCGGCGTCGAGCCGGAGAAGACGATCTTCGACCTCGTCGTCGCACCGGGCGAGCTGGACTCGGTGAAGCTGTCGGGCTTCACGACGCATCACCCGAGCGGGCTCGAGATCCTCCCGGCGCCGCTGCGCCCTGAGGACGCGGAGCTCGTCACCGAGGCGAAGCTCGCGCGGCTGCTCGAGGTGGCGCGGGAGTCGTACGACGCGATCGTCGTCGACACCTCGCCGTTCTTCCACGGGCCGATGCTCGCGACGCTCGACCGGACCGACGAGCTGTTCCTCCTCGCCGGGCTCGACGTCCCGACGCTGAAGAACGTCAAGCTCGCGCTGTCGACACTCGAGATGCTGTCGTTCCCCCGCGACCGGATCAAGATCGTCCTCAACCGGTCGAACTCGAAGGTCGGGATGAAGCCGAGTGAGGTCGACGACGCGCTGGGGATGAAGGCGGCGCACCAGGTGCCGTCCGACCGGGTCGTCCCGCTCAGCGTCAACCGCGGCAAGCCGGCCGTGCTGGCGGAGGAGAACGCCGACTTCTCGAAGGCGCTCCGCACGCTCGCGAAGGCCGTCCTGCCGAAGCCGCCCGAGCAGCAGGCGGCGCGCAAGCGGATATTCAGCAAGCAGCCGGCGACGGCGAAGGCGTAGGCGATGGGGCTCCAGGACCGCCTGACCAAGCCCGCCGCCAACGGCGCGACCGCCGTCGCCGATCCTGCGGCACCGGCCCAGGCCGCGCCACGCGGAGCCGCGACGCAGCCGGCGAGCTCCGTCGACCCGTACGCCGAGCTGAAGACGCGCATCCACCATGCCGTGATCGCCACCGTCGGGGTCGAGCTGTTCAAGCAGGAGATGACGGAGGACCTGCACGACCGCGTGCTCCGGGCCGTCACCGAGCAGCTCGTCCTCGACCGCACGCCGCTCACGCGCGACGAGCGGCGGCAGATCGTCGCCGACATCACGGACGACATCCTCGGGTACGGCCCGATCGAGCCGCTGCTTCGCGACGACTCGATCAGCGAGGTCATGGTCAACGCGTTCGATCGGATCTACTGCGAGCGCAACGGCAAGATCGAGCGAACGAGCACGGCGTTCGTCGACAACGCGCACCTCATGCGCATCATCGACAAGATCGTCTCGCAGGTCGGCCGCCGCGTCGACGAGGCGTCGCCCATGGTGGACGCGCGCCTTCCCGACGGGTCGCGCGTCAACGCGATCATCCCGCCACTCGCACTGAAGGGCCCCACCCTGACGATCAGGAAGTTCTCGCGCGACCCGTACACGATGAACGATCTGATCGGGTTCGGGTCGATCTCTCCGAAGGCGGCGCAGTTCCTCGCGGCGTGCGTCAAAGGGAAGCTGAACATCCTCATTTCGGGCGGAACCGGCACCGGCAAGACGACGACGCTGAATGCGATGTCGGCGTTCGTGCCGGAGGACGAGCGGATCGTGACGATCGAGGACGCCGCCGAACTCCAGCTCCAGCAGGAGCACGTGATCACGCTCGAGTCGCGGCCCCCGAACATCGAGGGCCAGGGTGAGGTGCGCATCCGCGAGCTCGTGAAGAACGCGTTGCGTATGCGTCCAGACCGCATCATCGTCGGCGAGGTTCGCGGCGCGGAGACCCTCGACATGCTCCAGGCGATGAATACGGGCCACGAGGGCTCGCTGACGACCATCCACGCGAACTCTCCGCGCGACGCGCTCAGCCGCCTCGAGACGCTCGTGCTCACCGCCGGCGTCGACCTGCCGCTGCGCGCGATTCGCGAGCAGATCTCGAGCGCCTTCGACCTGCTCGTCCAGATCGCGCGCCTCGTCGACGGCAGCCGCCGCATCACCCACGTCACCGAGGTCCTGCGGATGGAGTCCGACGTGATCACGCTGCAGGACATCTTCACCGCGCGTGCCCCGGACGAAGGGTCGGCGTCGTTCGGCTCCTCCTCGCGGCTGCTGACGCCGCTGCTGTGCACGGGGCTGAAGCCGCAGTTCCTCGACAAGCTCGCCGCGAACGGGGTCGGGCTGCACTCCAGCTTCTTCGTTCCGGAGGACGAGGTCGGCGGGGCGGTCAGGGACGCGCAGTCGCCGCCGCGGTTCGGAGCCTTCGAATGAGCGGGCGCTTGCGGCTCATCGCGGTCGCCGCCGGGGCGGCACTGGTCGCAGCGGCACCGGCCGCAGCAGGAGTCGAGCTCTCGGCCATCGACACGAGCTCGTTCCCGACGATCCACGCGACCGTCGTCTCTTCGGCCGGCTCGAAGGCCGTGCCGGTGATCACCGAGAACGGGCAGCGCGTCGTGGGCCTCGACGCCGAGAACCTCGGCAGCGCGAAGGCGGTCGTGCTCGCGGTCGACAACTCGCAGTCGATGCAGGGCAAGCCCCTCTCCGCCGCCGTCGCCGCTGCACGGAGCTTCGTCGCCGTGAAGCCGGCGGCGGACGCGATCGCGGTAATCGAGTTCGGACGCCATCCGGTCGAGCTGAGCGGGCTCTCGACCGCGACCGCCGACTCGGACACCGCGCTCGCCGGCATCACGACCGCCGGGGAGTCGGGCACGGCGCTCTACGACGGCGTCGACCTCGCCTCCTCGATCCTGAAGGCGAGCTCGCTGCCGGGCCGCGTCCTCATCGTCCTGACGGACGGCCGCGACGTCTCGAGCCAGGACTCGCTCGCCGCCGCGGTCGCCGCCGCGCACGACGCGAACGTCTCGATCTATCCGATCGGCATCGAGGGCGCAGGCTTCGACCCCGCGCCGCTCCAGGAGCTCGCCCGCGAGACCGGCGGCCGCTACTACGGCGCGGCCTCGACCGGCGCGCTCGCCGGCGTCTACGGGACGATCGCGGCCACGCTCGGGCACACGTGGCGCGTCACGTACGTGACTGCCGCACGGCCGGGCGACCGGATCCGCGTCGAGGCGGCGGTGCCGGGCGCGGGCTCGGCCACGTCGTCGACCCTCATCGTCCGGGGCGCCGGTGACGTCACCGCCGCGCCGGCCGCGTCGAAGCTCCTGCCGTCGAGCGCGTACGGCTCGATCGGGCCGGTCGTCGTCGGCCTGATCGCGGGCGTCCTCACGGTCGCCGCGTTCCTGCTCCTGCTCGGCGCACGTCGCGGCTCGTGGCTGCGCAACCGGCTCGCCGCGCACACGGGCGAGTCCGGACGCGCCGCGCGCCGCCGGCGCGACCGCAGAAGCCTTCGCGCCATCGTCATGGCCGCGACCGAGCGGACGTTCGGCCACCTCCGCCAGTGGCGCGCGATCCAGCGGATGCTCGACCGGGGAGAGACGCCGCTGACGGCCGCGGAGTTCTTCTACGCCGTCGCCGGCGCAGGGCTCCTCCTCGCGTTGCTCGCCGCCGCGGTCGGATCGTCGCTGCCGGTGATCCTCGTCGCGCTCGTCGTCGGCGGGATGATCCCGTACATCGTCGTCCTGCAGCGGATGCGGCGCAGGCTCGCCGCGTTCGAGACCCAGCTGCCCGACATGCTGATCACGATGGCCGCGTCGCTCAAGGCGGGGCACTCGTTCAAGCAAGGGCTGCAGGCGATCGTCGACGAGGGCCAGCCGCCCGCGTCGGTCGAGTTCAACCGCGTTCTCACCGAGACGGGGCTCGGCCGGCCGATCGACGACGCGCTCGGCGAGATGTCCAACCGCGTCGGCTCCAAGAACTTCGAGTTCGCGATGACGGCGGTCACGATTCAGCGCCAGGTCGGAGGCTCGCTCGCCAGCCTGTTCGACCTCGTCGCCGACACGGTGCGGCAGCGGCAGGCGTTCAGACGCAAGATCCGCTCGCTCACCGCGATGGGCCGCATGTCGGCATACACGCTGATCGGGCTGCCGTTCTTCATCATGTTCGCCATCTCCCTGCTCAACCCCCGGTATCTGCATCCGCTCTTCCACTCGTCCGCGGGGCACATGCTCCTCCTCATCGGGGCCGTGATGATGACCGTCGGCTCCCTGCTGATCAAGAAGATCGTGTCGTTCAAGGGGTGATGTGACCGTGCTTCTCGTCGCCGCAACCGTCTGCCTCATCCTCTCCGTCCTCGCCGTCGGCAACCTCGCGACGATGCCTGCGCGGGCCCGTCGCGAGCGCATCCGCTCCGCCGCGACCTACGGGAACCTGAAGGCTCGCCGCGGGCCCGACCGCGTCCGCTTCAACGAGCGCGTCATCGGGCCGCTCGTCGGCTGGCTCTCCCGCGCGATGCTCCGCGTCAATCCGAAGCAGAGCCTCGAGTCGATCTCGACGCTGCTCATGTCGGCGGGGATGCGCAACGTGTCGCCCCAGGCATTCCTCGCGTCGAAGGGGGCCGCCGGGATCGCCGGGCTGGTGCTCGGCTTCCTGCTCGGCTCGGCGAAGTCCGGCACAGCAGGCTTCGCGGTCGCGCTGATCCTCGGCGCCCTCGGCTACATCGCGCCGGCGATGATCGTGACCGGGCGAGCGCGCCGCCGCGGCGCGCAGCTCGTTGCCGACCTGCCCGACGCGCTCGACCTGCTCGCGGTCAGCGTCGAGGCGGGGCTCGGCTTCGACGCGGCGGTCGCGAAGCTCACGCAGAACATGGAAGGCCCGCTCTCGCAGGAGTTCGAGCTGGCACTCGGCGAGATGCGCATCGGCGAGAGCCGGGCCGACGCGCTCAAGAAGCTCGCGGCCCGCTCGGGGACCCCGGAGATCGCGGCGTTCGTCCGCGCAATCGTGCAGGCCGACCAGCTCGGCACGTCGCTCGGTCGAATCCTGCGGGTCCAGGCGGTCGACACCCGGAACAAGCGGCAGGCGGCCGCGGAGGAGCGGGCCATGAAGGCCCCGATCAAGATGTTGTTCCCGACCGTCGTGTTCATCTTCCCGGCGATGTTCATCGTCGTCCTCGGCCCGGCCCTCCTGTCGCTCAAGAGGCTCTTCAACTTCTGAGATGGCCGTGAAGGAGCAACGCGCCGACGAGACGACCGAGGGCGGCTTCGGCACCGGCCTGCGCCGCCAGCTCGAGGCGCGCGCCTCGATGAGCGACGCAGGCTCCAAGGAGGACGCGCCGCGCTCGCCGGGCGAGGCGGTCGCGGTTGGCGGCGTGCTGCCGCCGCCGGTCTCGCCGCCGCGGGACGCGGGCCTCGCGAGCGGGCTCGACGCCGTCGACATCGCTCTCGCCGGCGACCTCGACCGGGGCGCCGACGACCTCAGCGCGCAGCTCGACGCGTCGCTCGCCCGCGAGCAGGAGCTGCGGTCAGCCGTCGCCGACAGGCTCGAGGCGTCGGCGCGCGAGGCGCAGCTCGACCAGCGTGCGCTCGCGCTCGAGCGGCAGGAGGTGGAGTTCGAGCAGGAGATCGCGCGCCGCCGCTCCGAGCTCGAGGACCGCACCGCGGCGCTCGACGTCCGCGAGATCGAGCTCCAGACGCAGGAGACGCGGCTCGACTCGCGGCTCGCAGAGTTCGACGCGCGGCACGCCGAGCTCGAGAAGGCGCGCGCGGAGATCGACGCCGCCGCCGCCCGGATCTCGCAGCGCGAGCAGTCCGTCGTGCTCAAGGTCCGCGAGCTGCAGGCGGCCGACGAGCAGCGCGCCAAGTCGGCCGCGGAGCTCGCGCAGCAGGCCGAGGCGGTCGCCGAGCGCGAGCGCCTGCTGGCGAAGGCCGAGGCAGGGGTGCTCTCCCGCAAGGAGGAGCTCGCCGCGGAGGCGCAGAAGCTCGACGCGCGCGGGCACGAGCTCGAGCGCTCGGCGGACGCGGCGGAGCGCGACCTCGACGAGCGCCGGAAGACCGTCGAGGAGGCGGAGCGCGCGCTGACGGCGGCGCAGGCCGACCTGACGAAGAAGGGCGACGAGCTCGCGAAGAAGACGGTCGCGATCGAGCAGGAGCAGGCACGGATCCACTCGCTGAGCAAGGAGCTCGAGCGCGAGCAGGCGCGCGTGCAGGCCCAGAAGGTCCAGGTCGAGTCGTTGCGCGAGGCGGCGGCGGCGGCCGTCCCGGCGGACACGTCGCTGCTCGGCGCCGAGCTCGACCGGCGGGAGATGGAGATCGCGGCGCGCGAGGCCGAGCTTCACCGGCTCGAGGCGCAGGTGCGACGTGCCGAGTCGGAGCTGGCGATCGCGCAGACGGCGCCGCCGCCGGAGGACGAGGTCGCGAAGAAGCGCATGCAGGAACGGGAGCGGGCGCTCGCCGAGCGCGAGGCACGACTCGAGAAGCTCGAGGCGCTGGCCGACGCGTCGCGGCAGCGCCTCGAGGAAAAGGAGCAGAAGGCCGACTCGCGCGACGACGAGCTCCGCATCCTGGGGCACGAGCTCGAGGAGCGCAGCGCCCAGCTCGACCGGCGGGAGGCAGCGCTCATCGCCGAGCACGAGGTCCGCGAGCAGCGGCTCGAGGAGCGCGAGCGCGCGGACGCCGAGCGCGAGCAGCGGCTCGCGTCGCGCGAGTCGGATCTGCAGACGTACGTCGGCGAGCTGCAGACGCAGTTCGCGAACGAGGGCGACTGGTGGGCGAAGCAGCTCGGCACCGAGCCCGAGAGCTCGGCCGCATGAGGGGAGGAACGAGGATGTCCAGGGCCGGCACACTTCTCGCCGTCGCCGCAGCCGCGACGCTCGCGCTGCTCGCGGGCGCAGGCGGCGCGAGCGCCCGCGGCACGGGCTGGACGATCCGGTTCGGCTTCGTCCCCAGCCGCGCCTACCAGGGGCTTCCGGCCGCGGTCACCGTCCTGGTCAAGCGCCCGGGAGTGACGTGCACGCTCGCGGTGCGCTACGTCGACGGCTCGTCGCAGCCGGGCCTCGGCCCGGTCCAGGCATCGTCGGGAAGCGCGAGATGGACGTGGAGCCTCGCCGACTCGGCGCCCGCCGGACCGGCACGCGCGTCGGTCGCGTGCGGCCGCGCGGGACGCGTGTCCCGGATGTTCACCGTCGTCGGCAGCACCGCCCGGCACTCGAAGCTGTCGATCGTCAAGTCCGGGTTCACGCAACGCCCGGATCAGGTCGGCTCGGGCAGCTCGGTCAGCTACGGCGTCGTCCTCGACAATCCGTCGCCGTCCGAGGACGCGGGCGACGTCACCGTCCTCGTCAATTTCGTCGATGCGGCGAACCACGTTCTCGGCACGACGACGAGCTCCGTCACCGCGATCTCCGCGGCGACGTCCTTCGACCTCGGCGGCTCGTCGTCGCTGCCGACGCAGACGCCGGTCGCTCGGCTCGAGGTCGTCGTCCAGACGCAGGCGTTCACGCCGCACACGCTCCATCTGCCGCCGGTGCAGAACGTCGGGATCGTCGCGGGCAGATTCGACACGAACTACGTGGGCGAGGTCGACGGAGAGATCGTCAACGACGACGCCGTCAAGATCTTGACGAGCGCGCAGCTCTCCATCGTCCTGTTCGACGCCTCGGGCGACGTCGTCGGCGGCGGCGGCGGGGGGGTCTTCGCCTCGCTGCCGCCCGGCACGCGCTCGTACTTCAGCGCCATCTCGGGGTTCTCCGCCGTTCCGATGGACCGCGCGTCGGTCGCCGCGATCTCGGTCGTGCCGACCTACCAGACGCCGTGACGGTCAGTTGGACGCGTAGTGGAGCACGAGCGCGATGACGTTCATCGCGAAGATGGCGAAGGCGATCGACGTCATCAGCGCCGTCGCCAGCACGAAGGCGTGGGTGTTGGGATCGAGCCGCATGGCCGCAGATTCGGTGAAGCCGGACGCCTCTCGATGATGCCGGGCGGACGACGGCTCGGGTATCCCTCGAACGTGGCGACCTCGAGTTGACCGGTTTGGGCTCGACCCCGCCGAAGAGCCCGGTCTAGGCTGTGAGACGTGGCACAGCCGTCTGATCGGGCCCTCCTGAACCTCGGCCTCGGCGTGCTCCTGCTCGGCCTTCTCCCCGGCTAGGGGAGACGCGTGCCGACATACCCGTTCCCGTCCCAGGGACACGTGCGTCCCGCCGCAGAAGGAGCCCTGCCATGCCCATGCCCTACTGGAGATACCAACCGTACGACACCGTCGAGCTGCCCGACCGGGCCTGGCCCGACGTCGTCCTCACCGCCGCGCCGATCTGGTGCTCGACCGACCTGCGCGACGGCAACCAGGCGCTCGTCAACCCGATGGACACCGCCCGCAAGCGGACGTTCTTCGACCTGCTCGTCCGGATCGGGTTCAAGGAGATCGAGATCGGCTTCCCGTCCGCATCGCGCACCGACTTCGACTTCGCGCGCACGCTCATCGACGAGGGCCTGATCCCGGACGACGTCACCATCGCCGTGCTGACGCAGGCGCGGCCCGAGCTGATCACGCAGACGTACGCCGCCGTCGAGGGCGCGCGCCGCGCGATCATCCACCTCTACAACTCGACCTCGGAGACGCAGCGGCGCGTCGTCTTCCGGCTCGACCGCGCCGGTATCACCGAGCTGGCCGTGCGCGGGACGGAGCTCTGCAGGCGGCTCGCGGGCGAGACCGGCACGGAGATCGTCTTCCAGTACTCGCCGGAGAGCTTCCACCACACCGAGCTCGACTTCGCGCTCGAGATCTGCGAGGCCGTCGCGGCGGAGTGGGGCCCGACGCCGGCGGAGAAGATGATCGTCAACCTGCCGACGACGGTCGAGCACTTCCCGCCGAACGTCTACGCCGACCGGATGGAGTGGTTCATCCGCAACTTCTCGCGGCGCGACGCGGCGATCCTCTCGGTCCATCCGCACAACGACCGCGGGACGGCGGTCGCGACGGCGGAGCTGGGGCTGATGGCCGGGGCCGAGCGCGTCGAGGGCACGCTGTTCGGCAACGGCGAGCGCACCGGCAACGTCGACCTCGTCACGATCGCGCTCAACCTGCTGACGCAGGGCGTCGACCCGCAGCTCGATCTGTCCCGGATCGACGAGATCAAGCGCACCGTCGAGGAGTGCAACGAGCTGCCGGTGCATCCGCGGCACCCGTGGGCCGGCGAGCTCGTGTACACCGCGTTCTCCGGCTCGCACCAGGACGCGATCAAGAAGGGGATGTACGCGCTCCAGCGCTCCGACTCCGACGTCTGGGACGTCCCGTACCTGCCGATCGACCCGAAGGACCTCGGCCGCGACTACGAGGCGATCATCCGCGTCAACTCGCAGTCCGGGAAGGGCGGCGTCGCGTACCTCCTGCAGAGCAACTACGGGCTCGATCTCCCGCGCGGGCTCCAGGTCGACTTCGCGCAGAAGGTGCAGGCGATCACCGACGCCGAGGGCGGGGAGCTGACCGCGACCGACCTCTACGAGGTCTTCCGCGCGAACTACCTCGCCGTCACCGAGCCGTACGAGCTCGTCTCCTACCGGCACGAGGCGGACGAGAGCGGCGACCGGCTCGTCGCGCAGGTGCGAAGCGGCGGCGAGACGCTGGAGATCGAGGGCTCCGGCAACGGGCCGATCGCGGCGCTCGTGCACGGCTTCTCCGAGGCGCTCGGCTTCCCGATCAAGGTGCTCGACTACCACGAGCACGCGATGAGCACCGGCGAGGACGCGACGGCGGCGGCGTATGTCGAGGCGGACGTGGACGGCGAGCCCGTGTGGGGCGTCGGCATCCACGCGAGCATCGTCACGGCGTCGCTGCGGGCGGTGGTCAACGCCGTCAACCGCGGCCTCGTCGCCCGCGCCGCGCAGGCATCGGCGCTCGAGTCGTTCGGAGCGGGCTAAACCGCACGACAGTCTTTGACGCCGGGGCGGACCGGGCCCACGCTGTGTCCATGCACTCCGCGCGCTCCCGCGCGATCATGGCGATCGCGATCATCCCCCGCTAGGGGGAGCGTGCGCACACGCCCATCGGGGCGCCCACTCGAACCGTCACGCCAGAGGTCCGCCCTCGCACGGGCGGCGCGCACGCAGAGGAGAGCAGATGCAACCCCGCAGGATCACCGTCTTCGACACCACGCTTCGCGACGGCGAGCAATCGATCGGGCTGGCCTTCGCACCCGACGAGAAGGTCGCGATCGCACGCAGCCTCGAGAAGCTGGGCGTGGACGTGATCGAGGCCGGCTTTCCCGTCGCCTCGCCGGGCGAGCTCGCCGGCGTCCGGGCGGTGGCGGAGGCCGTGCGCCGCCCGGTGATCGCGGCGATGGCGCGGCCGGCCCCGCAGGATCTCGACGCAGCCGCGGCGGCGCTCGAGCCGGCGGCGCGGTCGCGCGTCCACATCGTCCTCGCGACGAGCGACCTCCATCTCGAGCGGAAGCTCCAGCTGAGCCGCGCCGAGGCGGTCGAGCTCGCGCGCTGGTCGGTCGGCTACGCGACCGAGCGCTTCGACGAGGTCGAGTTCTGCTGCGAGGATGCGTCGCGCTCGGAGCCGGCGTTCCTCGCGGAGATCTGCGGCGTCGCGATCGACGCCGGAGCGACGGTGATCAACCTCCCGGACACCGTCGGCTTCGCGGTGCCGGACCAGTACGGCGAGCTGATCCGAGCCGTGCACGAGCGGTGCCCCGCGCTCGAGTCCGTGACGGTCGCGGTCCACTGCCACGACGACCTCGGGCTCGCAACGGCGAACACGCTCGCGGGGATCGCCGCGGGAGCGGGCCAGTTCGAGTGCACGATGAACGGCCTCGGCGAGCGGGCAGGCAACGCGGCACTCGAGGAGATCGTCGCCGCGCTCGTCGCGCACCGGGACGAGCTCGGCGTCGAGACGGGGATCGACCCGACGGGGCTCGCGGCGACGTCGCGGCTCGTGGCCGAGCTGAGCGGCTACCCGCTCTCGCCGCACAAGCCGGTCGTCGGCACGAACGCGGCCGACGAGCGACAGTAGAGTCTCCGGATGGCCCGAACGGCGCGCGCACCGATCGTCGAGCACGTCCTGCGCGAGGCGCGCGCGGCGCGCGACGCGCTCGCGACGCTCGACGACGCCGCCGTCGAGGCCGGCCTCGGCCGTGCCGCGGAGCTGCTCTTCGAGCGCCGTGCCGAGATCCTCGCCGCGAACGAGCTCGACGTCGACGCCGGCACCGAGACGCTCGACGCGGGCGCGCTCGACCGGCTGCGGCTCGACGACCGCCGCCTCGAGGCGATCGCCGCCGGGCTCCGCGCGACCGCGGCGCTCGAGCCGCTCGAGCGGGAGGTGCGCACGTGGACGCTGCCCAACGGCCTCGAGGTCGCGGAGCGGCGCATCCCCGTCGGCGTCGTCGGCGCGAACTTCGAGGCGAGGCCGAACGTCGCCGTCGACGTCGCGTCACAGGTATTGAAGAGCGGGAACGCCGTCGTCCTCCGGACCGGTTCCGCCGCTCTGCGCACGGTGACGAAGCTCGTCGACGGCGTCCTCCGCCCGGCGCTCGAGTCCGCCGGCGTCGACGGCGCCGCCGTCGGGCTCGTCCGCTCCCCGGACCGCGCCGGCGCAGAGGCGCTCGTCTCGCTCCCGGCCGCGATCCCGCTCGTCATCCTCCGCGGCAGCGGCGCCTCGACCGCGGCGCTCGCTGCGATCGCCGCGGCGAACGGCGTCCGCGCGCTCGCGCACGCGGACGGCGGCGGCGTGCTCTACGCGCACGCGAGCGCCGCGCCCGAGAAGGTGCGCGCGATCGCACACGCGAGCCTCGACCGGCTCGGCGTCTGCAACCGCCTCAACCTCGCGCTCGTCGACGCGTCGGCCCCCGGGCTCGCGGCCGTCGTCGTCGAGGTCTGCGCGGAGCTGGGGATCGAGGTGCGCGCGCCGGAGCGTGCCGCGGGTGTCGCCGGCGTCCTCCCGCTCGACCGGCCGCGCGGCCACGAATGGGCCTCGGAACGGGAGCGGGTGGCGACGGTCACGCTCGACCTCGTCGACGGGCTCGACGAGGCGGCCGCGATCGCGAACGACGAGACGTCGGGGCTCGCGGCCGCGATCGTCGCCGAGGACGATGACGCGGCGCGGCGCTTCCTCGAGGCGTATCGCGGGACGGCCGCGCTCTGGAATGCGACCACGCGGTTCGTCGACGGCTTCGAGCTGAACGGGACGCCGGAGACGGGGATCAACGTCGACCGCTTACCCGGCCCGCGCGGGCCCGTCGGCTACCGCGATCTCTGGCTGCGCCAGTACCGGATCGTCGGCGACGGCACGCAGCACCGGTGACCGTCGTCGTCAAGCTCGGCTCGTCGCTCGTCACGGACGGGGGCGGCCGCGTCCGCCGCGGCCTGCTCGCCGCGCGCGCCGCCGACCTCGCCGCCATCGTCCGCTCCGGCGAGAAGGCGTGCGTCGTCTCGTCCGGGGCGATCGCGCTCGGGACGCCGCTGCTCGGGCTGGCACGCCGGCCGCGGACGACGCCGCAGCTCCAGGCCGCCTCCGCCGCGGGCCAGGTCAAGCTCCAGCTCGCCTGGGAGGCGGCCCTCCGCGCCGAGGGCCTGCGCACAGCGCAGGTGCTCCTCTCCGCCTCCGACCTGGCCGAGCGGGCGAGCTACGTCAACGTCCGCAACGCGCTCGGCGCGCTCCTGCGGCTCGGCGTCATCCCCGTGATCAACGAGAACGACGCGACCGCGACGGACGAGATCACCTTCGGCGACAACGACGCGCTCGCGGCGCAGGTCGCGGTGCTGCTCGGCGCGCGGCTGCTCGTGCTGCTCACTGAGGTGGACGGCGTCTACAGCGCGCACCCCGCGGAGCCGGGCGCGGAGCCGCTCGCGAGCGGCGACGCCGTCGCGGGCGCCGCGATCGGGCGCGGCGGCGCGCTCGGCCGCGGCGGGATGGAGAGCAAGATCGCGGCGGCGCGGCTCGCGGCCGGCGCCGGCATCCCGACGGTGATCGCGTCGGGCCGCGGCGAGGGCGTCGTCGCCGCGATCGCCGCCGGCGAGGCGCGCGGCACGCACTTCGCCCCCGCCGGCGAGGCGCCGAGCGCCTTCCGGCTCTGGCTCCGCCACGCGAAGCCGACCGCCGGCCGCCTCGTCGTCGACGACGGCGCCCGCGACGCGCTCGTCGCCGGCGGCGGCAGCCTCCTCGCCGTCGGCGTCGCCGCCTGCGAGGGCTCGTTCGCCGCGGGCGACGCGGTCGAGCTCGTCACGCTCGACGGCGCCGTCCTCGGCAAGGGCATCGCCGGGGCGGGCGCCGACGAGCTGCGCGGCCGCCCGCGCGGCGTCGAGGCGGTCCACCGCGACCGCCTCGTCCTCTACTGAGGCACCGGCGTCGCCGGGTCGGCGGCGCGCAGCAGCTCCGGCGAGGGATGGGCGTCCGCCGTGACGACGAGCGGACAGCGCAGGCACGCCTCCCGTCCCTCCTGCCGGAACCACCTGCAGCGCGGCCGGATGTCGCACGCGGGCAGGCCCTCGCCGACGGGCGGGAGCATGTGCACGATCTTCGCCGCGAGGTTGCACGTCGCCCCCTCGAAGTGGCCGCAGCGCTCGCACAGGCACGGTGCCGCGAAGCGGAAGACCTCCGACGGCGTGACCGGCCCGGCGAGCCGGAGCAGCTCCTTCGTGACGGGGAGCGGACGCTCGAGCGGCGTGATCCGCGGCTCGTCGACCGTGCCTCCGACGACGCCGATGGCGACGGCGCCGTCCCAGTCGGGCTGCGCGCTCGGACAGAGCGGCGCCGACGCGTCGGCCTCGCTCAAACGCCGCCTTCCCGCGCGCCCGCCGCGACGCCGGGAGCGATCTCGATCGGGCCCGGGAAGCCGCCGGCGTACACGGCGAACCGCACGAAGAACCCGTTCTCCTGCGTGAACGCCTCGCCCGAGATCTTGCGCGACTCGAGCGCACGGAGGACGCCCACGGTCGCGGCTTCCACGATGTCGTCGATGGCGATTCGCTGCTGCGTCGGCACGGTCTCCTCCTTGTCGCTCTCGGAGCCGGGAGCAAACCGTGCGTGCGTCACCGCCGCGTCACCGCCGCGTCAACGGGCGGGCTTACTGCGGCGGCCGCGACTGGAGCGGTTCCGGCGGCGCGGCCGGAGCGGCCGGCGCCCCTTCCTTCAGCTCCTTGAGCGCGAAGTACATGAGCGTCAGCGCCACCGCGAAGAACGGCCCCACGACGGAGTTCGCGAGCGTGCCGCCGAGCCAGTAGCGGAAGAAGCGCGGGAGGAAGGAGAAGACCCACTCGATGATCCCGGAGGCGATTCCGCTGAGGATCGCCGTGACGATGATCACGCCGAACACCGTCCAGGCGTGTCCGCGCACGAGCTCGCGCGAGCGCGAGAACGACTCGCCGACGTGCTTCTCCTCGAGCACGATCGCCGGGACGAGCAGACACCACCACGTGAGCAGGATCAGGCCGGGGACGATGAGGAGGATCAGCCCGACCGCGATCCCGAGGCCGGCCAGGATGCCGGCGAGGATCAGCGTCCCGAGGTAGGGGCGAACACGCTCGAACACCTGGCCGATCGTCGTGTCGATCCTGCCGTCGCGCACGTCGGACACTGCGTAGACGAGCGCGCCCTGCAGCCAGAACGTGCCGACGATGGAGACGACGACCGTGATCAGCGCCAGGAGCGCCGAGACGCCGCTGCCGTGGCGAATCACGGTCGCGAGCAGCGCCTCGAGGAGCTCGACGATCAGGTAGACGATCAGCGCGATCACGAAGAACCGCGTGAAGAACCTCGTGTAGAGCTTCCAGGACTCGCCGAGGATGCCGCCGACGCTCATGGCTGCGACCCTTCCTTTCTGTTCCGGAGAAGCGAGTAGACGGCGAGGTCGCGCCAGGCGCCGTCGCGGAACGTCGCGCGGCGGAGCGTGCCCTCGTGCTCGAAGCCGAGCTTCTCGAGCACCCGCTGCGAGGGGACGTTCTCGACGTCGGCGAAGGCCGCGATCCGCTCGCACGGATATCCCGCGAACAGGTACTCGACCAGCAGCCTCGTCGCTTCCGTCGCCACTCCTCGCCCGCGGTTGGCGTCGTCGGGGACGCCGTAGCCGATCTCCGGGTAGGGGAGGTCGGCATCCGGGAAGCGCAGGAGCGTATAGCGGACGAAGCCGACGATGCTCTCGTCGGAGACGTCCTCGATCAGCAGGATCGCGAAGTCGCGGGAGAGGAGGCCGTTCTCGCGGAAGGCGCTCACCAGCATCGGCAGGTGGTCGAGCTGGAACCGCTGGTACGACCCCCACAGCCCCTCGCGCGAGCGGCCCCACTGCTCCAGGAGGCCGAGATCCTTCTCCTCGACCGGGCGCAGCCTGACGAGGGCACCCTCGAGCATCGCGTGCCCGACTCTAGCGCGCGCGGCGGGCCAGCACGTCCTCGACGTCGGCGACGTCGACGCCGGCGACCGCGAGCAGCACGTACAGGTGGTAGAGCACGTCGGCGGCCTCCTCGGCGAGGCGTCCGTCGGCGGCGACCGCGGAGACGGCGGCCTCGACCGCCTCCTCGCCGAGCTTCTGCGCGCAGCGCGCGACGCCCGCCTCGGCGAGCGACGCCGTGTACGAGCCCTCGGGACGGTCGCGGACGCGCTCGACGACGGTGCGCCAGAGCGCCGGCGCGAAGCAGGAGCGGGAGCCCGTGTGGCACGCGGGGCCGGCAGGGCGCACGCGCAGGAGCAGCGCGTCGCCGTCGCAGTCGTCGCGGATCTCCTCGACGGCGAGCACGTTCCCCGAGGTCTCGCCCTTGCGCCAGAGGCGCTGCCGCGAGCGGCTCCAGAACCAGGCCTCGCCGGTCTCGCGCGTGAGCCGCTGCGCCTCGGCGTCCATCCACGCGAGCATGAGCACGCGCCCGTCGGCCGCGTCCTGGACGATCGCCGGTGTCAGCTCAGGCGGCATCGCGGAGGGGGACGCCGAGGGAGCGAAGCTCGTCGCGCAGCGTGACGAGCCGGGCCGGCCGCTCGTGGAGGATCGACGCGAGCAGCGCCGCCTGCGACACCTCGAGCGCCGCCGCCACGTGCTCGGCGCCGCCCGCGCCGCCGGAGGCGATCACGGGAAGCGACACCGCGTCGCGGAGCGCGCCGAGGAGCTCGAGGTCGTAGCCGCTACGGGTGCCGTCGCGGTCGATCGAGGTGACGAGCAGCTCGCCGGCGCCGCGCGCCTCGCACTCGCGCGCCCACGCGACCGTGTCGCGCTCCGCGTCCCGCGTGGCCGAGTGGGAATGGACGCGGCCGTTCTCCGTGTCGATGGCGACGACGACGGCCTGGCTCCCGAGCGTGCGCGCGAGCTCGCCGATCAGCTCCGGCCGCGCGAGCGCCGCCGAGTTGACGCTGATCTTGTCCGCTCCCGCCTCGAGCACCGCCGCGGCGTCGGCGACCGAGCGGATGCCGCCGCCGACGGTGAACGGGATCGAGACCTGCTCGGCGACACGCGCGGCGACCTCGACCGCGGAGCCGCGCGACTCGATCGTCGCCGCGACGTCGAGGAAGACAAGCTCGTCGGCGCCGGCGTCGGAGTACGCGGCGCCGAGCTCGACGGGGTCGCCGACGTCGCGCAGCTCGCGGAAGCGCACGCCCTTGACGACGCGGCCGTCTGCGACGTCGAGGCACGGGATCAGGCGCGGGAGAGGCATCGCTCCAGCCAGCGCGCGCCGGCGGCGCCGCTCTTCTCGGGATGGAACTGCACGCCGGTGAAGGCGCCGGACTCGACGACGGCGACCAGGCCCTCGCTCGTCGCGGTGGCCGCGGGCGTCTCGGCCGCATACGAGTGCGCGAACCAGAATGCATCCCCGCCCGGCTCGACCGGCGCCCAGCCGATGCGCGGGATCCGCTCGGTGCGCAGGCGCACGGCGCGGCCGGGGACGAGCCCGAGCCCGGCGACGCCGCCGTCCTCCTCGCTCTCGTCGAGCGCGATCTGCAGGCCGAGGCAGATGCCGAGCACCGGCCGTCCCGCGGCGGCGCGCTCGCGCAGCGCCTCGTCGAGCCCGCGCCCGCGCAGGCCGTCCATCGCGGAACCGGCGGAGCCGACGCCCGGGAGCACGGCGAGGCCGGCGTCGAGCACGTCGGCGGGCGCGTCGGCGGCGACGACCTCCGCGCCGAGGCGCCGGAACGCGAGCTCGACCGAGCGCACATTGCCCGCGCCGTAACGGCAGACGGCGATCCTCACAGGACGCCCTTCGTCGAGGGGACGAGCGAGCCGTCCCGCCTCAGCGCGGCGCGGAGCGCGCGCCCCGTCGCCTTGAACGCGGCCTCCGCGACGTGGTGCGGATCCTCGCCGGTCGACTCGACGTGGATGCACAGCCGCCCGCCGTCCGCGAGGCTCCGGAGGACGTGCTTCGCGAGGCCCGGGTCGTGCTCGAGCTCGATCACCGAGGCGCGGCGGCCGCCGAGGTCGACGCCGGCGCGGGCGAGCGCGTCGTCCATCGGCACCACGGCGTCGCCGTACCGCGCGATGCCGCGGCGGTCCCCGAGCGCGCGGTCGAGCGCCTCGCCGAGGGCGATCGCCGAGTCCTCGGCCGTGTGGTGCGGCCCGGTCTCGGCGTCGCCCGTTCCCTCGAGCACGAGGTCGAGACCGGCGTGGAACGCGAGCTGCTCGAGGAAGTGGTCGTAGAGGCCCGTGCCGGTGGCGACGCGGACCCGGCCCTCGCCGTCGAGCCGCAGACGGATGCGCAGCGCGGTCTCGGCCGTCGCCCGCAGGTGGCGGCTGCTGCGGCCGGCCGGCGCATCCCCGCCGGCGAGCGCAGCGAGCAGGAGGTCGTCGTCCTCCCGGTCGCGGATCGTGATCCGGATCGCGTCGTCGTAGACGCGCGGGACGCAGCCCCGTGCGAGCAGGCGCGCCGCGAGCGCCTCCGAGTCGTCGACGGGGACGTAGAGGAAGTTCGCCCGCGACGGCAGGGGCGCGTAGCCGAGCGCGCGCAGCTCCTCGGCGACCCGGTCGCGCTCCTCGATCGCGGCTCGCACGTCGGGCGGCGACGCGAGCGCGGCGAGGGCGAGCGCGGCCGACGGCGTCGCGACGGCCAGCGGCGCCTGCCGGGTGTTCAGCTCGGCGGCGACGTCCGCACTCGCGAGCGCGTAGCCGACGCGCGCGCCTGCGAGCGCGAACGCCTTCGAGAACGTGCGGATGACGATCACGCCGTCCTCGATCAGCCCGGCGGCGCCGTCGTCCTCGGCGAACTCGATGTACGCCTCGTCGACCGCGAGCGGCCGGGCCGCCGGCAGCGGGTCGAGCGAGCCGGTCGGGTTGTTCGGACGGCAGCAGAACGTCAGCACCGGGTCGTCGTCGCCGACGATCGCGCCGACGAGCCCGGCGGCGACACGGTAGAGCGGATACGTCGGGTCGTCCGCGATCGCGACCGTGTCGCCCTCGCCGGCGTACGCGCGCGCGACGAGCAGGATCAGGTCGTCGCCGCCCGCGCCGAGCACGACGTTCTCCGGGCCGACGCCCGCGTACTCGGCGATCGCCGCGATCAGCTCCGGGTAGCCGCCGTGCGGGTACTCGTTGACGTGCGCGAGCGCGTGCGCGACCGTCGCCGGCCGCGAGCTCGGCAGCGGCAGCGGCGGGACGTTCCCGTCGAAGCGGACGATCTGCGACGGATCGAGCCCCGCGCGGCGCGCGAGCTCCGCCGTCGACGGCGCCCACGCGTATGCGCGGAACTCCGGCGAGAGCGACCTCATCGCTCCACCGCCGCGGCGTGCGCGGCCATCCCCTCGACCGCGGCGAGCGCCCGCACGACCGGCGCGACCGTCGCGAGTCCCTCCGCCGTGAGCCGCTGGATCGTCACCGGCTTCATGAACGTCTCCAGCCCGAGGCCGCCGCTCGAGCGGCCCCAGCCGCCGGTCGGCAGGACGTGGTTGCCGCCGGTCGCGTAGTCGCCGCTCGCGACGGGCGAGCTCTCGCCCACGAAGACGGCGCCCGCGTTGCGGATCCGATCGGCGAGCGCCGCCGCCTCGCCGAGGAGGACGACGTGTTCCGGAGCGAGGCGCTCGACGTCGGCGAGCGCGGGCTCGAGGTTCGCGCCGTCGACGAGCGTGCAGACGCTGTCCGGCCCGTGCTCCGCCTGGGCCGCGAGCTCGAGCTCGGCGATCGTGCGGGAGCCGTTGCGCCCGAGCACGACCGCCACCTCCGACGGCCCAGCAGGCAGGTCGATGGCGACGTCGCGCGAGACGAGCAGCTTCGCCTCGTTCACGAAGGAGCTGCCGGGGCCGACGATCTTGTCGACGCGCGGGATCGTCTCCGTCCCGTACGCGAGCGCCGCGACCGCGTGCGCGCCGCCGACCGCCCACACCTCGTCGAGGCCGAGCAGCCGCGCGGCCGCCGCGACGAGACCGGCGCCGTCGGGCGGCGTCACGACGACGATCCGCTCGACGCCCGCCGCCTGCGCGGGCACCGCGCACATGACGAGCGTCGAGACGAGCCGCCGCGGAACGTAGACGCCGACGGAGCGGAGCGGGACCCAGCGGCGCTCGAGCACGACGCCCGGCTCGACCTCGAGCCGCAGATCGTCCGGCCGCTGCGCGTCGTGCCAGCGGCGGACGCGGTCGGCGAGCGTCAGCACCGCGTCCTCCGGCAGCCCGCCCGCGGGCTCCGCGCGCGCCGGCTCGACGCCGTCGAGGCGCACCGCCCACTCGCGCAGCGCCTCGTCTCCGCGCGAGCGGACGTCCGCGACGATCTCCGCGACGCTGCTCATGCAAGCATCCGTAGGTGTCTGATTGGCGAGCTCATGCAAGCATTCGCTCGACCGGCACCAGCAGGATCGACGACGCGCCCGCCGCCTCGAGCGCCGGCAGCAGCCGCCAGATCTCCGCCGCCGGTACGACGCTGTGCACGGCGACCATCCCCGGCTCCGCGAGCGGTAGCACGCTCGGCGCGCGCGAGCCCGGCACGAGCTCGCAGATCCGCGCGAGCGCGGACTCCGGCGCGTTGAGCATCAGATAGCGGGCCCCGCGTGCGTCGACGACGCTGCGAAAGACCGAGGCGAGCTGGAGCGCGTCCTCGCGCGGCTGCGGCGGCCCGATCAGCACCGCCTCCGAGTCGAGCAGCCGCCCGACGGAGCGCAGCCCGTTCGTCCGCAACGTGCTCCCGCTCGAGACGAGATCGACGATCGCGTCCGCGAGCCCGAGCCGGGGCGCGAGCTCGACGGAGCCGTGCACGTCGACGAGCTCGATCGTCGGCGGCAGCAGCTGACGGGCGAGCCGTGGGAAGCTCGTCGCGACACGCGCGCCGTCCAGGTCGTCGACCGACTGCACCGCCGACTCCTCGGGCACCGCCGCCTCGAGCGTGCACGCGCCGAACCCCAGCGGGACGATCTCGGTCACCTCGGCGCCGCTCTCGCGGACGATGTCGACCCCGGTGATGCCGCAGTCGACGACGCCGTCCTGCACGTACTCGGGCACGTCGTCCGCACGGACGAGCAGCGCCTCGACCGGCGCGTTCCGGCACGGGAACGCGAGCGCGCGGTCGCCCGGCGTCTCCGGGCCGAGCCCCGCGTCCTCGAGCAGCACGATCGCCGGCTCGCGGAGCCGTCCCTTGGAGGGGACCGCGATTCTCAGCTGCGCCGTCTCCGCCGCCGCAGCGCCAGCGCGTACCCGCCCTCGCCGCGGCGCAGCCACTGCGCCACGCGCGTCACCGTCGTCGTCGACGCGTGCGTCCGTCTGGCCACCTCGAGGTACGGCAGCCCCTCGTCCAGGAGCCGCGCCATCTGCCAGCGGTGCGCCATCGCGTCCAGCTCCGCCCGCGTGCAGAGATCCCGGAGGAAGTGGTGCGCCTCGTCCGGCGTCCGCAGCGACGCGATCGTCGTGAACAGGTCCTCGTGCTCCGGAGTCGGCCAATGTGAGGGCTCCGTCGATGCCATCATGTTACCATGATAACACGTTGTCAGAGGATTTCGAGCTCCTGCCGGCCGTGGACGTCCTCGACGGGAAGGCGGTGCGCCTCGAGCGGGGCGCCTACGACCGCGTCGCCGCCGACGCGGGCGACCCGTTCGAGCTGATCGCGCGGGTCGCCGCAGCCCGTCCCCCGCTCGTCCACGTCGTCGCGCTCGGCGCCGCCCGGGACGGCGGGGCACCGGTCGAGCTGGCCCGCCGGGCGGTCGCAGCCGCGGCGCCGGTGCCGGTGCAGCTCGGCGGCGGCGTCCGCTCGGTCGCGGACGCGCTCGCACTCGTCGACGCGGGCGTCGCACGCGTGATGATCGGGACGGCGGCGTTCGGCCCGCGGCCGCTCGAGGAGTACGTCGACGCGCTGGGCGGGCGGCTCGTCGTCGCCGTCGACGTCGCGGACGGCGTCGTCCGCACGGCGGGCTGGCTCGAGTCGACGCGCCTGACCACCGCCGAGGCGCTCGAACGGTGCACGGCCGCAGGCGTCGGACGGATCCTCTGCACCGCGATCGCCCGCGACGGGACGCTCGCGGGCCCGGACCTCGACCTCGTCCGCGAGGCCCGTGCCGGCTTCGGCGGCGCCCTCCTCGCCGCGGGCGGCATCCGGAACGCCGCCGACGTCGAGGCGGTGCACCGGGCCGGCGCGGACGGCGCGGTCGTCGGCCGCGCGCTCCTCGAGAGCGGTTACGGCTTTACAAGCGCGCAACGCTGACGCGTCTACCCTACCGGGGTCCGGCATACGAGAAGGACGGTGTCCTCGATGACCACCCCGCCTGCACCGGTGGCCGACGACACGGAGCTTCTCCTCCACGAGATCCGGGACGAGGCGAGCAGCCTCGCGCACCATCCCGTCGAGGAGATCCGCCGCCTCGCCCACGTCGCCGCAGAGGGCGACAGCCCGACGACGCCGCTGCTCGTCTATGTCGGCGTCATCGGAGCCGTCGCCGCGATCCTGCTCCTCATGCTCACGGTGGTGCTGCTCGTCTACTACAGGGGCTAGCGGGCGAGCAGCACGTCGATCTCGTCGAGCTGCTCCGCGCGCAGCGGGCCGCGCGCGATCGCACCCGCGTTCTCCTCCGCCTGTGCGGCCGTCTTGATCCCGGGGATCGGGATCGTCGCCGGGCTGCGCGCCCAGAGCCAGGCGAGCGCCCCCTGCGCCGGCGTGCGGCCGCCGCTCGTCAGGATCTCGCGGATCGCGTCGAGCCGTCGCAGCCACTCCGGCTCCGGCTCGCCGTCGGCGGTGAAGAACGCGCTCCAGTCACGCTGCTCGACGCGCCAGTCGTCCGCCCCGACGCGGGTGCCGGGCACGTACTTGCCGCTGAGGAAGCCGGCGGCCAGCGGGCTCCGGTTGATGCTCGCGAGCCCGTAGCGCTCGCAGACCTCGAGCACCGCCGGATTGTCCTGGAAGACGTTCTCCGTGTGCTGGATCACCGAGCACGTGCCTCTCTTCGCCCAGTGCTCGGCGAGCTCCGCGTTGTCGGTGCTCCAGCCGTAGGCGCCGACGACGCCGTCCCGGACGAGATCCTCGAGCACCTCCGCGATCGCATCCGACTCGCCGGCGCGCGTCTCCCCGACGTGGAGCTGGAGAAGGTCGATCCGATCGGTCCCGAGCCGTCGCAGCGACGCCTCGCACGCGCGTCGCGCGTACTCCGGCGACGTGTCCGTCCCCGTCATGCGCCGCCCGCCCTCGACGAACGTGTTCCCGAACTTCGTCGCGATGACGACGCGGTCGCGATCGGAGCCGAGGGCTTCTCCGAGCAGCCGCTCGCTGTGCCCGGTGCCGTAGACGTCGGCCGTGTCGAAGAAGGTGACGCCGGCGTCGAGTCCCGCGCGGATCGCCCGCACCGACTCGGCATCGTCGACGGCCCCGAAGCCGACCGCCTTGCCGTCGACGCCCTGCACCGGCCCGCCGATCGCCCAGCACCCGAGGCCGAGCGCGCTGACGGAGATCCCCGACACGCCGAGCACGCGCCGCCCGTCCCACTGCGCGTCCATGCCCGGCACCCTACTCCCCGATCAGCTCCGCGAGATCCGACACGACGACGTCGGCGCCGTGCTCGCGCAGCGCGTCGGCCTGCCCGACGCGGTCGACTCCGACGACGAAGCCGAAGCCGCCCGCCCGTCCCGCGGCGACGCCGGCGAGCGCGTCCTCGAACACCGCGGCCTCGCGCGGCGCCACGCCGAGCCGCTCCGCCGCCACGAGGAACGTGTCCGGGGCGGGCTTCCCCGGGATGTGCTCGCGCTCCGCGACGACGCCGTCGATGCGCAGCTCGAACAGATCCTCGATGCCGGCCGCGACGAGGAACTCGACGCAGTTCTCGCTCGCGGAGACGACCGCGCGGCGCAGCCCCGCGTCACGGACGGCCTCGACGTACCGGACAGAGCCCTCGTACGCCTCGACGCCCCGAGTGCTGACGATCTCCATCAGGAGCACGTTCTTCCGGTGCGCGAGCCCTGCGACGGTGTCCAGCTCCGGCGGATCGTCGTGCCGCCCCTCCGGCAGGTGGATGTTGCGCGACTCGAGGAACGACCGCGCCCCGTCGTCCCGGTGCTTGCCGTCGACGAACTCGTCGTAGTCGGACACCTCGTCGAAGGGGACGAACGGGACCCCCTCTCGGAGGGCGCGCTCGCGGAGATACGCGTCGAACATCTCCTTCCAGGCGGCGGCGTGCACGGCGGCGGTCCGCGTGAGCACGCCGTCGAGGTCGAACAGGCAGGCGCGGATCCCCGCCGGCAGGCCGAGCGCCGCCCCGTCACGTTGCAACCTGTCACGTGGGATCACAGCGACGCCGCCAGATCGCGGTCGAGGAGGTCGGCGATGCCCGCGATGACGAGGTCGGCGCCCGCCGCCCGGCAGGCGTCCGGATTGCCCGTCCGGTCGGCCGCGACGACGACGTCGAAGCCGGCCGCGCGCCCTGCGGCGCACCCCGCCGGATCCGTCTCGAAGACGACCGCGTGATCCGGCGTCACCTCGAGCTCGCGGCATGCGGCGAGGAGCCAGTCGGGCTCGGGCTTCTCGCGCAGGCCCTCCGCCGCGATCGTGTTCGCGTCCACGACCTCGTCGACGTAGTCGGCGAGCCCGGCGCGCGCGAGGATCATGTAGGTGTGCGCGCTCGCCGAGACGACGGCGGAGCGAACGCCCGCGTCGTGCGCGAGCTCGAGGTAGTGGCGCGAGCCTTCGAAGACGCGCACGCCGCTCTCGTCGAGCCGGCGGACGAGCGACTCCTGCTTCCGGTTGGCGAGCCCGTGCACCGTCTCGGTGCCCGGCGGGTCGTCGGGGCTGCCCTCGGGGAGCCTGATCCCGCGGCTGGCGAGGAAGGCCCGGACGCCGTCGAGCCTCGGCTTCCCGTGGATGTGCGCGTAGTAGTCGGTCTGCCGGTCGAAGTGCGCGAACCGGCCGCCGGTGCGCTCGATCCGGTTCGAGATCAGCTCGTCGAACGTCTCCTTCCAGGCCGCCGCGTGCACGGCGGCGCTCGCGATCAGCACGCCGTCGAGCCGGAAGACGAACGCGATCACCTCCGGCGGCAGCCCGAGCTGCTTCCTCGCCTCGCCGCTGCTCATGAACCGGTGGAGGAAGCGCGCGCTCGCATCCTGGTCGTGCGCGAGCGCCCGGAGCAGCTCGGCCGTCGCCTCGCGCTCCTGCTGGAGCTCCCTGGCGCGGGCCCGCCGCTCCGGCTCCGGGAGGTCCCGGCCCGCCGCGCCGAGGGCGGCCTCCGCCGCGCCGAACGCGGTCTTCCACTGGCTCCGGAGGAAGTCGGCGCCGACGAGCTCGTCCGGCGGCAAGGCGGGTCCACGCCGGCGCCCTCCGTTGCCGGCTGAGCTGGGATGCCTCGCTGTGATCGGCATGGCCTCTGTCCTCGCCTCCAGCGTGCCTTGCGCCTCCGGCCGGGGCATCCGCAGCGTGCCGGTCCGCGCATGAGGAAAAGTACGCCCCGCCGGGTATCGTCCGGGCATGAGAGTCGTCGTCTCGGACGCCGCTGCCGACCGGATCCGCGAGCACGGAGGACGGCTGTACGTCACCGTGCGGAGCGCCGCCTGCTGCCGCGCCGTCCCGACGCTCGCGACCGCCTTCGAGCCGCAGTCGCGCGTGCGGTTCCGGCGCGTGTCCGAGAGCGGCGAGGTCGAGCTGTACGTCCCGGAAGGGCTGGCGCCGCTGCCGGACGAGCTCGAGCTGGACGTGAGCCGCTTCTCCCGCCGCCGCGTCGACGCGTACTGGAACGGCTGCGCCTGGATCGTCTGACGTGAGCGGGAACCTCGCGTCGCGGGCTCCGGCTCGCGACCGAGCGCCGGTGATGTCCCGGTGACGCGAGGGTGACGAGCGTCGAGCACGCTTCGGCCACAACGACTCAGGGGGTGCGCGATGGCGCTTACATACGTGCTCGTGCGGCAATGTCTGAACAACGCCGAGGACGCCGGCGGACTGTGGCAGATCGAGGGTGGCCAGGTCGTGCAGGGAAAGAACCGCGCACACGTCGCCAACTACTCGAGCGTCAAGCGGGTGAGCTGCGGGACGCATCAGCAGAACACGGCGCAGGTCTGGCTCACACTGTTCTTCCTCAAGGGAGCGCCGCCGGAGAACATGACGCTGCACGGAGCGCACGACTTCAACTCCGGCGGGGAGATCGGCAGCGTGAGCGCGGCGTCGTCCGCATTCGCGGCTCACATCGGCAAGCAGTTCAAGCGCGTCGTCGACACGCTGACGATCGCCTAGCCCTCAGTCACGAGCAGGTAGCGAGCGCGACGAGCGCGAGGGCCTTCACGCGCCCTGCTGCGCCTCGACGATCATCAGCTGGTTGCCGTCGCCGTCGCGGAAGAAGAAGAGGAGCGGCACGGTCCCGTCGCCGCCCATCAGCTCGTCGTCGACGTCGACGCCGTTGCCCTTCAGCTCGGCGTGATCGGCGCGCGCGTCCGCCGACTCGAGCGCGACGCCCGTCATGCGCCCCGGCTGGTAGTCGCCGCGCGGCGGCACGAACGCGAGCGCGGCCCCGCCGCGCGGCGGCGCGACCTCGACCCAGCGGTCGCCCTCGCCGAAAGGGACGTCCGCCGCCACGGTGAAGCCGAGCTTCTCCGTATAGAACGCGATCGCGTCGTCCTGGTCGGACACCGGCACCATCACCCGGCCGACCTGCGTGATCCTCGTCATGCCGACTCCTCTCCGAGAGCTCCGACATCCCTAGGACTCCCGCACGGGCGGAAGCTCATCGGCGGCGACGCCTCAGCCCCGGATCGTCAGCGACGCGTGCAGCGTCTCGGTGCCGTAGCGGACGCCGAGCGCGTACGTGCCGGCCGCGGCCGGATTGCCGAGCTGCGCCGCCTTCGAGACGAGGATCCTCGCGACGCCGGGGGCGATCACGTTGCACATGACGCCCACGGGCGGAGCCGGGGAGATCGAGAGCGTACGACCCGAGAGCGTGACGCCGGCGGGACGCTTCCCCTGCACCGCGACCGCCGACGCGCTCACCGTCTTCGGCAGCTTCATCCCGGCCGGGAACGCGATCGCGACCGCGCCGCCGCGCAGCCTTCCGCACTGGAGCTCGGTGTGCAGCGATACGACGAGCGCGACCGGCCGCGCCCCTGCGTGAGTGCTCGACAGGGTCGCGGACGCCCAATCCGATCCCTCCGCTCCGGGCGGCGCCGCGACGGCGGCGGCTCCGGTGGCGAGGGCTGCGCCGCAGACGACAGCGCCGACGGCTCTGAGCACGCGCTCAGGGTAGCAGCGGCCCGGTTCGGGTTGCGAGGTTTCCCCGAGTGCGTCAGGATCCCTGCCGCCGGGTCGCCGTCAGTCCCGGCCGTCCAACTAGGGGAGGGGGAATCGCACCATGCCGCCGAAACGCCTCAGGCGTGTCGTCGTCGCCGTCGCGGGCGTGCTGACGCTCGCAGCGCTCGTCGTCACCGCGGGAGCCTCCGCGCGGACGAACGGCCCGTTCGACTCGAGCCGTCACGTCCTGCCCGGATCGCGACCAGCGTGGACGCGAGCCGCGCCGCAAACCGCGGCGGTTCCGTCCGGCCAGGCGGTGCACGCACGCGTCTGGCTCACGCCGAGAAACGCGGACCAGCTCGACGCGCTGGCGCAGGCCGTCAGCGATCCGTCGAGCGCCCAGTACGGGCAGTTCATCTCCGCCGACCAGTACGACGCGCAGTTCGCGCCGACGAGCACGCAGGTCGGCCAGGTGACGCAGTGGCTCACGCAGTCGGGCCTGAGCGTGACCGCGACCGGTCCGGACAACCACTTCGTCGAGGTCGCCGGCAGCGCGTCGGCCGCCGCGACCGCGTTCGGAACGACGCTCGCCGACTATCTCGTCAACGGGAAGCAGGCGCAGGCGCCGGTGTCCGACCTGTCGGTGCCCGACTCGCTCGGCGATCTCGTGACCGCGGTCACGGGGCTCAGCACGCACGGCCATGCGATGAAGCCGGCCGACTTCGGCCCGGAACCGGCGTTCGTCAACGCGACGCCCTGCTCCGACTACTACGGCCAGCAGACCGCGAGGACGCTGCCGAGGTTCCAGCACCAGACGCTGCCGTACGCGATCTGCGGCTACACGCCGGACAAGCTGCGCGGCGCCTACGGCGTCGGCGGGTTCGGCGGCAGCCAGAGCCTCGGCCGAGGCCAGACGGTCGCGATCACCGACGCGTACGACTCGCCGAGGCTGCTCTCCGACGCGAACCGCTACGCCACGCGGCACGGCGACCCTGGGTTCCGTCCCGGTCAGTTCCAGGACCGGAGCGTGCCCGAGGACGCGTCGACGGGTGACGACTGCGGCGGCAACGGCTGGTACGGCGAGCAGATTCTCGACATCGAGGCCGTGCACGCGATGGCTCCCGGCGCGAACGTGCTCTACTACGGCGCCGCGAGCTGCTTCGACGACGACCTGCTCGCGCAGCTGGCGCAGATCGTCCACGACAACAAGGCGTCGATCGTCACCAACTCGTGGGGCGATGTGACCTTCTACATCGACGAGAACGGCAAGCTCGTCCAGAACGT
>DATKNT010000114.1:0-13425 GCA_035541175.1 Gaiellaceae bacterium
CTCGAGCCGCTCGGCTACATCGACATGGCCGCGCTCTGCTCGCAGGCGCGGGTGATCGTCACCGACTCGGGCGGGCTCCAGAAGGAGGCGTACTGGTACGGCGTTCCGTGCGTGACCGCGCGGCCGTCGACGGAGTGGGTCGACACGGTCGAGCTGGGCGCGAACGTGCTCGTCGACGACGACCCCGACGCGCTCGTCGCGGCGGTCGCCGCGGCGCGGCCGCCGGAGGGGCTGCCGCCGCTCTACGGCGACGGCAACAGTTCCCCGAGGGTGGCCGCGGCGCTTCTCGCTAGCCTTGCCGCGGCATGAAACCGGAAGTGGCCATCGTCGGTGCGGGCTACGTCGGTCTCCCGCTCGCGCAGGTCTTCGTCGAGGCGGGCAAGCGCGTCGTCCTCGTCGACGTCCAGCAGTCGCGGGTGGACATGCTCAACCGCGGCGAGAGCTACGTCGAGGACGTCCCGTCCGAGGTGCTGGCGAAGCTCGTCGCCGGCGGGCTGAGCGCGACGACGGACTACGACGTGCTCCGCGATGCCGACGCGATCCTGATCGCGCTGCCGACGCCGCTCTCGCGCCAGCGCGAGCCGGATCTCTCGATCGTGCTGGGCGCCGTCGGCCAGATCGCGCCGCGGCTGCGCAAGGGGCACCTCGTCGTGCTCGAGTCGACGACATATCCGGGCACGACCCGGGAGGAGATCCTGCCGGTGCTCGAGGCGACCGGGCTGAAGGTCGGCGAGGACTTCCACCTCGCCTTCTCGCCCGAGCGCGTCGATCCCGGCCGCACCGACTGGACGACGAAGAACGTCCCGAAGGTCGTCGGCGGGATCACGCCCGCCTGCACCGAGGCCGCCGCCGCGCTCTACGGCGGCGCGATCGACCGGATCCACCGCGTCTCGACGCCGGAGGCGGCGGAGCTGACGAAGCTGCTCGAGAACATCTTCCGCTCGGTGAACATCGCGCTCGTCAACGAGCTCGCCATCCTCTGCGACCGCATGGGGATCGACGTCTGGGAGGTCGTCGACGCGGCCGCGACGAAGCCGTTCGGGTTCATGCGCTTCAGCCCCGGGCCGGGCCTCGGCGGCCACTGCATCCCGATCGATCCCTTCTACCTCACGTGGAAGGCGCGCGAGTTCGGCTTCTACACCGAGTTCATCGAGCTCGCGGGGAAGGTGAACGAGGAGATGCCGTACTTCTGCCGCTCGCTCGTCTCGCAGGCGCTGAACCACGCGAAGCAGCGGTCGCTGAAGGGCTCGAAGGTGCTGGTCCTCGGCGTGGCGTACAAGCCCGACATCGGCGACATGCGCGAGTCGCCCGCGCTGAAGCTGATCTCGCTGCTGCAGAACGCCGGCGCGGAGGTGTCGTACCACGACCCGCACGTGCCGCGGTTCGACGAGCACGGCCTGCGGATGGAGTCGGTCGCGCTCGACCCGGGCGCCTACGACGTCTGCGTCATCGTCACCGACCACCACGCCATCGACTACGAGAAGCTCGTCGACGACGCGAGTCTCGTCGTCGACCTCCGCAACGCGACCGGCAGCAACGGGAACCACAACTCCGCGAAGGTCTTCAAACTTTGATCGGGGTCGCGGGGCTCAACTACTGGGGCCCGAACCTCGCGCGCAACTTCGACGAGCTCGGGGCGCTGTCGGCGATCTGCGAGATCGTCCCGGAACGGCTCGAGCGTTTCGCTGCGCGCTATCCCAACGCGCGCGCCTATGCCGACTTCGTGGAGCTCCTCGCCGACCCGGACATCGAGGGCGTCGTGATTGCGACGCCGGTGCCGACGCACCACGCGCTCGCGAAGCAGGCGCTCGAGGCGGGCAAGCACGTGCTCGTCGAAAAGCCGCCGGCGATGCGCTCGGCCGAGATCGACGAGCTTGTCGCGCTCGCCGCCGGCCGGAACCTCGTGCTCATGCCGGGCCACCTGCTCCTCTACCACCCGGGCGTCCGCAAGCTGAAGGAGCTGATCGACGCGGGCGAGCTCGGCGAGGTGCTCTGCGTGTACGGGAACCGCCAGAACCTCGGCATCGTCCGGACGAACGAGAACGCGCTCTGGTCGCTCGGCGTCCACGACCTGTCGGTGATCCTCTACCTGCTCGACGAGGAGCCGAGCGAGTGCGTCGCGCACGGCCGGGACTTCCTCACCGAGGGCGTCGAGGACGTCGTCTTCTGCTACCTGCGCTTCCCGAGCGGGAAGATCGCGCACATGCACCTGTCGTGGCTCGACCCGCACAAGATGCGGAAGATGACCGTCGTCGGCCGCGAGAAGATGGTCGTGTTCGACGACATGGAGCTCGAGCGGAAGGTGACGGTGTACGAGAAGTCGCCGTGGAAGCGGGCCGAGAGCTACGGCGAGTGGCAGACGCGCTCCGGCGACATCTACATCCCGAAGATCGCGACCGACGAGCCGCTGAAGCTCGAGTGCCAGGAGTTCCTGCGGCTGATCGGCAGGGACGGCGACCGGCGCAAGGTGGCGGAGGACGGCGCGCGCGTCGTGCGCGCGCTCGACCGGCTGACGGAGAGCCTTGGCGGCTGAGATCCATCCGAGCGCGATCGTCTACCCGGGCACGGTGCTCGGCGAGGGCGTGAAGGTGCTCGAGTACGCGGTCGTCGGCAAGCAGCCGACGTTGTCGCCGCGCTCGACCGCGAAGCGGGAGCCGCTCCCGCCGGCGGAGATCGGCGACGGGACGATCGTCTCCACCGGCGCGGTCGTCTTCGCAGGCACCCGCGTCGGCGCGCGCGTGATCCTCGGCGACCAGTCGTGCGTGCGCGAGCGCGTCGTCGTCGGCGACGACGTCGTCATCGGCCGCGGCTCGCTCGTCGAGAACGACACGACGATCGGCGCGATGACGAAGATCCAGGCGGAGGCGTACATCACCGCGTACTCGACGCTCGAGGACAACGTCTTCATCGCGCCGTGCGTCGTCACGACGAACGACAACTTCATGGGGCGGACCGAGCGGCGCCACGAGCTGATCGAGGGCCCGACGATCCGCCGCGGCGCCCGGATCGGCGGCGGCGCGATCCTCTGCCCCGGGGTCGAGATCGGCGAGGAGGCCTTCGTCGGCGCGGGTGCGGTGGTGACGAAGGACGTCGCCGCACGAATGCTCGTCGTCGGCAATCCCGCGCGCGTGCTCCGCCCGGTCGCGGAGGACGAGCTCTTGCCCTGAGGGGAACCAGGGTTCCCCTCAGGGCTCCCCTCCTTCGGCTCGAGTGGCGGGGTGGTGGTTGGGCGCTACGGCCGGAGCGCGGTCCGGCCTCCGCGCGGCGGGCTCGCGGTGAACCCACGGCGATCTCGGCGACTTCGCGGTGCCGCGCGGCCCGTGGTGGGCTGCGCCCATCCCGAGCCGCTGGTACGCCTGCGGCTAACGCGCCTGCGGCCGCGTTAGCCTCCGGCCTCTATCGCGCGAAGCTCGAAGCGGCGAAGGCCGGAGGCTAGAGCGAGGTCTGCTCTAGCCGAAGGCCGACCCTCGCCGTTCGGGATGGCCGCAGGCCACCACGGACGGCGCGGGGCAGCGAACGCAATGACATCGCTCTGGGTGCACCCACGAGCTCGCGCGCGCAGCCGGGACCGCGCTCCCCGCGGAGCGCACGCTCAGATCCCGCCACTCAACTCCGAAGGAGGGGGCCGGCGGGGGAACCACGGGTTCCCCCGCTACCTCTTGGTGAGCGTCAGCGTGTACTGGCCGAAGCCCGGCGCGGTGTCCTTCACCTCGACGTAGTACCAGCCGCGCGACGGGGCCGTGTACGCGAGCGACTGCGTCGCTCCCACCGCGGCCGACTGCGCGGCCCGCAGCTGCGGCTTCGCCTGCATTCCCTCCACGTGGACCGTCGCCGGCTTCCAGAGGGCGAGGCTGACCTTCGCGCCCGTCCACGCGGCCGAGAGCTTCGCCTTCAGCCGCTCGCCCGGCCCGAGTGCGACCTTGTACACGTCCACGGGATCGTCGTAGTAGTCGAGCGTCGCGGTCACCGGGATCGACTTGCCCCAGAGCTGGTACGCCTGCGAGCCGGCGTCGTCGTTCGTCTCGTACTTGTCCGGCGGCGGCAGCGGCCCCGACAGCATCGCGACCGCGCGGGCGACGTCGAGCCGGCCCCAGCCGCTGTACATGTCACGGCCCGGCAGGCACTGCGCGCAGCCGTTCGTCGCGTTCACGTCGTCCGCCGACTGCTCGAGGATCGTCGACACCTGCGAGTTCGTCAGCGACGGGTCGACGGCGAGGAGCATTGCGGCGGCGGCGCTCACCTGCGGCGCCGCGAACGACGTCCCCTCGGGGTCGAGGTAGTCGTTCGTGCCGCAGTCCGAGTAGCCCTGGTCGACGCAGGTCGGCCGCGTCTGCGTGAACGAGAGCGGGAACGTCGAGAAGATGCCGACCCCGGGCGCAGAGATGTCATTGAAGACCGCGTCGCGGTCGGAGAAGTCGGGGACGCCCCCGCTCTTGGTCAGCGCGCTCACGCCGATCACGTGGGGCAGCGCCGCCGGGTAGCTGGCGTAGTTCCAGGGCGTCGAGTACGCCTCGTCCGAGTTGCCCACGGCCGCGACGACGACGGCGCCCTTCGAGACCGCGTACGCGACGGCGGCGGCCTCGAGCGGCGAATACGTGTCGCGGTTCGGGTGCACGGGGTCGCGGACGCCGCCGAGGCTGAGGTTGATCACCTGCGCGCCGTCGTCGACCGCCCAGCGGATCGCGTCGGCCTCCGCCTGGAGCGGGATCGACCCGTCCGGCTTCACCACCTTCGCCACGAGCAGCTGCGACGAGTACGCCATCCCGACGATCCCGACGTTGTCGAGGTTCGCGGCGATCTCGCCGGCGACGAAGGTGCCGTGCCCCTCGGTGTCGACGAACGGGCTGCCGCCGACGAAGCTCCGTGCGTCGGCGATCCGGCCGGCGAAGTCCGGGAGCGTGTCGTCGACGCCGGAGTCGACGACCGCGACCTTGACCGGCGCGAGGGTCGGCGGCGTCGGCCACGCGTCGAAGGCGTGGTCCTGCTCGAGGTACCACTGCTTCGAGGCGAGCGGATCGGCGGGCGTGAACGCAGCGGCCGGCGCCGCGGCCCATAAGAAGGCAGCACAGAGCGCCGCGGTGACGGCGACGAGTGTGAGCCGTTTCATCAGCCGCTCACGGTGAGCGGCGCCGAGGTGCCGGGCGAGTAGCCGTGGCCGGGGGCGATCACGGCGCGGTACGTGCCGGACGAGAGCTGCAGCGGCACCGTGAAGGTGCCCGTCGAGACGGGCGCCGTCGAGGCGGCGACGGGGTCGACGGCGCCGACGGCGACCGTCGTCCAGGTCAGCCCCGTCGGGCTCAGCTCCTGGATCTGGACGGGTGCGCCGGGGAGCGCCGGCGTGATCGTGCCCTGGAGCGCCGTCGGTGCGACGGGCGCCGCCAGCGTGACGACCGGCATCACCTTGATGCGCACGTAGGCCGCGGCCGCCTGCGTCGTCGCGAGCCGGTAGTCGGTTGTGATCGTCGGCGCCTCCGTCAGGAGGACGGTTCCGTCCGGCTGCGGCGCCACCGGGGCGAGCGGCTGCCATGCGCCCGCGTTCGGCCGCTGCTCGAGCGAGACGCCGCTCATCCCCCGGATCACGCCGCTCAACTGCACGGACGAGCCGAAGGGCACCGGCGCGCTCGGCGCGGGCGGGGCGAGCGAGAGGACGCCGACCGAGAACCACGTCGATCGGAGCCCGAGCGCACTCTCGACCGTGCCGCCGCCGAACGCGCTCAGCAGCGGGAAGGTCGAGAGCGGAGCAAGCGTCGTCAGCTGGAGCTGCGACACCCGTCCGGACGGGTTCAGCGTCGTGCTCACGTCGGCCACGGTACCGGTCACGTGCAGCGCCTCGGCGAGCGCCTGGGCCGTCACGGGCACCGGCCCCCAGTCGTGGAACGGCGAGATCGCGTCGTACGGGTCGGGGACGGAGACGAGGTACGGGGTCGGCTTCCCGCCCCAGGCGTCGACGCTCGAGCTCGTCTCGCCGCCGGAGCTGGACGAGAAGACGGTCGTCGCGACCGTGCCGCGGAAGAGCACGACGCGGCCGGCCGTCGCGTCCACGGCGGCGGTCGCGGCCGTCGTCTCGCTGCCGATTCCCAGATACATCTGGCTCCTGGTATCCGAGTAGACGTCGAACGGGGCCGCGAGTTGCCGGGTGGCGAGTGCGTACGAGCGCGACGCGACCGCCTGCGCCTCGAGCGCCTGCGGCAGCCACGTCGAGGGCATCTCCGCCGGGACGACGCCGTAGAGGTACTGCTCGAGCGGGACGACGTTGATCGCCCGCAGCTTCCCGTCGACGACGTCGACGAGGATCTGGCCCCGGTACGCGCGGCCGAGCGTCAGCGGCCCGCCTGCGCCCGGAGAGAAGGTGACCGGCGCCGTCAGGCCCTGGAGCGGCCCGCCGTCGACCGGCAGCCGCAGCCCCGTCCCGAAGGAGAACGCCCCGGCCGCCAGCGAGTGGGAGCGGCCGGCGCCGTCCGTCACCGTGAACGGCGCCGTCGAGGAGATCTTCAGCGTCTTCTGCTTGTCCGCGAGCAGGACGCGGATCGTCGTCGTCGCCGTCTTCCCGAGCGTCGTGCCGGGGTAGTAGTGGGCGAGGATCTGCGGATACGTCCAGCCGTGCTGCGCGTAGCCGTAGGCGCCGTACTGGCTCATACCGACGCCGTGCCCCCAGCCGTGGCCGCTGAACAGGAACAGCGGCCCGGAGCCGGCGGGCGCGACGTAGCACGTCCCCGTGCAGACGGACCGGGCCGACGCGGCGCCCACCGCAACGAGCGCGGCGACGGCGGCGGCGGAGATGGCGCGACGGAACGTCATGGCAGCGTCTCTGAGCCGGCCCCGGCGACCCCCGGAGCGGCTCCAAGCTAGCAAAGGTCTCGAATACCAGGGATTCTCCGCCGGGCCTCGACCTTCCTGCCGCTAGGCTGCGCCCGTGTTCGTCGTCGTCACCGGGGGAGCCGGCTTCATCGGGTCGAACTTCGTCCGCTACTGGCTCGAGCGGCATCCCGGCGACCGCGTCGCCGTCCTCGACCTCCTCACGTACGCGGGCGACCGCCGCAGCCTCGCCGACGTGGAGGAGCGGATCGAGTTCGTCCACGGCGACATCGGCGACCTCGAGCTCGCCGAACGGGTGCTCGACGGGGCCGACGCGGTCGTGAACTTCGCCGCCGAGTCGCACAACAGCCTCGCCGTCGTCGACCCGGGGCGCTTCTTCCGGACGAACGTGCTCGGAACGCAGACGCTCCTCGAGGCTGCGCGCCGGGCCGACATCGCCCGCTTCCACCACATCTCGACTTGCGAGGTGTACGGCGACCTCCCGCTCGACAGCGACGAGGTCTTCACCGAGGAGTCGCCGTACCGGCCGCGGACGCCGTACAACGCGTCCAAGGCGGGCGCCGACCACGCTGTCCGCGCCTACCACGAGACGTTCGGGCTGCCGGTGACGATCACGAACTGCTCGAACAACTACGGGCCGTTCCAATTCCCCGAGAAGGTGATCCCGCTCTTCGTCACGAACGCGCTCGACGACCGCGAGCTGCCGCTCTACGCATCGACGCAGAACAAGCGGGAGTGGCTGCACGTGCGCGACCACTGCAGCGCGATCGAGCTCGTGCTCGAGCGGGGCAGCCCCGGCGAGACGTACAACGTCGGCTCCGGGGTCGAGCGCTCGATCGAGGAGATCGCCGACGCGGTGCTCGACCTGACGGAGAAGCCGCAGGAGCTGAAGACGATCGTGCCCGACCGGCCGGGCCACGACCGCCGCTACCTCCTCGATTCCACGAAGCTCCGCCGCGAGCTCGGCTGGGCGCCGGAGACCGGCTTCGAGGACGGCCTGCGCGAGACCGTCGAGTGGTACCGGGCGAACCGGGCCTGGTGGGAGCCGCTCAGGGAGCGGGCGCTCGTGCAGGAGACCGCCTGGCGCTGACGCCGGGGAACCACCAGTTCCAGGAGCCGAGCAGCCGCATCGCGGACGGGACGATCACGAGCCGGACGAGCGTCGCGTCGAGGAGGATCGCCACCGCGAGGCCGATCCCCAACTCCTTCAGCGCCGGCGAGCCGGAGGCGGAGAACGAGGCGAAGACGGCGACCATCACCGCGGCCGCGCTCGTGATCGTCCGCGCCGAGCGGACGAGCCCCTCCGAGACGGCGCGCTCGTTGTCCCCGTGCGCGAGCCAGCGCTCGCGGATCCGCGTGAGCAGGAACACCTCGTAGTCCATCGACAGCCCGAACGTCACCGCGAGCACGAGCGCCGGCACGATCGTGTCGACGTAGCCCGGCGAGCGGTAGCCGGTCCAGTCGAACCAGCCCCACTGGAAGACGGCGACGAGCACCCCGTACGCGGCGCCGACGCTGAGCAGGTTGACGAGGACGGCCTTCAGCGGCAGCACCACGCTGCGCAGCAGGAGCAGCAGCACGACGTACGACGCGCCGAGGATGAACAGGAGCATCTTCCAGATGCCGCCGAAGATCGCATGCTCGACGTCCATGTCGAACACGGTCGAGCCGCCGACGAGCGCCTTCGGTCCCGCGACCGCCTCGATCCGGCGCACGATCGCCCGGGCCGGCGACGACTCCGCCTGCGCGTCGATCCGCGCGTCGACGAGCCAGTGGACGCCGTCGGTGCTGCGCACCGGCGCCGTGACCGCGACGACGCCCGGGATCACGGCGAGCCGCGCCCGCAGGCTCGTCGGCCGCACGGTGGTGACGACGTGCACCGGCGACGCGAATCCCGGGCCGGCGAGCGCCATCGCCCGCTCGGTCGCCGCGCGCACCTCCGATCCGGCAGGGAGCTCGTTCAGCCCGCGGTTGAACGTCTGCATCGCGAACAGCGGCGCGGCGAGCAGGAGCATGAAGCCCGCACCGCCGACGAGGAACGCGACCGGCCGCCGCATCACCGTCGTCGCCCAGACCGTCCAGAACCGGCTGCCGCTCTCCTCGCCGGTGCTCCACGGCAGCGGCAGCCGGAGCCGCTCCACCCGCGCGCCCGTCCAGGCGAGGAGCGCCGGCAGCAGCGTCGTCGCCGCGAGCACGGCGATGCAGACGACGACGATCGCGCCGATCGCGAGCGAGCGGATCCCCCGGATGTCGATCGCGAACAGGCCGGCGAGCGAGACCGCGACCGTCGCGCCGCTGAACACGACCGCCTTCCCGGAGGTCGAGAGCGCGCGCGCGAGCGCGTCGTCGGACGTCTCGCCGCGATGCAGCTCGCCGCGGAACCGGTTGACGATGAAGAGCGAGTAGTCGACGGCGACGCCGATCCCGATCATCGACGCCATGTTCGTGACGTAGACGGAGATCTCGAACGCCTGCGAGAGCCAGTAGATGACCGCGCCTGAGAGCACCACGGCGGCGAAGCCGAGCGCGAGCGGCGCGACCGCGGCGACGACCGTGCCGAACGCCGCGAGCAGGATGATCAGGATCAGCGGGAAGCCGACGGCCTCGCCGCGCGCGAGCTGCCGCTTCGACACCTGCTGGAAGTTCGACCAGACCGCCGGCTCGCCGAGCACGCGCGTCTGGACGGTCGGACTCGTCTGCACGAGAGCGTGCCGCAGCCTCGTCGCCATGTCGATCGAGTTCGACGTCGCGCCCTGGAACGAGACGGGCAGGAAGGCCGCGCGCCCGTTGCGGAGGAGGACGATCGGACTTCCGGCGTGGAGCCGCGGATAGCCGCGAACCGTCTGCTCCACCCGGCCGAGCCGCGCCTCGACCGCCTCGGCGCTCGACCCCGTGACGAAGAAGGTGAACGTCGGCGGCGTCACGCCGGGGAAGGAGTCGAGCAGCTGCGACACCCTGATCGAGGCGCTGCCCGGGACCTCCCAGCCGCCGCCGGTCAGGTGGTCGGTCTGGTGGAGCGAGAACCACGCGCTGCCGGCGAGGAGCGCGAGCCAGACGGCGATGACGGCCCGGCGGCGGCTCGAGATGCGACGGGCGAGCCGCCGGAGCGCGCCGTCGATCCACGGCTCGCGACTGCGGAACATGCGGCGAGCCTAGCCCGAGCGGCTCGGCGCGCCATCCGTGTAGACTCGGCCCGTCGATCGTGGAGGCGACGGAGCCTCGGGCGCCGGCTGTCAGCGGCGGCCGGGGCTTTTCCGATTTCTGGGGAGGAATGAGCGATGGCGCAGGTTGAGAGCAAGAACCGCGCGACGTCCGATCCGAAGGCGCGGCTTGCCGTGCTCGAGGAGCTCGAGGCGCGCGGCATCGAGGACATGTTGCTCTGGTTCACCGACCTCGAGGGGCACCTGAAGAGCTTCTCGATCACGAAGAGCGAGGTCGCGGGCGCGCTCGACGACGGCATGGGCTTCGACGGCTCGTCGATCACGGGCTTCAACGCGATCGAGGAGTCCGACATGGTCGCGATCCCCGATCCGGCGACGTTCCGCGTCATGCCGAACGGCCTGGAGGCGCGGATGATCTGCGACATCGTCACGCCGGACGGGAACCCGTACGACGGCGATCCGCGCTACGCGCTGCGCCGCGCGCTCGAGCGGATGGAGTCGATGGGCTTCGACACGTTCAACGTCGGCCCCGAGGCGGAGTACTTCCTGTTCCGCGACGAGCACGGCACGGAGACGCTCGACGAGGGCGGCTACTTCGCGCAGACGACGATGGACGCCGCGACCGGGGTCCGCCGCGACACGATCAAGGCGCTCGACGCGATGGGCATCCCCGTCGAGTACCACCACCACGAGGTCGGCCCGTCGCAGCACGAGATCGACATCCGCTACGCCGGCGCGCTCGACATGGCGGACTACATGCTCACGTACCGCCTCGTCGTCAAGGAGGTGGCGAAGCAGCACGGCTACCACGCCACGTTCATGCCGAAGCCGCTCTTCGGCGAGAACGGCTCGGGCATGCACACGCACCAGTCGCTGTTCAAGGACGGGCGCAACTCGTTCTTCGACGAGGACGACAAGTGGCACCTCTCCGGCGTCGGCAAGGCGTTCATCGCGGGCCAGCTGCGCCACGCGCGCGAGATCGCGGCCGTGTTCGCGCAGTGGGTGAACTCGTACAAGCGGCTCGTGCCGGGCTACGAGGCGCCGGTCTACGTCGCGTGGTCGCAGCGCAACCGCTCGGCGCTGATCCGGATCCCGCTGTACAAGCCCGGCTCGGAGCAGGCGACGCGCGCCGAGATCCGCTGCCCCGACCCGGCGTGCAACCCGTACCTCACCTTCGCGGCGCTCCTGCACGCCGGCCTCGAGGGGATCGAGCAGGGCTACGAGCTGCCCGACCCGATGGAGACGAACCTCTACCACCTCACCGCCGACCAGCGGCGGGAGCGGGGGATCGTCTCACTGCCGGAGACCCTCGGCGAGGCGATCAACGAGCTGTCCCAGTCCGAGGTGGCGAAGAAGGCCCTGGGCGGCCACATCTTCGACCGCTACGTCGAGCTGAAGCGGAAGGAGTGGGACGAGTACCGCGTCCAGCTCTCCGAGTGGGAGATGAAGAAGTACTTGTCAGTTCTGTGAAGGTTGAGTAACAATCCGTCGTGGCCTCGCCATCTGCGGAGACGAGGCCCAACTGACGGCCGACTGCGAGTCGCTCATGGCGGCTCGTGGTCGTTTCGAGGGTCTTTTCGCAGCCGGCGAGAGCCGGACGGCTAGAGGAAGCTGCGGATGGCCTCGCGGTCGACGCGAAGGCCGATCACGCCGCTCGTCCCGTCGATCTGCTCGATCGTGTCGGCGGGCACGAGCCGGCGGCGCCGCGAGAGGAACCCCGACTTCACCGACAGCGCGTCGGGCACGTCCGGCGCCGTCCCGTACATCGGGCACTCGACCTTGCCCACCAGCCGTCCCCGGCGATCCGAGACGACGAAGCCGGCGGTGCGGCGGAGGTCGATGGCGAGGGCGCTCATGGGGCGGACGCTATTCCGGCCCTGCAAGGGAATTTGCAGGGTCGGGGTAAAAGGTTTGTTAACCCGCGGCATTTTCCTTCTCAGCCCGGCTTCCAGACCATGAGCACGACGATCGCGAGGATCATCAGGGAGCTCGCGTAGCTGGCCCAGAGCGAGGGCCGGTGGGCGACGAGGCCGCGCAGCTCCTCGCTCGGGCGGTCGCCGTCGGCGACGAGCCGCTCGGCGAGGTTGCGGGCGCGCCGAGCGGTGCGGCCGCCGATCGCGCCGACGGCCATCGCCGCGACCCAGAGTCCGAGGGCCGCCTGGATCCACACGGGCGAGAGCCCGATCCCCATGTGCTCGGCGAGCGCGATCCCGAACACGAGCGTGAGCAGCGCGCCGATCCCGACGAGCACCACGCCGACGCGGGTCAGCCGGAGCAGCATGAGGATCTCGCTCGGACGCTCCTTCCGGATCGCCGCGAGCTGGAGCGTGCCGGCGACCGCGGCCCCGGCGAAGAAGCTGAACGCTCCGAGCAGGTGGAAGAACAGGAGCCAGTTGGTCGCGGCCACGTCCCTACGATACGAGCTGTGGACGCACCCGAGCGGCACTTGCGGCTCCTCACCGAGACGATCGGCGCGGTCAACTCGACTCTCGATCTCGAGGAGGTCCTGCACCTCGTCGCGACAAAGGTCGCGGACGCGCTCCAGGCCGACGCGTGCTTCGTCTACCTCTACGACGAGCGCAGCGACGAGCTCGTGCTGCGCGCGACGCATGGGACGCACGTCGCCGAGATGACGCGCCGCCCGCGGATGCGGCCCGGCGAGGGGATCACCGGCGTCGCCGCGGCGGAGCGCGAGCCGGTGATGATCCCGTCGCAGGCGCATCTCGACCCGCGCTTCAAGCTGTTCCCGAACCTGCCGGAGGACGAGTACGAGTCGATCCTCGCGGTGCCGATCCTCGTCCACGGCGAGCGGCTCGCGGGCGCGCTCAACGTCCGCACGCGCGCGCCGCGCACGTACGGCGACGCGGAGATCGAGCTGCTCCAGGCGATCGCCGGCCAGGTGGCGCAGTCGATCGTGCACGCGCAGCTGTACGCGGAGGCGCAGCGTCGCGTCGCCGAGCTCGAGGCGCTCGCGCGGATCTCCGAGGCGGTGTCGGAGTCGCTGTACCTCGAGGAGTCGCTCGAGGCGATCGTCAAGACGACGATGGACGCGGTGCAGGCGACGGGCGCGGCGCTCGTGCTCGAGGACGGGCGCATCGCCTGGCCGGAGGGCCGCGCTGGCGCGTACGCGGTGCGGACGCCGCTCCGCTGGAAGCGGCGGCAGATCGGCGAGCTCGTCGCCGACCGAGACACGCCGTTCTCCGACGACGACCGCGCGCTGCTGGAGGCGATCGCGCACCACGCGGCGGTCGCGCTCGAGCACGGGCGCGCGGTCATGCGCGGCGTGCTCGCCCAGGAGATCCACCATCGCGTCAAGAACAACCTGCAGACGGTCGCGTCGCTGCTCCGGCTCCAGTCGCGCGCCGAGGGCGTCGACCCGCAGGAGGCGCTCGAGCACTCGGTCAACCGGATCCTCGCGATCGCGGCGGTGCACGAGGTGCTGACGGAG
>DATKNT010000115.1:0-2140 GCA_035541175.1 Gaiellaceae bacterium
AGAGGAAGATGCGGATCAGCCCGCCCCAGACCATCGCCTCGATCCCGAACGCGACGGTGCCGCCGACGAGATAGCCGACGAGGAACGGCAGCCCGAGGGTCAGCGCCACCCACAGCAGGTACAGCCGGTCGATCCAGACGAGCATCCGGTCGCCGTACAGGTCGCGCCCGTAGATCTCGCCCTCCTCCATGCCGAGGTTCGAGAACAGCCAGCCGACATGCGCGTGCACGAATCCCTTGGCCGCGCCCCATGCCCCGTCGCCGTGGCCGACGTGCGGCGAGTGCGGATCGCCGGGCTTGTCCGAGAGCGCGTGGTGCTTGCGATGGTCGGTGACCCACTGGATGAGCGGGCCCTGCATCGTCATGCAGCCGAGGATCGCGAGCGTCGCCTTCACCGGCGCGCGCGCCTCGAAGCCCTTGTGCGTGAAGTAGCGGTGGAAGCCGATCGTCGTCCCGAACGCGCACACGACGTAGAAGACGGCGAGCACGGCGACGTCGACCCAGTGGAACGCGACGCCCCAGAGCAGGCCGGCTGCGGCGGCGATGCCGACCGGCGGCACGACGACGGCGACGAGCGTCACCGCCTGACTGATCCGGCTCGTGCCGGAGCGAACGGTTCCGACCTCCGCGCTCACGCCGCCGCCCAGCTCTCGATCCGCTCCCCGGCGAGCGCGGCCCAGCGGCGCGCGCGCGGCAGCGGGACGACCCCGACCGGTGCGCGCACCGCGACGCCGTGGACGGCGCCCGGGATGACGCGATAGCTCCCGTCGATGCCGAGGCTCCGGGCGCGCTCGAACCCGCGCCGCGAGCTCGACGGGTTGACGCCCGGGATCCCGGGCAGCGCGCGGTCGAGCCTCCCGTGGATGACGTCGAGCCGCCGTCCCCGGAGCCGCGAGAGGTCGAGCCGCTCCGGGAGCCACGGGGAGAGGCCGAGCACCGCCTCGACGCCCGGCGCGTCGGCGCAGAGGACGGCGACGGCGCCGCCCATCGAGAAGCCGACGATCAGCGTCCGCAGCGCGCCGACCGCCGCGACCGCGGCGCGGGCGTCCTCCTCGCACCAGTCGAGCCGCGTCCAGGACTTCACGCGGTAGCGGACCTCCGCGAACGGGATTCCCGGGAAGCGCGGCGAGAGGCGCGCGACGAGCCACTCGAGCGTCGCGCTCCACGTCCCGGGCACGCCGGCCGCCTGGCCGCCGTTGACGCAGACGACGGCGGCGGCGCCGGCCGCGCCCGTGACGCGCATCTCGGCGCCGCTCGGGAGCGGGATCAGGCGAGCGCCCATTCAGCGGTGACTCGTTCGGCTTCCGAGACCGGGTCGCCCGTCAACGCGAGCACGCCGAGCGCGGCTGCGTCGTCGTCGCGCGCGCCGGCTCCGCCGAGGGCGACGCGCCGGCGCTTTGCGAGCGCGCGAATCCGATCCTCGAACTGACGGATCCGCCTCGGCGTCACCGCGGAGAGGACGATCAGGTCGGGCGTGTTCGCGCTCGCGCGCTCGATCTCCTCGAGCGGCGTGTCGCCGCCGAGGTACGCGACCCGCCATCCGCGCGCGCGCAGCGCGAGCCCGAACGCGATCAGGCCGAGCTCGTGCTGCTCTCCCGGAAGGCACGCGAGGAGAGCAACGGGGCCGAGGCCGCGGCCCCAGCCGCGCGCGAGGCCGAGCATCCGGCCCCGGATCAGGCTGGACGCGAAGTGCTCCTCGCCGATCGCCGCCTCGCCGCGCCGCCACCGGTCGCCGAGCTCGTGGAGATACGGAAGCAGGACGTCGACGAGAACCGCGTCGCTCGTCATCGCGGCGAGCATCCGGTCGATCACCGCCTGTGCGTCGGCCTCGTCGAAGCGCCGGATCGCGGCCGCGAGCTCGGCCCGTGCGGCGTCCGCCGAGACCGCCGGCGCGACCGCCTCGACCCCGTTGGTCTCCCGCGCGACCTGGGCCGCCGCCTCCGCCGCGGCGAGGCCGGCGGCGAGGTGCTGCTGCATCAGCCGGACGCGTTCGAGGTCCTCCAGCGAGTAGAGCCGCAGCCCGCCCGGTGTCCGGACCGGCTCGAGCAGCCCGTACCGCCGCTCCCACGCGCGTAGCAGCTCCGGGCTCACGCCCGAGCGCTTGCTCAACTCGCCGATCCGCAGCCTCGTGTCCGGCATCG
>DATKNT010000116.1:0-3248 GCA_035541175.1 Gaiellaceae bacterium
AGCCCGAGCTTCACGTCGAGATCTGCTCGGAGTGCCATCCGTTCTACACGGGCAAGCAGAAGCTCGTGGACACGGGCGGCCGGGTGGAGCGCTTCCAGCGCCGGCTCGAGCGGGCCGAGCGCGCGAAGAGCGCCCGCTAGCACGGGACCGGCCGAGGCGTGCAGACGGTCGGCGGACAGGCTGTCCTCGAAGGCGTGATGATGCGCGGACCGGGGAACTGGTCCGTCGCCGTCCGCACTCCGAGCGGCTCGATCGAGCACGTGTCGCGCCCGATCCAGTCGAAGATGGCGAGCCACCGCGCGCTGCGGTTGCCGATCGTCCGGGGCGTGATGGCGCTCGGCGAGTCGCTCGCGATCGGCTTCCGCGCGCTCGCCATCTCGGCGAACTACGCCGCCCGGGAGGCGAAGGAGGCCGAGGAGGAGGGGCTGCCGGAGCCGGAGGCGGAGAAGGAGCTCTCGCGCGGCGCACTCATCTTCGCGTTCGCGGTCGCGATCGGCTTCGCGGTCGCGCTGTTCAAGGTGACGCCCGGGCTGCTGACGGAGCTGCTGCCGATCTCGAGCGGCGGCTGGTTCGTGATCGTCGAGGGGCTGATCCGCGTGACCATCTTCGTCCTCTACCTCGCGCTGATCTCGCTGCTGCCGGACCTGCGCCGCGTCTTCCAGTACCACGCGGCCGAGCACAAGGCGATCAACGCCTACGAAGCGGGAGAGGAGCTCGAGCCGGAGATCGTGCAGCGGTACTCGCTGATCCATCCGCGCTGCGGCACCGCGTTCCTCCTCTGGGTGATGGTGATCGCCGTCTTCGTGTTCGCGTTCTTCGGGCGGCCGGTCTGGTACTGGCTGATCGTGACGCGGATCCTGCTGCTGCCGGTGATCGCCGGTCTCGCGTACGAGCTGATCCGCTTCGCCGGCAAGCACACGGACAACCGGCTGCTCATGGCCGTGCTCGCGCCCGGTCTCTGGCTCCAGCGGCTGACGACGCGGGAGCCGTCGCTCGACCAGCTCGAGGTCTCGATCCGCGCGCTGCGCTGCGTGCTCGACCTCGAGGCGAGGGGCGACCCGCAGGCCGGCCGCGTCGAAGTGATGGCCTGAGTCGCGTGGGGGAACCCCTGGTTCCCCCACGCGCCCCTTCCTCTTCGCGCCCGTGGCGTGTCGCATGTGCGCTACGGCCGGAGTGCGGTCCGGCCCACGGCTGCGTCGGCCTCCGGCTTGGACGGTCGTCGAGGCCGTAGGCTGTCTGTTTCGCGAACCACGAGGAGGGAGACGACGAGATGGCGACGGACCGGCGTGCAGACGTGACGTGGACGGGCAGCGGGCTCGAGGGGAGCGGGACGATCCGCTCGACGACGAGCGGCGCGATCGGCGAGCAGCAGGTGAGCTGGGCGGCGCGCTCGGAGGACGTCGCCGCGGGCGGGAAGACGAGCCCCGAGGAGCTGATCGCCGCCGCCCATGCGTCGTGCTTCTCGATGGCGCTCGCCTTCGGCCTCTCGGGCGCCGGCACGCCGCCGGAGCGGCTCGACACCTCGGCGACGGTCACCTTCCAGCCGGGCGAGGGCATCACGAGGATCGCCCTCGCGGTCGAGGGCCGCGTCCCCGGGCTCGACGCCGCGGCGTTCGAGGAGGCGGCGCAGGGCGCGAAGGCGAACTGCCCCGTCTCGAAGGCGCTCGCCGGCGTGCCGGAGATCACCCTCGACGCGCGCCTCGCAGGCTAGACGGCGCGCAGCCTGCCGGTCTCGACCTCGTAGACGAACCCCGTCGCGCCGAACGAGTCGGCGAGCAGCGGCGCGCTCCGGATCGTGTCGACGCTCTCGCGCACGCGCTCGTCCGCGTCGGGGAACGGCTGGAAGTCGATCGACTCGGACTCCGGGCCGAGCTTCGCGTGGATGTCGCCGTTCGTGAACGTCACCATCCCGCAGCCGGTGTGACCGATCACGATCGCCTCCTGCGTCCCGAGCAGGTGGTGGGAGATGAGGAGCGAGCGGAGCGTCTCGTCGTTGACGATCCCGCCGGCGTTCCGGATCACGTGCGCGTCGCCGTCCTCGAGCCCGAGGAACTTGGCCGGGTCGAGGCGCGCGTCCATGCACGTCACGACCGCGAAACGCCGCGCCGGCGGCATCGGCAGGCCGCCCTTGTCGAACCCGGCCGCGTAGGCGGCGTTCGCGCTCTGCACCTCGTCGACGACCGACATGCTCCCTCCTCGCTGGACTGCCCGGATCGACCGAAGCTATAGAAAGTAAAGCGGCCTGCGCAAGTGGCTACGCTGTGCCCGCGATGGCCGCGGACTTCGACAGCCTGATCGACGAGCTGGAGCGCTCCTACCGCGAGACGCAGGAGCGCATGGCCGACCCGTCCGTCTACAACGACCACCGCGAGGCGGCCGAGGTCGGGCGCCGCCTGAAGGAGCTCGAAGGCCCGACCAAGCTGGCGCAGGAGTGGAAGGCCGCCCGCGCGGACCTCGCCGCCGCGCGCGAGGACCCCGACCTGCGCGAGCTCGTCCCGGAGCTCGAGGAGCGGTCGGCGACGCTCGAGGAGGAGCTGCGCCTCGCGCTCGTCCCGACCGACCCCGCCGACCACAAGGACGTGATCCTCGAGGTGCGCCAGGGCGTCGGCGGCGACGAGGCCGCGCTCTGGGCCGGCGACGTCTACCGCATGCTCGCGCGCTACGCCGAGCGCCGCGGCTTCAAGGTCGAGGAGCTGAGCGCGAGCCCGAACGACGGCGGCGGCTACAAGGAGGTGACCTTCGCCGTCAAGGGCGACCCGGCCTACGCCGTCTTCAAGTGGGAGGGCGGCACGCATCGCGTCCAGCGCGTCCCGGAGACGGAGTCGCAGGGGCGGATCCATACCTCGACGGCGACGGTCGCGGTCATGCCCGAGGCCGAGGAGGTCGAGGTCGAGATCGACCCGAACGACCTGAAGGTCGACGTCTACCGCTCGACCGGCCCCGGCGGCCAGTCCGTCAACACGACCGACTCCGCCGTCCGCATCACGCACCTGCCGACCGGCGTCGTCGTCTCGATGCAGGACGAGAAGTCGCAGCTCCAGAACAAGGAGAAGGCGATGCGCGTCCTGCGCGCGCGTCTGTACGAGCGCGAGCTGGAGCGCCAGCGGGCCGAGCTCGACGCGACGCGCCGCTCGCAGATCGGCAGCGGCGAGCGCGCGGAGAAGATCCGGACGTACAACTTCCCCGAGAACCGGCTCACCGACCACCGGATCAAGCTCACCGTCCACCAGCTCGACCGGATCCTCCAG
>DATKNT010000117.1:0-9936 GCA_035541175.1 Gaiellaceae bacterium
CTCGTGTGGGCGCTCGTTCAGTTCGCGCCCCTGGCCGTCGCCGCGATGGCGGCGACGACCGGCGCGATCGCGGCGTGGCTGCGTCGATGGCGGTCGGGTGGCAGCGACTGGGTCGCGGCGCCGGCGCTCGCGGTCTTCGGACTCGTGTTGAGTCTCGCCTTGCTTCTCCTCGCCGCGCTCAACCGCCCGTAGGCCGGCGCCGTTAGGGCTTCACCGGCAGCTCGACGGCGAACGTCGTCCCCGAGCCGGTGGCGCTCGTGAACGTGATCCGGCCGCCGTGCGCCTCGACGATCGCCTTCGTGATCGAGAGGCCGAGCCCGACGCCGGGGATCGCGTCGTGCTGCGCCCGCTCGGTGCGGTAGAAGCGCCCGAACAGCGCAGCCTGCTCCTCCGCCGGGATCCCCATCCCCGAGTCGGAGACCTCGAGCACCGCCGTCGAGTCGCGCCGCGACGCGCGCACGTGCACGCTGCCACCCGGCGGCGTGAACTTCAGCGCGTTCGAGAGCAGGTTGTCGACGACCTGCCCGAGCCGGCGGACGTCGCCGGAGACGGACGGCGCCTCGTCGACGGAGCAGCCGAGCTCGATCCCCCGCGCCGCCGCCATCGGCGCGCTCGCCTCGACGCAGTCGGAGACGAGCTCGCCGAGGTCGACCGTCGTCGTCACGAGATGGAGCGTCCCGCCCTCGACCTGCGCGGCGAGCAGCAGGTCCTCGACGAGCCGCTGCAGCCGGTCGGAGTTGCGGTCGATCACCTGGAGGAAGTCGCGCTGCTGCTCCGCGGTCACCTCGCCGCGCGCGAGGTCGTCGAGCATCAGCTCGAGGTAGCCGCGGATCGACGTGAGCGGCGTGCGCAGCTCGTGCGAGACGAGCGCGATGAACTCGTCCTTCATCCGGTCGAGCCGCCGCAGCTGCTCGTTCTGCACCTGCGCCTGGCGGAGCAGCAGCTCGCGGTCCTGCTCCGCCGCCTTACGGTCGGTCACGTCGAGCGCGAATCCCTGGCTGTACCACGGCCTCCCGTCCTCGTCGCGAACGACGGTGAAGCTGTCCTGGAGCCAGATCGTGCGCCCGTCGCGGGCGATGAAGCGGTACTCGAGCTGGAGCGGCTCGCCGCTCGCGCGCGCGGCCCGCTGCTCCGACATGACGCGGTCGCGGTCGGCGGGATGGAGGTGCTTCTCGAAGAAGTGCGGGTCGGCGTGCCAGTCCTCGAGCGGGTAGCCGAGCACCGTCTCGACCTGCGGGCTGATGTATGCCGACGTCGTCCCGGCGCTCTCGGGGCTGTCGACGTAGGTGATCAGCGGCAGCTGCTCGACGAGCGCGCGGTAGCGGGCCTCCGCCTCCTTGCGGGCGGTGACGTCGACGAGGAAGCCCTGCCAGTGGAGCGGCCGGCCGCCCGCGTCGTGCACGGTCACCGCCTGGTCGTGCACCCAGACGACCTTGCCGTTCGCGTGAGTCATCCGGTATTCGGCCTCGTACGGCTCGCCGCTCCGCTTCGCGGCGGTGACGCGCTCGAGCACGCGCCCCCGGTCGTCCGGGTGCACGAGCTCCTCGAACAGCGCCGGGTCCGTCCGCCACTGACGGAGGTCGTAGCCGAGCAGGTCGACGATCGCCGGGCTGACGTAGAGGGCGTGGCTCGTCTCGTGCAGCGCCGCGACGTAGAGCGCGAGCGGCATCTCCTCGACGAGCAGGCGATACCGCTCGTCGAGCGCGTCCTCGTCCCCGTGTCGGCGGCGCCGGAAGCTCACGCCGTCGTTTCGAGCAGCTGCCGCAAAGCTCCCTTTGGGTCGTCGGTGATCGGTACGCCGTGCGCGAGGCAGAGGATCGAGAAGGGCAGGTCGAGCAGGCGCTCGACGCTGCGCCTCGTCTCGGCCGGGTCGTCGTGGAACTCGGGCGGGACGAACCCGAGCTCGCGGCCGCCGTCGTTCGAGATCAGGTCGGAGCAGAAGAGGACCCCCGGGTCGCGCTCGAGCAGGAACGAGTAGTGCGGCCACTCCGGGCCCGGAGTCCGGATGGCGAGCAGGCCGCCGGGCAGCGTCTCGCCCTCGGCGTAGCGCCGGTCCGGCTCCTCGTCCCCGGCGCGGGCGTCCTCCGGCAGCCAGACCTCGATCCCGAACTGCTTGCGGTAGCGCCACGACGCGCGCTGGTGGGTGGTCGCGTCGAGTGCGATCGCCGCCGGGCGGGGGAGCGACGCGAGAGCGTCGTCGGCGAGCCGGACGGGGTCGACGAGCACGCAGCCGCCGTCCGCCGCGACGGCGTGCGAGCTCGAGATCGCACCGCCGATCGCGGCGTTGTGGATCCGCCAGTGCCAGACGCCGTCCGTCACCGGCTCGACGCCGTCGGCGATCTCGCGCGGCTCGGTCATGCCCGAAGGATTGCACGCAGATGTTCGGCGCGAAGCGGTGGCCGGCGATCTCTGCCGCCGCAGCCGGCGTTGCCTGGGTGCGTGCCGATTCCGGCGCCCGAGGCGAAGGGCCTCGACGAGTTCGCGGCGATCGGCACCCCCGTCCGCCCGCCCGCGGCATCGGCTGAGGCGAGGGGAGGCACCCGGTTGCCCTCGAGCGCCCGAGGGCGGAGAATGGCCTGCGTGTGCTGCTTCCTGCTCGTGCTGTTCGCCCTCGGCCCGCGCGTCGCGCTCGCGGTCGAGTGGATCTTCGGCCACCGCGTCCAGCTCGCCTTCAACCACTGGCTGACCCCGCTCCTCGGGCTGATCTTCCTGCCCTGGACGACGCTGATGTACGTGATCGTCTGGAGCCCCGGCGGCGTGCACGGGGCGAACTGGCTCGCCGTCGCGGCCGGCGTCCTGCTCGACGTGATCTCCTACTCCGGGCGGGCCACGCAGCGCTGGTACGAACAGCGCACCTCCTCGACCTGAGCGCCGATAGGCTGGGGCGACGATGTCCGAGATCGCGGCCCGCTGGGAGTGGCGGACGTTCGGCGAAGGATTCGAGTCCGAGGCCGAGCAGGCGTTCCGCGTTCGCAAGCCGGAGCGCGTGCACGAGAGCGACGAGCTCTACCTGCTGTCGGAGCGCGGAGGCGACACCGTCAAGGTCCGCGACGAGCTGCTGGACGTCAAGCATCTCGAGCATGTGAACGAGGACGGGCTCGAGCAGTGGACTCCGGTGCTGAAGGCCGAGTTCCCGGTCGGCCGCGAGGTCGTCGAGACGGTGCTCGCCGGCCTGAACAGCGAGCCGCCGCCGCTCGCGCGCGACGCGTACGCGCTCGACGAGCTGCTCGAGGAGGTCGTGCGTCCGAGTGACGACCTGCTCGCCGTCGAGGTGCACAAGCTGCGCCGGCGCTACACCATCGGCGGCTGCATGGCCGAGCTGACCGACGTGCGCACGGAGCACGGGTCGACGCGGACGATCGCGATCGAGTCGGAGGACGACGAGCAGGTGATCGCGCTCGTGCGCGAGCTCGGTCTCGCGGCCCGGCCGAACGAGAGCTTCCCGCGCGGGCTCAAGGAGCTCGTCCTGTTCGGCGGCGGCCGCTACGCGGTGATCGACGTCGGCACGAACTCGGTCAAGTTCCTCGTCGGCGAGCGGAGCGCGGTCGGCTCGTGGACCAAGGTGGCGGACCGGGCGGAGATCACGCGGCTCGGCGAGGGGCTGCAGGAGTCCGGGAGGCTCGGCGCCGAGCCGATCGCGCGCACCGTCGACGCGATCGCGTCGATGGTGGAGGAGGCGAGGCGGGACGGCGTCCTGGCGATCGCGGCGGTGGGCACGGCCGGGCTGCGGATGGCGTCGAACTCGGCGGAGCTCGTCGACGCCGTCCGGGACCGCTGCGGGATCACCGTCGAGGTGATCTCGGGCGACGAGGAGGGCCGCCTCGCGTATCTCGCGGCGACGTCGGTGCTCGGGCTTCCGCACGGGTCGCTCGTCGCGTTCGACTCCGGCGGCGGCAGCTCCCAGTTCACCTTCGGACACGGGCGCACCGTCGACGAGCGGTTCAGCGTCGACGTCGGCGCGGTGCGGTTCACGGAGCGGTACGGGCTCGACGAAGCGGTCTCCGAGGAGGCGCTCGGCGAGGCGCTCGCCGCAATCGCCGCCGACCTCACGCGGCTCGACGGCAGGCCCGTGCCGGACGCGGTCGTCGGCATGGGCGGGACCGTCACGAACCTCGCGGCGGTGATGCACGGCCTCGCGGTCTACGACGCGGACGTCGTCCAGGGCACGGTGATCGACCGGGCCGAGATCGACCGCCAGATCGAGCTCTACCGCACCCGCTCCGCGGAGGAGCGCCGCGCCGTGGTCGGCCTCCAGCCGCAGCGTGCGGACATCATCCTCGCCGGCGCCTGCATCGTCCGCACCGTGGTCTCGAAGCTCGGCAGCCAGTCGTTCACGGTGAGCGATCGCGGCGTCCGGCACGGCGTGCTCGTCGACCGGTTCGGCTAGAGAGGGGAGTGACGATGGCGGCCACGGACGCGAAGAGGCTGATCGAGGTGACCGGCCCGAGGCTCTCGGAGCTCCTCGCGTTGATCGGGAGCTCCGACAGCGTCGAGCTGAAGGTGACGTCGCCCGAGCGCACGCACCAGGCGACGATCGCCTCCCTCGGGCTCGACCCGCTCGAGGCGCAGATCAGGCAGGTGTTCTTCTTCGACACCCCGGATCTGGTGCTGAACCGGAGCGGCGTCGCCGTCCGCGCGCGACGCATCGAGGGGCGGTCGGGCGACACGGTGGTGAAGCTGCGGCCGGTCGTCCCGGACGAGCTTCCGGAGGACGTCCGCCGCTCGGCGAGCCTCAACGTCGAGGTGGATGCGATGCCGACGGGCTACGTCTGCTCGGCCTCGATGAAGGGCAAGGCGGAGAACGCGGACGTGCGCGACGCGATCCGCGGCGAGCAGCCCCTTCGCAAGCTGTTCTCGAAGGAGCAGCGGGCGTTCTTCCGCGCCCACGCGCCGGAGGGGCTCGGGCTCGACGAGCTCCGTGTCCTCGGCCCGGTGTTCGTGCTGAAGCAGGTGATCGTGCCGCCGGAGTACGGCCGGCGCCTCGTCGCCGAGCTCTGGCTGCTGCCCGATGGGTCGAGGATCCTCGAGCTCTCGACGAAGTGCGCGCCCGCCGAGGCGTTCCAGATCGCGGTCGAGACGCGCGCCTACCTCGAGAGCAAGGGGCTCGACCTGTCCGCGGACCCGCAGACGAAGACGAAGACGGCGCTCGAGTTCTTCGCCGCCCGGCTGGCGGAGCCGTCTCCGCCGGCGGCATCCGGGCGGCAATCGTAGGGCGCACCGGCCTCGGCGGTGAGGCCCACACCTCACCGGTCGGGTCGCCGGCGATGCAAGATCCGGACGGCTCGTGTTGTGCCACAGGAGCCCCATCCCGGGAAAGGAGACCCGAATGGCCGATAAGAACGTCGACACCCCGGTTCTCGACCTGCTCGCGACCATGACCGCGGCCTCGGTCGAGACCTCGGCGCTCGATCCCGAGAAGCTGATGCTCGTCCGTATCGCCGCGCTCGTGGCGATCGACGCGCCGCCGATGTCGTACCTCCTGAACCTCGGCGCCGCCGACGAGGTCGACATCGACGCGGAGGAGATCCAGGGCCTCCTGGCCGCGGTCGCGCCGATCGTCGGCACCCCGCGCGTCGTCTCGGCGACCGGCAAGATCGCCCGCGCGCTCGGAATCGCGCTCGACCTCGCGGCGATGGAGGAAGAGGAGTCGTCGGACGAGTAGCGCAACCGCGGGGACAACGGGGCCGGGCCGCGCCACGGAGTGGGCGGTGACCCCGTTGTCCCCGCCGGCCGAGCGACCCTGCGCACGTCAGTGAGCGGTTCGACGACCTTCGAGGACCTGCTGCGACGGCGGCGGATGGTCCGCCACTACCTGCGCGAGCCGGTCGATCGCGAGACGCTCGAGCGGGTCGTCCGCACCGTGCGGCGGGCCCCGAGCGCGGGCTTCAGCCAGGGTCAGCGGCTGCTCGTGGTGAGCGAGCAGCCGCTGCTGGACGAGCTGGCGGCGTGGGAGCAGCGGGAGGCGCCGGAGGGAGTCGAGCCCTGGTTCGGGACGGCGGCGGCGCACGTCCTCGTCCTCGTCCGCGAGGACGACTACCACGACCGGTACCGGGAGCCGGACAAGCTTCAGGACGGCGCCGAGATCGAGTGGCCGGTCCCGTTCTGGTTCGTCGACGCCGGGGCCGCGCTCATGCTGATCCTCCTCGCCGCGATCGACGAGGGGCTCGCCGCCGGCGTCTACGGCATCCCGCGCGAGGACGAGGCGTTCGTGCGCGGGCTCCTGAAGATCCCCTCCGACCTGGCGATCGTCGCCGGGGTCACGCTCGGGAAGCCGGCGCCGGATCCCGAATGGAGCACCCGCGCCAGCCGCTTCACACGGCGACGTCGCCGACTCGACGACCTCGTCCGCTGGCAGTCCTGGGGCGCCTGACCGGACCGATCGTTCCCGATCGGGGGAAGCACCGATGCCGGCCCCGGCTCGGTGGTCGACGGTTCGGTGGACGGACATGACCGCTGTCGAGCGAGACCGGGTCAAGATCGGAGAGGCGGCTTCGGAGTTCCTGGGCCACCGGCGCGTCGCCGTGACGGGCGTGTCGCGGAAGCCGCAGGGCCACGGCAGCAACGCCGTGTACCGCCGCTTCCGGGGCCGCGGCTACGAGGTGTTCGCGGTCAATCCGAACGCCGAGGAAGTCGAGGGCGACCGCTGCTATCCGAGCCTGGGCGCGATCGCCGGCGGGGTCGACGCGGTCGTGATCGGGACGCGCCCCGAGCTCGCCCTCGAGACGATGCGCGAGTGCGCCGAGCTCGGCATCGAGCACGTCTGGATGCACGCGCCGGCGTTCGGCGCCGGCAGCGTCTCCGCCGAGGCGACGGCGTACGGCCGCGAGCACGGCATCCACGTGATCGACGGCGGCTGCCCGTGCATGTTCGGCCAGACGGCGGACTTCGGCCACAAGCTGATGCGCCACACCCCGGGCGCCCGTGTCCCGAAGAAGGTGTCGCGTAACAACTACTAGTGGCGGCGGGCATCCGAATGTCGAGGGCTCGCGCATGGGGTGTCCGCGATTCGCGCATGGCGGTGCCCGGGCCGGCATGTGCCACCCATTAGCCGCGGATCCGCACGCCGTGGCTCGGTGCGCCGCGAAACTCGTTTGCTCCAATCGACTGCACAGTGACGACGTAGCCGTGTCCGCGCAAGAGCTTCAGCACTGCCCGGGTGCGCGGCGTGTCCACCTCGACCGGCTTGCCTGCCGTGGGTGTCGCGAGGACGGCGTACACCCTCGCGCGCCGAACAGCGGGCCAGGAGGCGACGACGAGCCCGTGGGAGCGGTGCAGCGTCACGTGTGCCGGTGGAGGCGGCGCGCTCGCGTTCACGACGATGGTCGAGCCGGGCCAGTACGCGCTGCGGCCGGGGATGCCGTCGCGGTTCAGGATCGCCCAGACGTGGTAGCGGCCGCTCTGCAGGCCCGCGAGCTTCCAGGTCGTGCTGCCGGAGGCAGGCAGTCCGGTCGCGATCAGCGTGCCGCCGGCCCCGTCTCGGTTCTGCCCGGCCCAGAGATCGACGGTGGCGCCCGGCCATGGGTTGGCTGTGCGCCAGTGAAGCCGGATCGAGCCGCCCGTTGCCGCGTGCGTCGGCAGGTCGCGTGCGTCCGTGCGGATGGCCGGCGGCTCGAGTCCTCGCCCCACCATGACCGAGGTGATCGCGGGGCCATCCAGGCGGTCGACCTGCCAGCGTCCGCCCTCCGGGTAGGCCAGCAGGAAGAGCTCCTGGTGGAGCGTTTCCGACGTCGAGACGAGCGCACCCGTCTGGTTGCCGAGCTCGCTCGAGGTCGCACGGGAAACGGCGATCCTGCCGTCCGGGCTTGTCAGGCGTACGTCGGGCACGCTGGTCGAGCTGGCCACCTGCACTGCGGCGAGCTTCCAGCCCGCCGGGATCGAGAGCGGCCCTCGCGCGGAATCGGCGGGCAGCCGCTCGCCGTCGCTCGCCGAGACGGTGCGAAAGTCCTCGACCGGCTCCTGGAAGACCCAGTGCCCGTCCCACTCGTACGCAGCGGCGACGAAGGTCTTCGCGCAGAGGCCGAAGAGGCAGACCTTGATGTCCGCTTCGGCGGCCGCCGCCTTGTCGGAGATGAGCGCGTCGGCGTCGCCGATCTTGTGGCCGCCGAGAACCGGCGCCTCCGGCGGGATCTGCAGGGTCAGCCCGGCCTCGCCGGTGAAGTGCGGCGGGTCGAAGCCGATCGAGGCGTTCCCGACGAGGAAGTTGCCGACGACCTGGAACGTCCCGCCGATGTCGTAGTGGTGGGGCGGGACGTAGTCGAGGTGCGCTGTGTCGATTTCGATCCCCTTCTTCGCGAGCGAGACGAAGCTCGAGGCTCCGGACGCCCACGACGGCGGCGTGAAGCTCGCCGGCAGGATCGGTGTGAAGAAGACGCGGCCCGTCGCGTGCAGCTCGCCCGAGAGCAGGTACTGGAACTGGATGAGCGCGGTGATCCTGTTGCCGTAGAAGCCTGCCTCGACCTCCCCGCGGATCTGCGGCGGGTCGCAGTTCCCCCCGGTGGTCAAGGACGTGACCGCGCACGGGGGGCCGATGATCGACGTGTACGGGATCTTGAGCAGGTTCTCGCCGAGCGCGCTCACGTAGCGGAGGTCGGCGATCGTGATGTTGCCGTTTCCGATCGTCGGGTCGGTCACCGAGCACGAGCTGCAGCCTGTGCCGTCGTAGTGGATGTAGAAGGTCTGCAGCTTCCCGTGATTGATCGTGACCGGGCCGAGCTGGATCTTGTCGAGGACCGAGGTCTTGAACGAGGCCGTTCCCGTGAAGACGTCGCCGCCGTCGAGGAACTGCAGCTTGACGTCCGCCAGCTTCCAGTCGGTGTGGGGGATCTCGATCGCCGGGAGCTCCATTCCCTCGGCCGAGCGAATCGCCCGCTTGCCGGTGGCGCTCACCTGCACGCTGAGCGTGGCGCTGTACTGCGTCAGCGTCCACGGCGGCAGCTTCAGCTCGCCCACGACCAGCGCTCCGCCGTCCTCGCCGCCCGGCAGCAGGTACAGCCCGCCTGTCGACGCGAGATCGTCGAGGAACGTCCATCCGGAAAGGGCGACGTCGACATGCTGAACGCCGTCGACCGGCTCGCCGGAGAGCGAGCTGTTCGGATCCGCTCTCGGCTGCGTGTGGACGACGAGGTTGCCGGTGGCGACCGCGCGGCCGCCGGCGACGAGCGTGCCGGTGACGCCCGGTTGGAGCGCCATCGTGTGCGCTGCCGGATCGATCACGAGCGGTGCCGCCGTGGTCGTTCCTGCGAGGTCGATCGTCGCTCCCTGCGAGAAACGCACGTTCCCGGTCGCAAGCAGCGTGCCGTCCGCCTGACCCGTGATGCAGTCAGCGAGCACGGTCACCGCGTCGAGCGCAAGCTGCGTCGCACAACCCGAGGCGAGCGTGACGGTCGTCGTATTGTTCGTGCCCACGGGATCGGACTCGTCGGCGGACACACCGGCGGTCACCGTTGCCTCGCTCGCGTCCGCGGGTGACGTGAGCGAGAACGCGAGCGACGTCAGTCCACCGTCTGCAAGCGTTCCGATGATGCACGTCTGCCCGGTCGTGCTCGGCGCGCAACCGGACGGCCCGGAGGCGACCGTCAGGCCCGGCGGCAGCGCGAGGGTGACGATCACCGAGTGCGCGTCGCTCGGCCCCTTGTTCGCGACCACGAGGTCGAGCGTCACCGGAGTCGACGCCGTCGCCGATGGCGGCGTGAACGAGCCTGTGACGGCAACGTCTGCGGCTGGGCCCGCGGTCGTGGTCGGCGTCGGCGACGGCGCGGGCACAGGCGGCGGGGGCGGCACGAACTCGTACGCGCCGATGTCGCAGACGCCCGAGCGCGCGACGCCGCGCTGATCGGTCGCCGGGCACGCGCCTCCGTCGCCGGCGTCGATCGCCGGGCTCCCCGGCTGCAGCGCCAGCGTCTTGGTCGGCCCGCCGTTCGCGGCGAGCGTACCGAG
>DATKNT010000118.1:0-3589 GCA_035541175.1 Gaiellaceae bacterium
CAGATCAGCACCGGCTCGCCCTCGCGCGGGAAGACGCACGCGTCGTAGCCCTTCATCCCCCAGAAGTTCGTCAGATACAGGACGTTGTCGGGCGCGCGGACGACGAGCGCGTCGAGCTTCTCCTCCTCCATCAGACCGCGAACGCGGTCGAGCTTCGCGTCGTCAACGGGCCAGTTCAATTGGGCCAGGTCACAGGTAGTGCTCCTCGATCCGGCTCGGCTCCCGGTCGGCGTCGACCATCATCCGCACCAGCTCCCCGAAGCGCACCGTCGGCTCCCAGCCGAGCGCCTGTCGCGCCTTCGAGTAGTCGCCGATCAGGACGTCGACCTCCGCCGGCCGGAAGTAGCGCGGATCGATCTTCACGTAGTCGCGCCAGTCGAGCCCGGCGTACGTGAACGCCTCGTCGAGGAAGTCCTGCACGGAGTGCGTCTCGCCGGTGGCGAGCACGTAGTCGTCCGGCGTCTCCGCCTGGAGCATGGTCCAGGCGCCCTCCATGTAGTCGCGCGCGTAGCCCCAGTCGCGCCGCGCCTCGAGGTTGCCGAGCCGCAGCTCGTCCTGCTCGCCGCGCAGGATCGCCCCGAGCGCGCGCGTGATCTTCCGCGTCACGAACGTCGGCCCGCGCCGCGGCGACTCGTGGTTGAACAGGATCCCGTTCACGGCGTACATGCCGTACGCCTCGCGGTAGTTGCGCGTGATCCAGTAGCCGAACACCTTCGCGACGCCGTACGGGCTGCGCGGGTGGAACGGCGTCTCCTCCGTCTGCGGCGCCTCCCTCACCATGCCGAACATCTCGCTCGACGACGCCTGGTAGAACCGGCACTCGACGCCCTCCTCGCGGATCGCGTCGAGCAGTCGCAGCGTCCCCATCGCGTCGGCGTCAGCCGTGTACTCCGGCACGTCGAAGCTCACGCGCACGTGGCTCTGCGCGCCGAGGTTGTAGACCTCGTCCGGGCGGATCGTGCGCATCAGCTGGTTGAGGACGGAGCCGTCCGTGAGGTCGCCGAAGACGAGCTCGATGTCGCCGAAGATGTGGTCGACCCGGGCCGTGTTGAACGAGCTCGAGCGGCGGATCATCCCGAAGACCTCGTAGTCCCTCTCGAGCAGGATCTCCGCCAGGTACGACCCGTCCTGGCCGGTGATGCCGGTGATGAACGCCTTCCGCTTCGTCGCCACGGGGCCCGTTCTACCAGCGGACGCGCGGCGGCGCGGGCTCACCGTGCCCGTCCTGCCACGAGATGACGGGGTTGCGGAGGACGCCGATCCGCTCGATCTCCGCCTCCATCACGTCTCCGGGCCGCAGGTACAGCGAGGCGGCGTCCTCGCTGAACCCGGCGACGCCGCTCACCGTCCCGGTCGAGACGACGTCGCCGGCGGAGTAGCCGAGCGGCGAGTAGTGGCTGAGGATCTCCGGGATCGTCGTCGACATCCGGCTCGAGTGCGAGGTCTGCCGCGTCTCGCCGTTCACCCGCAGCTCCATCGCGAGGTCGTGCGGGTCGGGGACCTCGTCGGCGGTGACGATCCACGGCCCGAGCGGGCAGAACGTGTCGATCGCCTTGCAGAAGGAGAAGACGCCGGAGCGCATCTCGCGCCGCTGGATGTCGCGCGCGGTGATGTCGTTGAAGATGACGTAGCCGGCGACGTGGTCCATCGCCTCCTCCGGCGAGAACCACTTGCCCGGCTTGCCGACGATCACCGCCAGCTCGAGCTCGTAGTCGAGCTCCTCGGTGAGGTGCTCCGGGTAGATCACCGGCTCGTCCGGGCCGACGATCGCGTCGACGTTCTGGAAGAAGACGATCCACGGGGCGATCTCGTGCGACCAGCCGACCCGCTTCGACTCCTCCTCGTGCTCGCGGAAGTTGCCCGCGGTGTGGAAGAACTTCTTCGGGACGATCGGCGCGCGCAGCGTCGCGTCCGCGAGCGGCGTCCGCTCGGGGGTGTCGCCGGCGCCGCCGCGCTCGAAGTACGCGCGCATCGTCGGCACGTCGAGGCGGACGATCTCGTCGCCGTCGAGGCGTCCGACTTTGCCGTCGTCGTAGGTGACGAGCTTCATCGCTCTCGAAGCCAGCCGAGGACGTCGCCGGCGTTCGCGTCGGGCGGGAAGACGGGGTAGAAGACCTTCACGATCCGCGCATTCTCGGCGACGAGCGTGATGCGCTTGTAAAGGGTGAGCCCGGCGATCTCGAAGGTCGGCAGGTTCAGTGCCGCGCCGAGGCGGCGCTCCGGGTCCGAGATGACCGGGAACGGCATCCGGTTCCGCTCGGCGAACTCGAGCTGGTCGTCGAGGCTCTGCGCGGAGAGGCCGGCGACGGGGACGCCGAGCTCCGGGTAGAGGTCGCGAAAGGCGCACGACTGCGGCGTGCACCCGCGCGCGCCCGGCGTCTCGTCCCAGCCGGGGAGGAGCGGCACGCCGGGCCTGCCGGAGCGCGGGTAGACGTAGATCACGTCGAAATCGCGCACGTTGACGCGACCCTGCGACGACTCGAGCTCGAGGTCCGGGAGCTCGAGCCCGACGAGGTGGTCGGCCGCGCCGTCGTCCTCCGGCACCGGCAGGTCCGGCGGTAGTGCGTAGACGTCAACCGACACCGCATACCGCCATGGCCACCCGGGCGTACACCTCGGCCGTCCGCACGAGCCCGTCGATGTCGAGGTTCTCGCCCTTGTCGACGTCCATCAGGCCCGTCGAGGTGCCGTAGTTCACCGTCGGGATGCCGTACCGCGTGAGCACGGACGCGTCGCTGAACCAGCGCGTGACGTCGCGGCCGGGCTTCTCGCCGTAGACCTGCTCGTGGGCCGCGTCGATCGCCGCGACGAGCTCGTGCCCCTCGTCGATCTCGGCGCCGGGCGCGGTGACGTAGACCTCGCCCTCGACGCCGTAGCCGGGGAACCGCTCGGCGAGCGAGCGGACGACGTCGAGCACCTCGCGCCGGGCGGCGGCCATCGGCTTCGTCGGCGGCACGCGCACGTCGAGGAACAGGTCGGTGTGATGCGGCGTCCGCGAGACGCGCCAGCCGAAGCCGCCCTCGACCGCGCCGACGTTGACGATCGCGTTCGCGCCGCGGTACGCGTTCGACGGGTCGCTCTCCCATCGCGGGATCCACTCCTGCACCGCGGCGAGCACCTCGTGCATCCGCAGGATCGAGTTCTCGCCGCGCCTGCCCTCGCTGAACGCCGTGTGGATGAAGTCGCCGTGGACGCGGATGCGCAGCCAGAGCGCGCCGAAGTGGCCGAGCACGACCTTGCCCTCGGTCGGCTCGCCGAGGAGGCACATGTCGGCGACGCCGCCGTGCGAGACGAGGTAGCGCGTGCCCGCCGCGTAGCCCCGGTACTGCGCGCCGGTCGCGTCGCCGTACTGCGTCTTCTCGATCTCGCCGCACACCGCCGCGATCAGCACGTCGCCGCGCAGCCGCACGCCGGCGTCCCGGAGTGCGCGGACCGCCTCGACGTAGCACGCGAGCGCGCCCTTCATGTTCGAGATGCCGAGCCCGTACAACCGGCCGCCGTCGACGAACGCCTTCGGCTGGAATCCGGGCACGTCCTTCAGCCACGGCTCGCGTCCCGAGTACGACGTGTCCATGTGCCCGTTGAACAT
>DATKNT010000119.1:0-9951 GCA_035541175.1 Gaiellaceae bacterium
TACGCGTACTGCTCCCAGTCGTCGAGCGACCAGTGCACCGGCAGCTCGACGATCTCCCCCGCTCCCGTGTCGAGGAGGTACGGGCGGTCGTCGTCCATCAGCGACGAGTCGTAGTCGAAGCCGTGCTCCGCGACGATGCGCGGCGTCCGCCACGCGGGCTCCCAGCTCGGGCAGCGGAAGCCGCGCGGGTCTGCGCCCGCGCGCCGCAGCGTCTCGAGCGCGCGCTCGAAGTCGGCGCGCTCCTGCTCCTCCGTCTGCGAGATCGGCGAGAAGTGCGCGTACGAGTGGTGCCCGATCTCGTGCCCGTCCGTGAGGATCGCCTCGACGATCCCCGGCCAGCGGTCGACGGTGAGCCCAGGGACGAAGAACGTGCCCGGAAGCGAATACTCGCGCAACAGCTCGAGGATCCGCGGCCCGCCGCGGCGCGGCCCGTACGCCTGGTGGCTCATCACGCCGGCGTTCTGCGCGTGGCGCGCGCCCTCGGCGAGGATCGGCGACTCCGCGTCGACGTCGAAGGTGAGGCACGCGAGGATGCTCATGCGGGCGAGCCTCCGATCGCGTGGAGCGCGAGCAGCTCGTAGAGGACGTTCGCCGCGGCGAGCGCCGTCTGCTGGCCGGGCCCGTCGTACGGCGGCGAGACCTCGACGACGTCGCAGCCGGCGAGCCCGATCCCGCGCAGCGCGCGCAGGAACGCGAGCGCCTCCGCCGTCGAGAAGCCACCGACCTCGGGCGTCCCCGTCCCTGGCGCGAACGCGGGGTCGAGGAAGTCGACGTCGAACGAGACGAACGCCGGCCGCGAGCCGACCCTCTCGAGCACGAGCTCGCCGTAGCCGGCGGGCCCGAGCTCGCGCAGCTCGTCCGTCGTCAGCACGGTGAAGCCGAGGTCGCGCGCCGCCTGGAGATCCTCGGCGCAGTAGAGCGAGCCGCGCATCCCCGCCTGCACCGACGCCGCCGTGTCGAGCAGTCCCTCCTCCGCCGCACGCTTGAACGTCGTCCCGTGGAAGTACGGCTGGCCGAAGTACTGCTCCCATGTGTCGCCGTGCGAGTCGAGCTGCACGAGCGCGAGCGGGCCGTGCCTCTTCGCGAGCGCACGCAGCTCCGCGAGCGTGATCGAATGGTCGCCGCCCATCGCCGCCGGAAAGACGCCGGCGGCGACGACCGGTGCCAACGCCTCCTCGATCTGTGCGTACGTCCGCTCCGTGTCGCCGGGCGAGACGGGCACGTCGCCCCAGTCGACGATCGACAGCGACTCGACGACGTTCACACCGAGCCCGGGGTTGTACGGGCGGATGAGCGCCGACGCGGAGCGGATCGCCTCGGGGCCGAAGCGCGGGCCGGTGCGGTAGCTCGTCGCGGTGTCGAACGGGATCCCGTAGACGACGGTGTCGACGCCCGCGAGGTCGGTAACGTGCGGGGCGCGCATGAACGTGCGGATGCCCGCGAACCGCGGGATCACCTGCGCGTCGAGCGGCCGGTACGGCGGGCGCGGCATGGCTCGGAGCCTAACGCTTTACCTGCTCCGTACAGTGCGTTCGCTACCGTCGGTCGGTCGTGGGGGTCACGATCCGCACTGTTTTCGCTGCAGTCGCCGCCTCGGCCGCCGCCGCACTCGCCGGGCCCGGCGCCGCGGGCGCCGCGTCGTACGCGAGGGGGCTCGACGTCTCGCACTGGAACGGCGCGGTCGACTGGATCCAGGTCGTCTCCGGCGGCTACACGTTCCTGTTCGCGAAGGCGACGGAGGGGACGACGCTCACCGACGCGACGTACGCGATCAACCGCGCCGGGACGCAGGGCATCGGCATGCGCTTCGGCGCATACCACTTCGCACGGCCGGGCGGCTCCGGCGCCGCCGGAATCGTCGCGAACGCGATCGCACAGGCCGACTACTTCGTCAACGTCGCGCAGCCGGTGGCGGGCGACCTCCCGCCCGTGCTCGACCTCGAGACGAAGGGCTCGCTGTCGCCGACGGGGCTCGCGAGCTGGACGCAGGCGTGGCTCGACGAGGTGCAGGCGCGAACCGGCGTGAGCGGCCTCATCTACGCGTCGCCGAGCTTCTGGAAGAACTCGGTCGGCAATACGTCGTCGTTCGCCTCCGACGGCAACCGCCTCTGGGTCGCGCACTGGACGAAGAACGCCGCGCCGACCGTGCCCGCGTCGAACTGGGGCGGCTTCGGGTGGACGTTCTGGCAGTGGACCGACTGCGAGCAGATCCCGGGCTTCCTCCACTGCGTCGACGGCGACCGCCTGAACGGGACGAACCCGGGGACGTTCACGATCGCGAGGTATCCGACGGGCGCCCCGGTCCCGGCGACGCCGCCGACGATCACCGGCACGGCGGCGCGCGGGAGCGTGCTCGCCGGCGTGCCCGGCACCTGGAGCGGCGGCAAGCCGGTCGCGTTCACGTACCAGTGGCAGCGCTGCGATGCCGCCGGCGCCGGCTGCGTCCCGATCGCGGGCGCGACGCTCGAGAGCTACACGCCCGCGACGGCCGACGTCGGTCACGCGCTCGTCCTCTCCGTCACCGCGACGACGGCGAAGGTGACGGCGAGCGCCTCCTCCCCACCCACGGCGGCCGTCGCGCCCGCCGGCGGCTCGGCGGCGGCGAAGCCGGCGGTGATCGCTGCGCCCGCGGTGTCGGGCCTCGCCCAGGCCGGCCAGACGCTGACGGCGTTCGCGGGAACGTGGAGCGGCGCGCCGTCCTCGTTCGCGTACGTGTGGCGGCGCTGCGACACGACCGGCACCGTCTGCGCGCCGATCGCGTCGGCGACCGGCTCGTCGTACACGCTGACGCCGGACGACATCGGCTCGACGCTGTCGCTCGTCGTCACGGCGACCGGCAAGGGCGGGTCGGAGTCGGCGACGGCGCCGACGACCGCGGTCGTGGTCGCCGCGCCGATCCCGCCGGCGGTCGTCGGCTCGGCCGCGGCGCAGCAGGGCCTGGCGGGCGCGGTCGTCACCGACGACGGGCGCGCGACGGTGACGTGGCAGCCCGGCGCCGTGCCGGTCGGCTCGACCGTCTCGCTCGCGGCCGCCGACCAGGCGCCGGCGCTGCCGGGCACGGGGCTCGCGCTCGACATCGAGCCGCCGGTGACCGCGCTCCAGTGGCCCGTGGATGTCGCGTACGCGACGGCGCCGACCGACCAGGTCGTCGGCTTCTCCACCGACGGCGTCGTCTGGCTGCCGGTTCCCGCCCTGAGCGGGACGACCCTGCCGGTCGGGCTGACGCAGGGGACGTACGTCGCGGGGACGACGCTGCACGTGCTGACCGAGCAGCCCGGGCACATCGCGCTGTTCGCGCCGGGCAAGTGGGGCGACCCGACGCTCGTCTCGCAGTACGCGCCCGTGCTGCGCCGGCTCGCGCCCGTGCAGGTGAGGCGGCAGCCCGGCGGCGTGCTCGTGCTCGTCTCGCAGCTCTCGGTCGACTCGCAGACGAGGCTGTACGCGAACGCGTACGGCCCCGGCGGCGTGCGCCTGTCGTTCCTGCCGAAGAGCTCGGTGCTCGGCGTGCCGCTGCACGGCGCCGGGACGAAGACGGCGCGCGCGGAGCTGCTCCAGCCGGGAACGGTGCCGGTGCGGCTGCGGCTGTCGGCGCGCGGGCTGAAGCCGGGCGCGATCGCGACGGTCGTCGTCACCGCGATCGACCCGTGGGGCCGCCGCGCCTCGTTCGGGCTCGGCTTCCGCGCCCCGTAGTAGTGTCGCGCGCGTGAGCGTGGATCTCGCCGTCCGCAACGCGCGGCTGCTCGACGGCCGCCTCGCCGACCTCGGCGCCGAGGGCGGCCGCTGGACGCGGATCGGCGCCGTCGAGTCCGACGGTGTCGAGGAGCTCGACGCCGAAGGCCGGCTCGTCACGCCGCCGCTCGTCGACTGCCATCTCCATCTCGACGCGTCGCTGACCGCGGGCCGCCCGCGCTGGAACGAGTCCGGGACGCTGATCGAGGGGATCCACGTCTGGGGCGAGCTGAAGCCGAGCCTCACCGAGGACGACGTGTTCGCGCGTGCGCGCGAGATCGTGCGCTGGTCGGTCGCGCAGGGCACGCTCTTCATCCGCGCGCACGCAGACGTCTCCGGCGGGAACGAGGCGATGGTGCGCGGCTTGCTGCGGCTGCGCGACGAGGTCGCCGACCTCTGCACGATCCAGGTGACCGCGTTCCCGCAGGACGGGATCTTCGCGCGCGACGGCGACGAGGAGCGGCTCGAGAACGCGATCCGGCTCGGCGTCGACTGCGTCGGCGGGATCCCGCACTACGAGCCGACGGCCGAGCTCGGGCTGCGCGAGGTGCATCGCGTCTTCGAGCTCGCCAAGCAGCACTCGCGGCGCATCGACGTCCATTGCGACGAGACGGACGACCCGGCGTCGAGGTTCCTCGAGGTGATGGCCGACGACACGGTGAAGTTCGGGCTCGGCGGCCGCGTCACCGCTTCGCACTGCACGGCGATGGGCTCGTACGAGCCGTACTACTCGTCGAAGCTGCACGGGTTCCTCCGCCGCGCGGGGATCAACGTCGTCGTCAACCCGTACGCGAACTCGCTGATCCAGGGCCGGCTGGACGTCTATCCGAAGCGGCGCGGGTTCGCGCAGCTGAAGGAGCTCCTCGCCGCCGGCGTCAACGTCTCGCTCGGCAACGACGTGATCATGGATCCGTGGTACCTGATGGGGCGCGCGGACATGGTCGAGGCGGCGTCGCTCGCGCTCCACTTCACGTACATGAGCGGGCTCGACGAGATCCCGGAGATGCTCCGCTGCGCGACCGAGCGCGGCGCGCGCACGCTCGGGGTCGAGGACGAGTACGGGCTCGAGGAGGGCAAGCCCGCAGACCTCGTCGTCTTCGACGCGCCGAGCGCGCTCGAGGTGCTGCGGCTGCACGCGCCGCGCCGCTGGGTGATCCGGCGCGGCCGCGTCGTCGCGGAGACGACGCCGGCGCGGACGACGCTCCTCGGCGAGCCGGTGACGTTCGCGCCGCCGGCCTAGCCGGCGGCCTCGATCGGTCGGCCCACCGTCATCGCCTCGCGGAACGCGGAGTCGAGCTCGTGGAAGCTCGCGTCGGGCTGCACGCCGAGGGCGTCGAGCGTCTTGCTGAAGAAGCAGCGCGCGGCGGCGGCGAGGACGACGTCCATGATCTCCGTGTCGGTGAGCCCGAGCCCGCGTAGCCGGTCGACGTCCGCCTGCGTCACCGACGTCGCGTCGACGACGACCTTGTCCGCCAGCTCCATGATCGCCCGGTCCGCCTCGTCGAGTCCATCCGGCAGCGTGCGCACCTCGTCCGCCGAGTAGAACTGCTCCGCGAGCACCTTGCCGTGCGCGAGGCAGCAGTAGCTCGAGCGGAGTCGCCGGGCCGCGGCGAGCGTCGCCAGCTCGTACCGCCGGAGATCGCCGCCCGACTCCTTGATCGCGCCGTTCAGCTGCTGCCACGCCGCGTAGACGGCGGGCCGTGCGGCGAACGCCCGCTCGGAGTTCGTGCCGTCGCCGTCTCCGAACTCGATGAACGCCATCCGCTCCTCCTCTCGTTGTGTGCCCGCGCCCGAGGAGTCTACGATCCGCGCACACGAGGGGTCACAAGGGGGTAGGGGGATGAAGCGAAGGCTCGCCATCGGCGCGGCGCTCGTCGCCGTTCTCGCTGCGGCCGCGACGACGTACGCGCTCGCTGCGACGGGCGCGACGACGACGCAGACGCTCAACGGCTGCGTCGCCCGCGACGGTCTGGTACGGCTCGTCGCGATCGCCGGCAACTGCCGGAAGGACGAGACCGCCGTCAGCTGGAACACGGTCGGCCCGGTCGGCCCGGTCGGACCGCAGGGTGCCCAGGGCATCCAGGGCGTCGCAGGACGTGACGGCCAGACAGGACCGGCAGGACCGGCCGGGGTCAGTCCTCCAGACCCGGACTCGGTTGCTGCGACCGTCATGGTCACCGGCCACACGCAGGGCCCGTTCAGCCAGACGCCGATCGACGTGACGGCGATCTCGCACGAGATCGTCTCGCCGCGCGATCCGGCGTCGGGCCTGCCGACGGGCAAGCGCCAGCACAAGCCGATCGTCATCACCATGGAGTGGGGCGCGTCGACGCCGCTGTTCCTCAATGCGCTGACGAACAACGAGAACCTCACGTCCGTCCTGATCGGACTGCTGCGCGACGGCAAGCAGGTGGCGACGATCCAGCTCGTGAACGCGTCCGTCTCTCAGTTCGACCAGCACGGCGAGAACGTGACGGTGCAGTTCACGTACCAGAAGATCACGTGGACGTGGATCGACGGCGGCGTCACCGCGCAGGACGACTGGGAGGCGCCGAACGCCTAGACCGGACATGTCCGCACGAGCCACGGCCCGGTGCCTGGCACCGGGCCGTGGCCGTTCGGGACAGGGCTAGCGCGTCTGCGGGAAGCCGAGGTCGACCTTCGACGTGGCCGGATCGGGCCAGCGCGAGGTGACGACCTTGCCGCGCGTGTAGAAGTCGATCCCCTCCGGCCCGTAGATGTGGCGGTCGCCGAACAGCGACGCCTTCCAGCCGCCGAAGGAGTAGTACGCGACGGGCACCGGGATCGGCACGTTGATCCCGACCATCCCCGCCTGCACGTCGAACTGGAACTGGCGCGCGACGCCGCCGTCGCGGGTGAAGATCGCCGTCCCGTTCCCGTACGGGTTGTCGTTGACCAGCCGCACCGCCTCGTCGTACGTCGGCACGCGCGTGACGCCGAGCACCGGCCCGAAGATCTCGTCCTCGTACGCGCGCATCCCCGGCTTCACGTCGTCGAGCAGCGTCGGGTTGAGGAAGAAGCCCTCCGGCAGGACGCCCTCGCGTCCGTCGACGAGCACGGTCGCGCCCTCGGACGGCGCGTTCTCGACGTACGAGGCGACGCGGTCGCGATGCTCCTTCGTCACGAGCGGGCCCATCTCCGACGACGGATCCATCCCGTCGCCGACCTTCACCTTCGGGATGCGATCCCTGATCGCCTCGATCAGCGGCTCGGCGACGTCGCCGACAGCGACCACCTGCGAGATCGCCATGCACCGCTCGCCGGCGGAGCCGTACGCAGCCGACACCGCCGCGTCCGCCGCCATGTCGATGTCCGCGTCCGGCAGGACGATCATGTGGTTCTTCGCGCCGCCGAGGGCCTGGCAGCGCTTTCCGGTCGACGTCGCCGTCTCGTAGACGTAGCGCGCGATCGGCGTCGAGCCGACGAACGACACCGCCCCGATGTCCGGGTGCGCGAGCACCGCGTCGACCGCGACCTTGTCCCCCATCACGACGTTGAACACGCCGTCCGGAACGCCCGCCTCCTGCAGCAGCTTCGCCGTCCAGATCGACGCGGACGGATCCTTCTCCGACGGCTTCAGCACGAACGTGTTGCCGCACGCAAGCGCCGGCGCCCACATCCACATCGGCACCATCGCCGGGAAGTTGAACGGCGTGATCCCCGCGACGACGCCGAGCGGCTGCCGGATCGAGTACACGTCGATGCCCGTCGACGCCTGCTCGGAGTACTCGCTCTTCAGCAGTGTCGGGATCCCGCAGCAGTACTCGATCACCTCGAGCCCGCGCGTCACCTCGCCGAGCGCGTCGGAGAGCACCTTGCCGTGCTCGGCCGTGAGGATCTTCGCCACCTCCTCGCGGCGCGACGCGACGAGCTCGCGGATCCGGAAGAAGATCTCCGCGCGCCGCGCCAGCGACGTTGCGCGCCACGCGGGAAACGCGGCCTTCGCGGCCTGCACAGCCGTATCGACCTCCTCGACGGTCGCGAAATCCACCGCGCCCGTCTGGCGGCCGGTGGCCGGGTTGTAGACCGCACCGCTCCGGCCCGAGTCACCCGGCACCGAGCGGCCGCCGATCCAGTGGCTGATCCTCGTCACGCCCGTGCTCTCCCCGACGGGCGGCGTCGCAAGCTCTGTCATATCCAGCCTCCTCCTGTTCCCGGGAGCCTAGCTAGGATCGTCGCAAAGAACCGAGGAGGCTCGAGATGGCGACGATCGAGACGAACCCGCAGCTCGGGGAGCAGGTCCGCGAGGAGGCGAAGCGCTACGTCCTCCACTCGTGGTCGGTGCAGGACGCCGTCAACCCGATTCCGGTCGCCGGCGCGGAGGGCCGCTACTTCTGGGACTACGCAGGGAACCGCTATCTCGACTTCGCGTCGCAGCTCGTCAACGTCTCGATCGGGCACCAGCACCCGAAGCTCGTCGCGGCGATCAAGGAGCAGGCGGACAAGCTCTGCACGATCGGACCGCCGATGGCGACCGAGCCGCGCTCGACGCTCGCGCGCCTGATCACCGAGGTGACGCCGGGCGACATCTCGATGGCGTTCTTCACGAACGGCGGCGCCGAGGCGAACGAGAACGCGATCAAGCTCGCGCGCTGGTACACCGGCCGCCAGAAGATCGTCGCGCGCTACCGCAGCTACCACGGCGCGACCGCGGGAGCGGTGACGCTCACCGGCGACCCGCGCCGCTGGCCGGCGGAGCCGGGGATCCCCGGCGTCGTGCGCATGTTCGACCCGTACACCTACCGCTGCCCTGCGGGACATCCCGATCCGTGCCCCGTCTGCACCGGCGCGCCGCACCTCGAGGAGATCCTCCAGTACGAGGGGCCGCACACCGTCGCCGCGGTCGTCCTCGAGACGGTGACCGGCACGAACGGGATCATCGTCCCGCCCGACGGCTACCTCCGGTCGATCCGCGAGGTCTGCGACCGGCACGGGATCCTGCTCATCGCCGACGAGGTGATGGCCGGCTTCGGCCGCACCGGCACGTGGTTCGCGGTCGACCACTGGGACGTCGTGCCGGACATCATCACGATGGCGAAGGGGATCAACTCCGGCTACGTGCCGCTCGGCGCGATGGCGATCCGCGAGCCGATCGCGGCGTGGGTACGCGACAAGTACTTCGCCGGCGGGCTCACGTACAGCGGCCATCCGCTCGCGTGCGCGGTCGGCGTCGCGTCGATCGAGGCGTTCCGCGAGGAAGGGATCGTCGAACACGCCGCCGAGATGGGCCCCGTGTTCGGCGAGCTGCTGAACGGGCTCGCGGCGAAGCATCCGTCGGTCGGCGAGGTGCGCGGCATCGGCTGCTTCTGGGGGGTCGAGCTCGTGCGCAACCGCGAGACGCGGGAGCCGCTCGTCCCGTTCAATGCAGGCGGCGAGGCGGCGGCGCCGGTCAACCGGATCGCGAAGGCGGCGCTCGACCGCGGGCTCTACCTGATGACGCACTGGAACGTGATCATGGTGTGCCCGCCGCTGACGATCACCCGCGAGGAGCTCGACGAGGGCGTCTCGATCCTCGACGACGTGCTGGCGATCGCCGACGAGTACTACGCGGACTGAGCTGCTCGACCTCGTCGAGGCGCCCGGCTGCTTCATGCGGCCGACGCCCGGCACGCTGATCCACCCGACCCCGCGGTACTCGGTTGCCGCGGGGCGAAACACGACGTGGGCGGCGGTCGAGCGGATCCGCCTCGCCGACGGCGAGGCGGCGGCTGTCGTCGCGGAGGTTCACGCGCTCATCGCCGCCGAGACGGAGTGCACGGTCGTCAGCTGGTGGCTGAGCGATCGCTCCACGCCGGCCGACGTCGAGGCGCAGCTGCTCGACGCCGGGCTGAAGATCGTCCCCGACGACTACCTGATCGACGGCCTGCTCGCGACGTCGCCGCCGCCCGCCGGCCCGCCGGAGATCGAGGTGCGTCCCGTCGCGTCCGTCGACGAGTTCGTCGAGGTGCGCGCGCTCCAGGAGGACGTCTTCGAGACGCCGTCCGAGCGGCGGCGCAGCCGGGACCAGCTCGCCGTCGAGTACGAGACCACCGACGGCGTGCTCTACGGCGCCTGGCTCGACGGCCGCCTCGCCGGCGCCGGCGGCGCGACCGCCGCGAGCCGCGGGCTGCTCCTCTGGGGCGGCGCGACGGCCGAGTGGGCCCGCGGGCGCGGCGCGTACCGGGCGCTCGTCCGCGCGCGCTGGGACGAGGCGGTCGCGCG
>DATKNT010000120.1:0-45418 GCA_035541175.1 Gaiellaceae bacterium
GGCGTGGTGGCGGCCGGAGCGTCCGCGGGGCGCGGCGCTTCGCGGGCGGGCGGCGTCTCCGCCGTAGGAGCGGCCGCGCTCGGCCCCGCAGGCAGACCTGCGGGCGGGGCCGCAGGCGGGTCGGCGGACGCTGCCGCCGGCGGATCCGAGACGGCCGCGGGTGGGTCGGCGGGTACAGGCGCGTGCGCATCGGCCGCGGCCGCCGGATCGGGTGCGGCCGCGGCTGGGCCGACCGCTGGGGCAGCCGCCGGCGGGTCGCTCGCCGGTGCGGTCGCGGGCGGAGCGGCCGCCGTCGTCGTGGCGGCGCTCGGATCGGCGGCCGTGCTCGGATCGGCGGGCGCCGCCGTGGGCGAGGCAGCAGGCGGCGCGGCTTCGACCGGCTCAGCCGCCGGCGGGTCGGCCGGCGCCGCCGCCGGCGGGTCGGCCGGCGCCGCCGCCGGCGCGGCTGCCGGCGGGGCAGCTTCCGCCGGCGCGGGCGCCGCCGCGGGCGCAGCTGCCGGCGCGGCCGCGGGCGGCGCCGCTGCGGGCACGGCCGCGGGCGGAAGCGCCGGCGCGACCGCCGGGAGGAACAGCAGCGGGTCGAGATATCCCTGCGGATCCGCGGTGCGCCGGACGCCGAGATGGACGTAGGGGACGGCGACCTCCGCGACGCCGGTCGGCCCAACCGTGCCGACGACCGCTCCCTCGTCGACCGTCGCGTTCCGCGACACCGCGATCGAGCCGAGGTGCGTGAGCGACACCGACAGCCCGTCGGCGGTCGCGATCGTCACCGACAGCCCGCTCGACGGCACCGACCCAGCGAAGCTGACGATCCCACCCACGGGCGCGCGCACCGGTGCGCCCGGGTCGGCGCCGATGTCGATGCCGCGATGCTGGCCGCCCGCGTACGGGTGCGCCGGGTCGAACGAGAAGCTCTGGAGCACCGGCCCGGCGACGGGCCACGTCCAGGCGCCCGCAGCGGGCACCCAGAGGACGAGCAGCAGGGCGAGCAACGCGAGTCGCCGCATGGTTCACCGCCTTCGTTGTCCGATCTGTAAACGAGCAGGGCACGCTAGCAGCGGCGTCGGCTGTTGTCAAATCTGACTACAGCGAGCCGCGATAGAGGCGGTTGCGGGCGACGCCCGTCAGCCGCGCGACGACGTCGGCGGCCCGCCGCCGCGGCACGCCGGCCGCGACGAGCTCGGCGACCGCGGCGAGCGCGTCGTCCTCGGCGACCCCGGCCTCCTCTCCCGGCCCGAGCACGAGCGCTATCTCGCCCTTCGGCGGCTCGGCGAACCGCTCCGCCAGCTCCGCCGCGCTCCCGCGCGCGACCTCTTCGAACCGCTTCGTCAGCTCGCGGCACACCGCCGCGGGACGCGACGCATCGACGGCCGCGAGCGAGCGCAGCGTCGCCGGCAGCCGCTGCGGCGACTCGAAGGCGACCGCCGGCCACGGCCAGCCGCGCAGCTCCTCCCACAGCGCGGCGAGTGCCTTCTCGCCGCGCGGCAGGAACCCGAGGAACTGGTACCGCTCGCCGACGAGGCCGGACGCGACGAGCGCCGTCTCAACGGCGGATGCTCCGGGCAGCACCGTCACCGGCACGCCCGCGTCGAGCGCCGCGCGCACGATCCGCGCGCCCGGGTCGGAGATCCCCGGCAGGCCCGCATCCGAGACGAGCGCCACGCGCTCCCCCGCCTCGAGCCGCGGCAGCAGCTCCGCCGTCCGCGCCGCCTCGTTGTGCTCGTGGTACGAGAGCAGCCGCGCCCGGATGCCGTGCCGGTCCAGCAGCACGCGCGTGTGCCGCGTGTCCTCGCAGAGCACGACGTCGGCCTCGCGGAGCTCGGCGAGCACCCGGAGCGTGACGTCGTCGAGGTTCCCGATCGGCGTGGCGCAGACGGCGAGCATCAGCGGAGAGGATGTGAGGCCTGCCGCTCCCAGCGGCCCGGCTCGACCTCGCCGAAGAGGACCGCCTCGCACGCGCGCGCCCGGACCGGGAGCCGCGGCCCGAGGTCCACCTCCGCCTCGTCGAGCAGCGCGCCCCACGCGACCGTCACGTGCGGGGTGATCTCCGGCAGGAACTGGCCCCCGTACGGCGGCCAGTCGGGGAACCGGCCCCACACGGCCCGTGTCAGCGCGACGAACGGCTCCGCGGGTTCGGGAGCGAGATAGACGACGTCGACGAAGCGGCGCGTCTCGCGGAACACGACGTCGAACGCCTCGAAGCCGTCGAGCACGTCGCCGATCCCGGACGGGGCAGGGGACAGGACGGTCACGTGCGGCGGGATCCCCTGCGACGGACCCGTCGCGTCCGTCCGCTCGAGCCATTGCTCGACGAGCGGAAGGAGCTCGGGAAAGGGGACGAGGAGCGCGTGCCTCACGCGTCGAGCGCCTCGAAGGCGACGAAGCCGGCGCCGATCAGGCCGGCGTCGGTGCCGAGCTCGGCGCGCACGACCCGCACCGCGTCGCGCGCCGGCGGGAAGGCCTCGACGCGAAGCGACGCCTCGGCGGCAGGCATCAGGTGATCCCACGCCGCCACCCCGAAGCCGCCGCCGAGGACGATCAGCGCGGGATTGAAGATGTTCGCGAACGAGCCCATCGCGATGCCGAGCAGGTCGCCGATCCCTGCGAGGATCTCCTGCGCCGTCTCGTCGCCCTCGTTCGCGAAGTCGACGAGCGTCCGCGCGTCGGCGCCCGGGCCGAACGCCTCCTGCGCGGCGAGCGTCGCCGCGTGACCCGAGGCGACCGCCTCGAGATGGCCGCGGCCGGTGCACGCTCCCCGGCACGGCGGGCCGTGCGCGATCACGACCGTGTGCCCGAGCTCGCCCCCCGCGCCGCCGGCCCCGCGAAACGGCGCGCCGCCCGCGATGATGCCGCCGCCGACGCCCGTGCCGAGCGTCAGCATCACGACGTCGCTCGCGCCGCGCGCCGCGCCCGCCTTCCACTCGCCGATGGTCGCGGCGTTCGCGTCGTTCTCGAGGCCGACCGGGAGCCCGAACCTCGCCTCCATCCGGTCGCGCAGGTCGACGTCGGCGAGGGGAATGTTCGTCGCCACCCAGACGCGGCCGCGCGGCTCGTCGATCGTGCCGGGGATGCCGAGACCGATCGCGCCGACGCCGTCGTCCCCGCGGAGCGCCTCGATCGCCGCGTCGACCTCCGCGAGCAGCTCCGCCTGGGAGCCCGTCGGCGTCGCCCGCTCGTGCCGGCGGAGGACCTCTCCCCCCCGCGTGACGACGCCGGCGAGGATCTTCGTCCCCCCGAGGTCGACCCCGATGGCGTGCGTCCCGTCCATGCCGCGGTCCCTACCGTAACGCCGCGCGAATCGGTAGTTGCTACGCAGCGATGCGGGTCGCCACCGATGCGCGCCCGCCCGGCGCGCCCGGATGGTGCCGTTCGACAGGCCGACGAACGGAGGATCCGCGGTGATCAACGGCGCCAACACCGGTTTCATGCTTCTCGCTGCGAGCCTCGTCATGCTGATGACCCCGGGGCTCGCGTTCTTCTACGGCGGCCTGGTCGGCCGCTCCAGCACGCTCTCGATCATGATCCAGAGCTTCGCGTCGATGGGGATCACGACGGTGATGTGGTGGCTCGTCGGCTATTCGCTCTGCTTCAGCGGCAGCGGCGCGATCTACGGCAACTTCCACTACGCCTTCCTGAAGGGCGTCGAGCCGTCGTCGGTGTACGCGCCGTCGCACATCCCGCTGGTGGTGCTGATCGCCTACCAGATGATGTTCGCGATCATCACGCCGGCGCTGATCACGGGCGCGTTCACGAACCGCGTCTCCTTCCGCGCGTACCTGATCTTCCTCGTCGTCTGGCAGCTGCTCGTCTACTACCCGTTCGTGCACATGATCTGGGGCGGCGGCATGCTCGCCGACTGGGGCGTCAAGGACTTCGCCGGCGGCATCGTCGTCCACGCCAGCGCCGGCTGGGCCGCCCTCGCTTCCGTCCTCTACGTCGGGCGGCGCAAGTTCATCGACTTCCCCCACAACATCCCGTTCATCGCCCTCGGCACCGGGCTGCTCTGGTTCGGCTGGTACGGCTTCAACGCCGGCAGCGAACTCAAGGTCGACGACATCACCTCCCTTGCCTTCCTCAATACCGACATCGCCGCCTCGTTCGCCGCCGTCACCTGGCTGTTCGTCGAGTGGGGGTTCGCCCGCAAGCCGCACTTCGTCGGCCTGCTCACGGGCGCGATCGCCGGTCTCGCCTGCATCACCCCCGCGGCCGGCTACGTCCCGATCTGGGCCTCGGTCGTCATCGGCATCGCCGCCGGGCTCGTCTGTTACTCCGCCATCCAGCTGAAGACGCGGCTGAAGTGGGACGACGCCCTCGACGTCTGGGGCGTCCACGGCATCGGCGGCCTGCTCGGGATCATCCTCCTCGGCGTCTTCGCGGGGACGGCGACGAACCCGAACGGGGCGCAGGGCCTGATCCACGGCACGGCGACGTTCTTCGGCAAGCAGGTGACCGCCGGACTTCTCTGCTCGCTCTACGCCTTCGTCTTCACGTACGTGATGCTGCGCGTGATCGACCGGATCACGCCGGTGCGGGTGACGACGGCGGACGAGCGCGGGCTCGACGAGGCCGAGCTCGGCGAGACCGCGTACGAGTTCGACGCGCCCGTGCCCGCGAGAACGGGCGGCTGACCCGGCCGTCGCGCGCTGCCGCCACCGTTGGTCTCCGGATGGCGGCTTCTCGTCCGTAAGTCAAGCCGTGGGCCTGCCCGGCCGCCCACGCGGTTCGTCCCGATGGGATGACGCGGTCTCCAGCCGCCTCCGTGAGATTCCGTGTCAGGGCGGTGCCACATGTCGGCTGCGCCGACAGTCTCGATCGAAAGGGAGCAGCAATGAGCAAGCCGTTCGAGGGCGTCGTCGACGTCGACATCCGCGACTCGCAGCCCGATTGGGCGCCGTTCGAGCCGCCGAAGGCGCCGGAGGGGGCGCCGAGCGTCGTCTACATCGTCCTCGACGACGTCGGCTTCTCCGCGATGAGCTGCTACGGGGGGCCGGTCCCGACGCCCAACATCGACAAGCTCGCCGCCGAGGGCGTCCGCTACACGCAGTTCCATACGACCGCGCTCTGCTCCCCGACCCGCGCGTGCCTGCTGACGGGGCGAAACCACACCCGGAACAGCATGGCCTGCATCACCGAGGCGGCGATCGGCTTCCCGAACGCAAGCGGCACGATTCCGCCGGAGAACGGGATGCTGTCGGAGATCCTCGGCGAGCTCGGCTGGAACACCTACCTGGTGGGCAAGTGGCATCTCTGCCCGGAGGACGAGATGAACCTCGCCTCGACGCGGCGGAACTGGCCGACGGGCAGGGGCTTCGAGCGCTGGTACGGCTTCCTCGGCGCGGAGACGAACCAGTGGTACCCCGACCTCGTCTACGACAACCACCTCGTCGACCAGCCCACGTCGCCGGAACAGGGCTACCACCTGAGCGTCGACCTCACGGACAAGGCGATCGAGTTCGTCCGCGATTCGAAGGCGATCGCGCCGGAGAAGCCCTTCTTCCTCTACTACGCGCTCGGCGCGTGCCATGCGCCGCACCACGTCCCGAGGGAATGGGCCGACAGGTTCAAGGGCCGGTTCGACATGGGCTACGAGGCGATCCGCGAGCAGACACTCGCCCGCGAGAAGGAGCTCGGGATCGTCCCGAACGACACCGAGCTGCCGCCGATCAACCCGATCGGCACGGCCGAGCGCACCGGGCCCGAGGGCAAGCCGTTCCCGGAGGTCGACGTCACGCGGCCATGGGACTCGCTCTCGGCGGACGAGAAGAAGCTCTTCTGCCGCATGGCCGAGGTCTACGCCGGTTTCCTCGCGCACGCCGACGACCAGATCGGGCGGCTGCTCGACTTCCTCGAGGAGTGGGGCTGGCGCGAGAACACGCTCGTGATGCTCGTCTCGGACAACGGCGCCTCGGGCGAAGGCGGCCCCAACGGCTCGGTCAACGAGATGAAGATCACGAACGGCATCCCCGACACGATCGAAGCGAACCTGCCGCTGATCGACGAGATCGGCGGCACGAAGACCTACAACCACTACCCGAACGGCTGGGCGATGGCGTTCAACACGCCGTTCAAGATGTGGAAGCGCTACGAGTTCAACGGCGGCACGTGCGACCCGTGCATCGTCTCGTGGCCGGCGGGGATGAAGTCCAAGGGCGAGATCCGACACCAGTACCACCATGCCGTCGACCTCGTGCCGACCGTGCTCGACGTCCTCGGCGTCGAGGCGCCGCAAACGATCAAGGGCCACGTCCAGAGCAACTTCGACGGCGCCAGCATGCGCTCTAGCTTCGACGATCCGAAGGCACCGTCGACGAGGTCGACGCAGTTCTACGCGATGCTCGGCTCGCGGGCGATCTGGCACGACGGCTGGAAGGCGGTCACGAACCACCCGACGATCGCCGGCTGGAGCAACTTCAACGACGACGAATGGGAGCTGTACCACACCGAGGTCGACCGCTCGGAGCTGCACAATCTCGCCGCCGAGCACCCGGACAAGGTCCGGGAGCTCGTGAACCTCTGGTTCGCGGAGGCGGGCGCCAACGGCGCCTTCCCGCTCGACGACCGCTCGGCGCTGGAGATCCTCACGACGCCTCGGCCTGTGCTCTCGCCGCCGCGGGACCGCTACGTGTACTTCCCGGACACGGCAGAGATCCCGGAGTCGCAGGCGGTCAACATCCGCAACCGCTCCTACGCGATCGGTGCGCTCGTCGACCTCCCCGCTCCGGGCGCGGAGGGCGTGCTCTTCGCCCACGGATCGCTGTTCGGCGGTCACGCCCTCTACGTGAAGGAGAACCGGCTGCACTACGTCTACAACTTCGTCGGAATGGCGCAGCAGGTGGTTGTGGCGAGCGAGGAGCTTCCGACCGGCGAGAACCTGATCCTCTCCGCGTCGTTCGACAAGGAGGGCGAGGACCCGCCCGGCGTCTCCGTCGGGACGCTCTCGCTGTGGCACGCCGACAAGAAGGTCGGCGAGGCGAAGATCAAGACGCAGCCCGGCAAGTTCACGATCGGCGGCGAGGGGCTCTGCATCGGGCGCGACGGCGGCTCCGGCGTGACCGAGGACTACCCGGGAGCCCAGCCGTGGGCCTTCACCGGCGGGACGATCCGGCGCGTCGCCGTCGACGTCAGCGGCGAGCCCTACATCGACCTCGAACGCGAGGCCGCCGCGTTACTGATGCGCGAGTAGACGGGCGCCGACGCCCGGAGTCGGTACCGTTGTCGGCCGGATGGCCGCCTCCGGAGAGAAGCCGTACCGCGTCTACCGCGGCGGCCGCACGAAGGGTCAGGTGCCGCTCGAGCGCCCGTCGCGGCGCGCGAAGGAGCCCGACCGCCGCAACGGCGGGCCGCCGCGAGCGGGCCGCGGGCAGCCGCCGCGGCGCTGGAGCTGGAAGCGGATCGCGCTCGTCACCGTCCTCGGGCTCGTCGTCCTGCTCCTGGTCTGGACGGTCGCCGGGTACCTGTCCGTGCGGAGCGGCGTCTCCGCGGCGAACAAGCGCCTGCCCGCCGGGACGACCGACGCGCTGGCGAAGCAGAACGGCCTGCTGCTCTCGACCCCGACGAACATCCTGCTGCTCGGCACCGACCACGCGACGAACGGCCAGCTCGGGCGGAGCACCGACGACCACTCGGACTCGATGATGCTGCTGCGCACCGATCCCGGCCGCCACCGGCTCGTCTACCTCTCGATCCCGCGCGACCTCGGCGTCACCATCCCCGGCGTCGGCTACTCGAAGATCAACGCGGCAATGCAGGCCGGCGGGCCGAAGCTCGCAATCGAGACGGTCGACACCCTGCTCGGCTCGCAGCTGCGCGTCAACCACGTCGTCGTCGTCGACTTCGGCGCCTTCGTGAAGCTGATCGACGCCGTCGGCGGCATCGACGTGAACGTGCCGGAGAACATCCTCTCGAACCGCTTCGACTGCCCGTACCCGACGCAGGCGCGCTGCAACGAGTGGCAGGGCTGGCGGTTCGACAAGGGGATGACGCACATGAACGGGCACACGGCGCTGATCTACTCGCGGATCCGCGAGAACCGGCTCAACCCGGCCGACACGGACATCAGCCGAGGGGCACATCAGCAGCAGGTGATGCAGGCGACGCTGTCGAAGCTCGCCAGCGCCGGCACGTTCGTCACGCTGCCGTTCGACGGCTCGTCGTACATGGCGCCGCTCTCGACCGACCTGTCCACGTGGGAGCTGGCGCAGCTGGCCTGGGTGAAATTCCGGGCGGGCAGCGTCCTCCACTGCCGGCTCGGCGGCAGCGCCACCGGCAACGGCTACATCACCGGCAGCGAGGAGAACATCCAGGTGGTGCAGGAGGTGCTCGGCAACTCGGCGCCGCAGCTGCCGCCGACCGGGAACCTGTTCGCGCCGGGCTGCGCGGTCGGGAACCAGCAGCTCAAGTAGGGTCGCGCCGGCGACTGACGCCGGCTCAGGACACGTTCAGGGCGACGGCGGCGCGAACGAGAGCCTTCAGCGCCTTCTCGTCGACGCTGTCGCCCTCGTGGAAATCGACGGCACGTCTGACCTTCCCCTCGAGGCTGGCGTTGAAGAGGCCCGACGGGTCCTCCAGCGACGCGCCCTTGAAGAAGGTGAGCTTCACCTTGTCCCTGTACACCTCACCGGTGCAGATGCCGCCGTCGTGGGACCAGACCGCAGTCCCACCGCTGGTCGGCTTCACCCACTTCCACTCTTCGACCACGTCGGGGTCGGCCTGGTGGATCAGCGTGCGCACCCGGGACAGGGTCCTGCCCCGCCAGTCGCCGAGCTCCTCGATCCTCGCGTCGATCAGCTCAGAGGGAGACCTCTCCGGCATGCGCCGACCATACCTCCCGGCCGGGCGTCTCGGCCGGCCACCGCCCGGCCGCGGTCGACCGGTGCGGCCGGATCGTGCTGCCGCACGAGACCTTCACGTCCATCGCCGCGGCGATCCGCCGGCGGAGCGTGACTCACGCGCGTCCGCTTCGGGTCGACGAGCCGGGCACGGCTTGTTCCGACGGCCTGCCGTCTCCACACTCCGGAGCGTGACCGCCGGCAGCCCGTACCCGCCGCCGCAGGCGCAGAAGGCGCTCGTCCGGCGCTTCGGCCTGCTCCGGCGCGGCGCCCCCGCGCTCTCGGCACTCTGGGTGAACGACCCCGGCGAGCGCTCCGTCGAGCTCACGAACGTCGGCGGCGGCGACGCTCACGACATCGCGTACTCGCTCGTCGACGCGGCGGGCGCGGTCGTCACCGGGCCGGTCGGCCACCTCCGGCCCGGCGAGTCCGTCTCGGTTCCGGTCCACGCGCAGCTCGCCGACGGCATGCCTCTCCGCTGCATCTGGACGTGCACCGACGCGCGCGGACGGATGCACATCTGGTCCGGCGACGGCCGTCACGTCAGGCTGCGCAAGCAGGAGCACCCGGACGCGAACGCAGCGCTCGCGCGGATGTACCCGAACCGCTAGGCGCTTACTCCTTGTCGCGGCCGAAGCCGTACTTCGCCACCGAGACGGTGCCGAGGAACGCGAACAGCGCGACGGCGACCCCGGACGGGACCGTCGTCGTGTTCGTGCCGCCGCCCGTCGTGCTCACGAAGCTCGGGCCGTACACGGAGCTGAACAGGACCGCCAGCCACATCGCGACGATCGCGAGCGACGCCCACATCTCCCGGATCCGCAGGAACTCGGCCCACTCGGGCCGCTCGCGCCCGGCCCGCACGGGCTCGTGCGAGACGCTTGCCATGTGCCACACCTCCCTTCCGGGCCAGCGTCGCCCGCCGACTGGCCCGCCCATCCGCGGCCGTCCGCACGGCCGCTGCGGGCAACTACGGCGAGACGCGTCGCAGAGTCGTCAGGCTCGCGTAACCGGGCCGATGGGCATCTGACACGGCGCTCACGCGACGCCGCGCGCCGCCCACGCGCGCGCGGTGACCGCGAACGGCGGATCCGGAAGCCGGCTCCGGCAGTGCTCTCGCAGCGCGGCCCGCCGCTCCGGCTCGAGCGCGGCGACGTACGACCCGGCCGGGCCGACGCCGAGCTCGTACGGCTCCCACCACTCCTCGAAGCTCGGGTGCGTGACCGCGACCGACAGCCCGGTCTCCTCCACCGCCGACAGGCCCGCCGACTCGAACAGCCGCGCCAGGTCGCCCGCGCTCGCGCCGACGCCGTGCGACTCGCCGTCCGACCCGCCGTCGAGGTCGCGCGCAGCCTCCCAGAACGGGCTGAGCGGGCCGCCGCCGCCGCCGTGATCCCAGACGCAGGCGGTGACGACGCCGCCCGGCTTCGTCACGCGCCGCATCTCCGCGACGCCCGCCGCCGGGTCGGCCATGAACTGGACGACGAGCTGCGCGAGCGCCGCATCGAAGCTCGCGCCCTCGAACGGCAGGCTCTCCGCGCCGGCCTGCCGCACGTCGACCTCGGGATGCCGCTCTCGCGCCGCCGTGACGAACGGCTCCGACGGATCGACGGCCGACACCGCGGGCGCGCCGACCCGTCCGACGAGCTCCGCGGTCAGCGCGCCGGGGCCGCAGCCGACGTCGAGCACGCGCTGACCGCTCCGCACGCCGGCGAGATCCGCCAGCTGCGCGGAGAGCCGCGTCGAGTACCTGCCCATGAAGCGGTCGTACGCGTCGGCGGGGACCGCGAAGCTCATCGCCTCACGCTAGTCGCCGCCCGCCGCGGCCTTCTTCTCGGACGAGCTGCTCGCCGCGCTCGTCTCCGAGGAGCCGCCGGACGAGGATCCGGAGTCGCCGCCGGCGGCCTCCTTCGCCTTCGCCGCCTTGCCCTTGCCGTAGTCGGTCGAGTAGAAGCCCGAGCCCTTGTAGTGGATCGCGACCGGGTAGAGCACCAGCTCGACCGGGCTCGCGCCGCAGACGTCGCACACCTCCGGCGCGGGCGCGGTGATCGCCTGAAAGCGCTCGAAGACATGGCCGTTCGGGCACCGGTACTCGTAGATGGGCAAAGCGGTTGGGAGGGTACCAGGGGGCCTCCCCGGCTCAACACGCGCGATCGGCGTCGAGCCGGCCGTCCGTGCTCTGGCTCAGCCAGACCGGTCCCGCGGCGAAGGCGGCCGGGCATCCCGGCGGATCGGGCGCGCCGGTCGCCACCCACTCGGGGAGGCCGAGCGAGCGCCAGCCGCCGGTGATCCGCCGCCAGGACGCCGCGTCCGAGTAGACGCCGATCACCGGATGCGGCGACTGCGACAGGAGCTGCGTCAGCATCCCCTTCAGCGTGGCGAGGTTGAGCGCCGTCCGCGACGACCACGTGTTCCCGGGCTCGACGTCGAGCCAGATCGCGAGCGGCTGCGTCGAGCCCAGCAGCCGCAGCGCCGCCACCGCCTCGCTGCAGCCGACCGCGTACGCGCGCTGCACCGCCGGTCGCAGCGGCCGGCTCCGTCCCGCCGCGGCGCACTCCGGCGTGACGTGACGGAGGAGGACGCGGTGGTAGGCGGTGTTGACGTAGACGCTCCGCGGCGGCCGCGCCGCCGCCCACTGGCGCGCGAAGCACGGGTTCGCCGTGAACGGCCGCCCCCAGTTCAGCCCGATCACGGCGAACGCGCTCGCGGCCGGCGTGCGCCGCGCGCAGTTCGGGTAGCTGACGTCGTAGCCGACGGCGCCGTGGACGTACGGATCGCTCTGGACGACGTGCGCGAGGTCGAGGGCGGCGCCCGCGGCGGCCGGGATCCGCAGGCGCGTGCCGATCAGGAGGAACCTCGCCGGGTCGAGCCCGTTCGCGGCGGCGAGCTGCGCGAGCGAGACCCGGTAGCGGAGCGCGATCCCGCTCAGCGTGTCCCCCGGGCGGACGACGTACGTCCCGGTCCAGCGCCCGGTCCACGGCGGCGCCCCCGCCGACGCCGTCCCCACCGAGAGCAGCGCGGCCGCGAGCAGCGCGACGACGGTCCTCCCGCGCACGGGCAGAGGCTTCGCAGCGGGCCGCCGGGCTCCTTTGTAAAGCCTGCGCGGTCAATCCCCGAGCGGTATCCGCGATCGCACCGATGCCGCCTGTGACGGCCCGTCCGACGGTCGGAGAAACAGATCGGGGTCACGGAGGAGATCGACGATGGACACCGGGCTGAATCTCGCCGGGCGCGCGGGAAGGTGGAGCGCGGAGCACTGGAAGACCGCGCTGTTCGGCTGGCTCGTGTTCGCCGTGGCCGCGTGGATGGTCGGCAGCGCGGTCGGGCACGTGCAGATGCGGGACTCCGACTACGCGTCGGGCGAGACCGCGAGAGCGGTCCGAACCCTCGAGCAGGCCGGCTTCATGCAGCCCACGACCGAGGTCGTGCTGGTCCAGAGCCGCACGCAGACGGCCTCCGATCCGCTCTTCCAGTCGGCGATCGGCGGCCTCGTCCAGACGCTCTCGCTCCAGCCGAACGTCACGAACATCCAGGACCCGCGCGTGCTGCCGAACGGCGGCGGCCAGATCTCCCGCGACGGACATTCCGTGCTCGTCCAGTTCACGATCAAGGGCGACCCGAACACGTCCAAGGACAAGGTCGCGCCGATGCTCGCCGCGGTCGCCGGCGTCCAGTCGGCGTATCCGGCGCTGTCCGTCCGCGAGGTGGGCCAGGCGAGCGCGAACTACGAGCTCGGGAAGCGGTTCACGAAGGACTTCGCGAACGCGGAGCGGCTGACGATCCCGATCACGCTGGCGATCCTGCTCGTGTCGTTCGGCGCGCTCGTCGCCGCGGGGCTGCCCGTGCTGCTCGCGTTCTCGGCCGTGCTCGCGTCGTTCGGGCTGTTCTCGATCGTCACGCACGTCTACGCGGGCGACTACCAGTCGGTGTCGTCGGTGATCCTGCTGATCGGGATGGCCGTCGGCGTCGACTACTCGCTCTTCTACCTGCGCCGCGAGCGCGAGGAGCGCGCGGCCGGGAACGAGCCGCGTCCCGCGCTGCTGCGTGCGGCGTCGACGTCGGGCCAGGCCGTGCTGATCTCGGGCGCGACGGTGCTGATCGCGATGGCCGGCATGTTCATCGCCGGCAACCGCATCTTCACCGCGATGGCGCTCGGGACGATGCTCGTCGTCCTCTGCGCCGTCATCGGCTCGGTGACCGTCCTCGCCGCGTCGCTGTCGAAGCTCGGCGACCGGGTCGACCGGGGTCGCGTTCCGTACTTCGGCCGGCGCAAGCACGCCGCCGGCGAGTCGCGCTTCTGGGGTTACGTCCTCGACCGCGTGCTGCGCCGGCCGCTGCTGTGGATCTCCGTCGCGGCCGGGCTGCTGCTCGCCGCCGCGTCGCCGGCGCTCTCGATGCACACGAAGCTGCCGAGCTTCACCGACATGCCGAGCGACATGCCGATCATCAAGACGTACAAGGCCGTGATCGCGACCTTCCCGGGAGCGCCGACGCCGGCCGAGGTCGTGGTGCGCGCGCCGAACGTCCGCACGCCGGCGATCACCACGGCGATCCAGAACCTCGAGCTGTCCGCGGTCGCGACGGGTCAGATGTTCCGTCCGATCCTCGTCAGGATCAGCCCCGACAACACGGTCGCGGACGTCCTGATCCCGCTCCAGGGGAACGGCGACAACCGGGCGTCGCTCGCGGCGCTGGCAACGCTGCGCCACGTCGTCATCCCGCGGACGCTCGGCAAGGTCGCGGGCGTCAGCTACGCGGTCGGAGGCGCGACGGCCGGGACGCGAGACTTCAACCAGCAGATGAAGTCGCGGATGCCGTGGGTGATCGCGTTCGTGCTCGCGCTCGCGTTCCTGCTGCTGCTGATGACGTTCCGCTCGGTCGTGATCCCGGTGACGGCGATCATTCTGAACCTGCTGTCCGTGGGCGCCGCGTACGGCCTGCTCGTGCTGATCTTCCAGCACACGTGGGCGGAGGGGATCCTCCGGTTCACGACCAACGGCGCGATCACGTCATGGCTGCCGATGTTCCTGTTCGTCGTGCTGTTCGGGCTGTCGATGGACTACCACGTCTTCATCCTCAGCCGGATCAAGGAGCTGCGCGACGCGGGGCTCCCGACGGAGGAGGCGGTGTCGCGCGGGATCCGGCGGACGGCCGGCACGGTGACGAGCGCGGCGATCATCATGGTCGCCGTCTTCGGCATCTTCGGGACGCTGGAGCTGATCATGATGAAGCAGCTCGGCGTCGGGCTCGGGCTCGCGGTGCTGATCGACGCGACGATCATCCGCGGCGTGCTGCTCCCGGCGACGATGAAGGTTCTCGGCGAGTGGAACTGGTACATGCCTCGCTGGCTCGAGTGGCTGCCGTCGCTGACGCCGGAGCAGCGGCTGGAGCCGGTCGCGGCGACGCCGTCGCGGCCCGTCCCGGGGCACTGAAGGCCTGATGTGAGACGTCCGGCCGCGAATGCGGCCGCTTCAGGGGTCTTCGCGCGTGCCGGAATCCGCGCGAGCGGATTCCGGCACTTGCGCCGACCGGTCAGTCGTCGCGCTCGTCCTCGCCGACGAGCTCGCGGAAGCACGGCGCGTGCTCGAAGGCCGCGAGCCCGGCGAGCCTGACCCGGCGCTCGCTGCGGCGGCGGGCGGCGGCGCCGCGCCGGCGCGCCGTGGCGATCGCCGCCGAGGCGCCGACGATGCCCCCGATCAGGAACGAGCGCGCACGCCCGCGCCGGTCGTCGCCGTCCATGGGACGAGTGTAAGCGAGGGCACGGAATCGTTCGTACGGGCTAGGGGAATCCGCAGCATTACGCGAGATTCAAGCAGCGGGTTCGGACGGGTTGGTGTCTGCTCGGAGCGCCAGTAGGTACCAACCTAGTGCCAAAGCGATGCGCTCCCGAGAGCGCCGCTGCCCAGGTGGATCGTCGTCAGCTGACACGAAGGAACGGTGCGCAGACCGGCTTGCTCCGGTTTCCGGACCGGTCGGTGGCGACGACGCAGAAGCGGAGCTGCCGGCTGCGAAGCTTGTGCGGCACCGGCCAGCGGACGGCGGCTTTACGGGTGCCGATCTCGAATGCCATGGGAGAGCTCAGCGTCGCGATCGGGGAGCCGTTCTCGTAGATGCGGACGACGGCTTTGCTGCGGCCGCTGTCGTCGAAGAGGTCGAAGCGCAGGGTGGCGGGCTTTCCTCGCGTTGCGGTCGCGGGGTAGGCGGTGACGAGCGGGGCCCTGATGTCGGGTGAGTGGAGCGCGCCGGCGGCCTCGAGGCGTTGCAGCGCGACGGTCGCGCTGCGGGTGAGCTCGTCCGGGCTCGCCGCCGAGAGCGGGACCGAACGGAGCACCTGCTCCTCTGCGGCGGTCGAACGGCCGCCGTCGTAGACGCCGAAACCGGCCGGCATCACGACGAGCAGCGGCCCGAGATACCAGAGTCCGAGCTCGACGCCGAGATAGTGCGCATACTCGTCGGGCTCGCCGTAGAGCGACGGGATCGCCCCCAGGTCGTCGGCCGTGTAGATCAGTGCGACCTTGACCCGGTCGCCGTGGGCGTACACCTCGTCGGCGGCCTGCTCGAGCGCCGCGCTCGCGGCTTGCGAGGGCGCCTGGACGGGCAGGTAGACGTTCTGCAGCAGCAGATAATCGCTCGCCGGGTCGCCGTCGGCCCGCACGACCGGGGCCGAAAGCGCGGCCCCGGTCGCGATCACGGCGAGGGCTGCAAGCGCCCGCCGGGCGCCCGCAGCCCCACCGCGCCGCATCACTGGTTGCAGGTCGAAGGCTGCGCCTCGTCGATTCGAAGCGCCGTCGTCGGGGTGCCGCCCGGAACGACGAAGGTCACCATCACCACCGCCGGCACGCTGGTGTCTTGGTTCTTCACCACGAACGTATGCGCGCCCGTCTCGTAGAACGACTGGCCCGCCGTGAACGTCTGCGACGAGCAGTCCGTCCCGTACCGGACCACCTGGCCCGACACCACCGTCGCGCTCAGATAGCCGGGATGGGTGTGCCAGCCCGAGGTCGCCCCTGGCGCGAACGTCGCCTGCTGCGTGACGATCTCCGGCGACCGCAACACCCCGACCGGGAGCATCCCGAACTTCGCCGACACCAGCGGGTGCAGGTTCAACCACTCACCGAGGTTCGTCACGCCCGCGTTGCGCAGACGCATCAGGAACTCCGGCAGCTGGTCGGCCGAGTACTTCGTGCTGCCCCACGAGATTCCGCTCGCGTCCGCCGTGAGGCCCGTGTTGAACGCCAGGACCTCGTTCAGCGCCCCCACCGAGAGAATCTTGTTCGACTGGCCCTGCCCCGGGGTCGCCAGTGCAACCGCCGCCCACGCAGCGGCAGCGCCAACGACCAGTACGAGGATCAACCGCTTCATCGCATACCTCCCGTCGATCTCCATCGGCTCCTCTGTGCCTCCGTCGCCGAGCGGCGCGGAGCTTCGGGCCGACGCTAGAGCCGGAGGCTCGGGTGCCCCACGGGGGCGGCAGGCGAATTGGCGGCGGCTGCCTTCTCGGTCCCCCACGGTGCTGGCCCCCTTGACGGCGCAGGCCGGATAGCGGAGAACCGTCTGGTGGACACGCTGCGCGCACTCCTCCTCGCAGACGACGATGAGCGGCGCGCGATCGAGCGCGGGCTGCACGACGGGATCCAGCAGCAGCTCATCGCCCTCGCGGGCAACCTGCAGGTTGCCCGTCGCCTCGTCGAGACGGATCCACAGGCGGCGGCTCAGCTCCTCGACGACCTGCGGGGCGACGTCGGACAGGCGCTCGACGAGGTCCGCGAGGTCGCCCAGCGCATCCACCCGCCGCTGCTCGACACGCAGGGACTCGTCGCGGCGCTGCGCATGGCCGCCGCCGCCGCGCCGATTCCGACCCGTGTCGAGGGAGCCCTCGAGGGCGTCGTGCCCCCGGAGGTGGCGGTGACGGTCTACCGCTGCTGCGTGGCGACGCTCGCGGCAGCCGAGGGCGAGAGCTCCCGCGCGACGGTGGCCGTCCGGACGAGGGACGGCGTTCTCGAGTTCGAGGTCGCGCTGGCCGGCGCCCGCGTCGACTCCGGTGCGCTCGATCCGCTCGCCGGCCGCATGGACGCTCTCGGCGGAGCACTCGAGGTCGCTCCGGCTCGCGTCGCGGGATGGCTGCCCGTCACGTCATGAGCCGCCCTCGGCCAGGTACATGACCACCGCTGTCACCCGCTTGTGCACGGTCGTCTCCCAGCCGAGTCCCAGCTTGAGGAAGATCGAGTGAATCACCTTCTCGACAGAGCGCTCGGTGAGAAACAGCGTGGCGGCGATCGCGGCGTTGTTCTTTCCGGAGGCCATCTCACGCAGCACGTCATGCTCGCGCGGCGTCAGGTCGTTGAGCGGCGAGCGCTCGGCGCGTGCGTTCTCGGCGAGGAGCGCCTCGACGACCTTCGGATCCACCACCGAGCCGCCCTCGGCGACGGCGCCGATCGCGCCGACGAGCTGCTCCACGTCATCCACCCGCTCCTTGAGCAGATACGCGCGGCCCTCGGTCCCGTGCTCGAGCAGCGGGAGGGCGTAGCGCGGGTCGGCGTACTGGCTGAGCACCACTACGCCGATCTCCGGGTGCGTCTCGCGCAGAAGCCCGGCCGCCCGGATGCCCTCGTCGACGCCGGTCGGCGGCATGCGGATGTCGGTGACGACGACGTCGGGCAGCTCGGTCTCCACGGCGGCGAGCAGCGAGTCGAGGTCGCCGCACGCAGCGACCACCTCGATGTCCAGTTGCGCGTCGAGCAGGCGCCGCATGCCCTCGCGCACGAGGTAGTGGTCGTCGGCGAGCACGATACGGAGCGGCATCCGTCAAGCTTAGGACGACTCGGTCGATGACGCCCCTGATCGTGCTGATCGTCGACGACGACGCCCGGAACCGGAAGCTCGCCCGGGACGTTCTCGGGTTCGCCGGGTTCGACACGCTCGAGGCGGCGACCGGTGAGGAGGCGATCGCGCTCGCCGGCGAGCGGCTCCCGGACGTCGTCCTGATGGACCTCCGGCTGCCCGACCTTGACGGCAGCGAGGCCCTGCGGCGCCTGAAGGCCGAGCGCGCGACCGCGCACATCCCCGTCGTCGCCCTGACGGCGGTCACCGGCGCGCGCGAGGCGCTGAACGACGCCGGTTTCGCCGGGACGATCGAGAAGCCGATCGACGTGCGGGACTTCCCCAACCAGGTCCGCCGCCACTGCATCGCCCGGTAGCCCACTCGGGGACGGGAGGCTAGCCCCCTAGACGCCCCCATCGTCTGCTGTCACGATCGTCACATCCTTTCGAGGCGACGAGGATAGGAGAAGCACGTGACGCGCACGCTCATCGGTGCATGCGCCGTGGGGGCGATGGTTGTGGCGCTGACGGCAGGCTGCGGCGGCTCGAGCAATGCCTCGGCTGCGAACGCGACGATCCAGAGGGAGGCCAGCCTCTACGAGATCGACCAGATCGAGCTGAAGTTCCACGAGGCCCTCTCGACGCACAACCTCAACCTGATGATGTCCCTCTTCGCTCCCGGCGCGGTCTTCAACATCGACCAGCAGGCGCTCACCGGGAAGGCGCAGATCAGGCACTGGTTCGCCACCAAGAACAAGGCGTTCGCGCCTCAGAACCACTGGGTCGCGGACACGCAGACGTACAAGATGAAGACGACCGTGAACGGTGACAAGGGGACGCTCTACTTCCAGTGCCACTTCCTCGACCCGAAGACGATGAAGGTGGTCAACGTCGTCGGCGTCGACCACACGGTGCAGAAGATCGGCGGGAAGTGGCTGATCGTGGACTCGGTCGCCTCGAACCCGACGCTCAGCGAGTAACCGGGCGGCTCGATGGTGCAGCCCGAGGTGGTCGAGACGCCGCCCGCCCCGAGGAGGCGGCCGACGCTCGCCGCGACGAAGAATCGAATCGTGGGCGCGGTCGCCCGCGCGCCGGCGCACGTGCGCACGAAGCTGCTCGTCGCATTTCTCGTCATCGCCGCGCTGCTCGTCCTCGTCGCCGTGCTCGGGCTGCGCGTCCTCGGCCAGGCGAACGCACGCGTCGAGACGCTGGGGACGATCCAGCTCCGCTCGTCGGCCTACCAGACGCTCGCGGCGTACGCGACGGATATGCGCATGATGCTCGCCGTGCGCGCCGCCGGCCGGCCCCTCGTGACGGGGTACACGGGCGGACCGAACCTACCGGGAGGACGGCGCTGGATTCTTTCCGACGACGATGCCAGCTTCGCGCTGTCCCAGGTCGAGGTCGGCGCGGACGAGTCGACGTTCGGCTTCGTGCCGCCGCCCGCGGACGAGCTCGTGCTCGGACGGATCCGGCGCGACTACGCCACCGTCGACCGCGCACTGGCCAAGATCAAGACGCTCGACAGCCGCGGAGTCAAGGGCTATACGGCCCAGCCGTTCCTCGCGACTGCGATCGCCGCCGACAACGACCTGGTCAACCGTGCGACCAATCTCGCACAGCGCACGAGCGCCGAGACCGCGGTTCTCATCGCGGCGAACCACCATGCGTATGTCTCATCACGCGATCTGTTCGTCGCCGTCGGCGGGATCAGCGTCCTCCTCGCGCTTGGCCTCGGCCTGTTCCTGTCGTGGGCACTCGTCGACCCGATCCAGCGCACCGAGTCCCGCCTGGCGGAGATCGCCGAGGGCGACTTCTCCGGCCGCCTCGACGTGCCGAACCAGGACGAGCTCGGCTCGCTCGCCGCCAACGTGAACCGCATGAACGACGAGCTGCGGCGGCTGTACGGTGAGCTCGAGGCGGCGAGCCGTCACAAGAGCGAGTTCCTCGCCAACATGTCGCACGAGCTGCGCACCCCGCTGAACGCGATCATCGGCTTCTCGCAGGTGTTGCGACAGCGGCTGTTCGGCGAGATCAACGAGAAGCAGCAGGAATACCTCGACGACATCCTCTCGTCGGGCAACCACCTTCTGTCGCTGATCAACGACGTGCTGGACCTGTCGAAGGTCGAGGCCGGCCAGGTCGAGCTCGAGGTGGCCGCGTTCTCGCTGCGCGAGGCTCTCGAGCGCGGTGTCGTGATGGTGCGCGAGCCGGCCGCGAAGAGCGGCGTCCGGCTGTCGCTGGAGTCGGCGCCCGACGTCGACATCGTCGAGGGGGACGAGCGGCGCGTGCGCCAGATCGCGTTCAACCTGCTCTCGAACGCGGTCAAGTTCACGCCGGAGGGCGGCAGCGTCGTCGTCGCGACGGAGCGGGTCGGCGAGGAGGCGCAGATCTCGGTGACCGATACGGGCCCGGGTGTCGCGCCTGAAGACCAGGAGCGGATCTTCGAGGAGTTCCAGCAGACCGACGTCGGGGTGATGGAGCGGGAGGGGACCGGGCTCGGGCTCGCGCTGTCCCGGCGACTGGTCGAGCTCCACGGCGGCCGCATCTGGGTGGAGAGCGAGCCCGGCCGAGGGAGCCGCTTCGTCTTCACGCTGCCGCTCGGGGAGGCGTGACGGTGGCCGGCGAGCAGGTCCTCGTCGTCGAGGACAACGAGAAGAACATAAAGCTCGTGCGCGACGTGCTGCAGGCGACCGGGTACCGGACGCTCGAGGCGACGAGGGCCGAGGACGCGATCGAGCTGGCTCTGTCGCAGGCGCCGGCGCTCGTGCTGATGGACGTGCAACTTCCGGGGATTGACGGTGTCGAGGCTCTCGCGCGCCTGCGGCGCGACGAGCGAACCGCCGCGATCCCCGTTCTCGCCCTCACTGCGCAAGCCATGCACGGCGACCGGGAACGCTTCCTCGACGCCGGCTTCGACGGCTACCTGTCCAAGCCGGTGGACGTCACCGAGCTGATCGCCGCCGTGCGGGAGCACTGCGGCCGTGACTGACGAGCGGCAGCCGAAGATCCTCGTCGTCGACGATGTCCCCGAGAACCTCCGCCTGCTCGAGGCGGTGCTCACACCGCGCGGTTACGACGTGCTGACCGCAAGCGACGGCATCGCCGCGCTCGAGCTCGTCGAGTCGGAGCAGCCCGACCTGATCCTGCTCGACGTGCTGATGCCCGGCATGGACGGCTACGCCGTCTGCGGCAGGCTTCGCGCGAACGGGGAGACCGCGATGCTGCCGGTGATCATGGTCACGTCGAGCATCGGCCAGGAGAAGACGAAGGCGATCGAGGCGGGCGCGGACGACTTCATCCCGAAGCCGTTCAATCACGACGAGCTGCTCACGCGCGTGCGGTCGCTGCTCCGCATCAAGCGCTACCACGACACGATCAAGGCGCAGACCGCGGAGCTCGCCGAGCTGAACCGCACGCTCGAGGAGCGGGTGCAGGCGCAGGTGACGGAGCTCGGCAGGCTTCGACGGCTGCGGAGGTTCCTCTCCCCTCAGCTCGCCGACGCGATCGTCTCCTCGGGGGACGAGACGATCCTGCGGAGCCACCGCAGACAGGTGGCCATGCTCTTCGCCGACCTCCGCGGGTGGACGAACTTCGCCGACGCCGTGGAGCCGGAGGAGCTGATGCGCGTGCTCCGCGAGTTCCACGGCGCGATCGGCCGGCTCGTGCAACGGTTCGACGCCACGGTCGGCTTCCTCGAAGGCGACGGCGTCCAGCTCTTCTTCAACGACCCGATCGAGCTCGCCGACGCGCCACTGCAGGCGGTTCGTCTCGCCTGCGCGCTGCGCGACGAGACGGCCGGCCTGACACCTCTCTGGCGAAGGCGCGGCTACGACCTCGATCTCGGCATCGGCATCTCGCTCGGCTACGCGACCTGCGGTGAGGTGGGCTTCGAGGGACGCTCCGACTACGCCGCGATCGGCACGGTGACGAACGTGGCGTCCCGGCTCGCGGACGAGGCCACAGGCGGGCAGATCCTGATCACGCAGCGTCTCTACGCAGAGATCGAGAATCGGGTCGACGTGGAATCGGCCGGCGAGTTCACGCTGAGGGGCTTCGCGCGTCCGACCACCGCCTTCAACGTCCTGGGCGTCCGGACATCTGTCCTCCAATCCACCCCTTGACCGCGTCGACGTCGCGTCCGAGCAGCCGATCCCTGCCGTCACGCATCGATGGGACGATTCTACGAATGCGGATCGCGACGCTCGGCGACCTGATGCTCGACGTGATCGTGCGGCTCGACGAGCCGCTCGCCGCGGGCGACGACGTGCGCGCGCGGACCCGCACCGGCGCGGGCGGCCAGGCGGCGAACGTCGCCGCCTGGGCGGCGACCCTCGAGGCGGAGGCGCGCTGCATCGCCAAGCGCGGGAGCGACGCGACGGGCGAGCTCGTCGCGGCGCAGCTCGCGGCGCGCGGCGTCGAGCTCGTCGGGCCGGTCGGCGAGGGGGCGACGGGCGTCGTCGTCTCGATCGTCGGCGCGGACGGCGGCCGCTCGATGGCGTCCGACCGAGGCGTCGCGCCGAGCTTCGCGCCGGACGAGCTCGACGAGGTGTGGCTCGACTGCGACGTGCTGCACGTGTCCGGCTACGCGCTCCTCCGCGAGCCGATCGCGACGACGGCGCTGCTCGCGGCACGGCTCGCGCGCGGCCGGGGCGCCCGTGTGTCGGTCGACGTCGCCGCCTGGACGGAGATCCGCTCGTACGGGCCGGTGCGGTTCCGCGCGCTCCTCGACGAGCTCGCGCCCGACGTCCTGTTCGCGACCGAGGCGGAATGGGAGATGCTCGGAGGGGCCTACCTCACCGCGCCCGTCGGCGTGATCAAGCGCGGGCCGCGCGGCTGCACCGTCGTCACCGCAGACGCGCGGCTCGACCTCGCGCCGGTCGAGGCGGAGGTCGTCGACACGACCGGCGCGGGCGACGCGCTCGCGGCCGGCTTCCTCCTCGGCGGCTCGCTCGAGGAGGCGGCGCGCCGCGGGCTCGAGGCGGCGGCGCGGTGCGTCGCCACAGTAGGGTCGATGCCGTGATCCGGATCTCCGACGAGGTGCGCGCGGCGGCCGGCGTGGTCGTCGCGCTCGAGACGACGCTCGTCGCGCACGGCTTCCCGCCCGGCGAGGGCGTCGAGGTCGGACTCGAGTCCGAGCGGCAGGTGCGCGCGGCGGGAGCGGTGCCCGCGACGGTCGGCGTCCTCGACGGCGAGATCGTCGTCGGGCTGACGGAGGACGAGCTCGGGCGGTTCACGGCCGAGGCGCGCAAGGTCGGGCCGCGCGACCTCGCGGCGGCGGCTGCGCAGGGCGCCGTCGGCGCGACGACGGTGGGCGGCACACTCGCGGTCGCGCGCGCCGTCGGCATCCGCTGGCTCGCGACCGGCGGACTCGGCGGCGTCCACCGCGGCTTCCCGGATCCGCCCGACGTGTCGGCCGACCTCGGCCAGCTCGCGCGCACGCCCGCGCTCGTCGCCTCGGCCGGCGTGAAGTCGCTGCTCGACGTGCCCGCGACCGCGGAGCTGCTCGAGTCGCTCGGCGTCCCCGTGCTCGGTTTCCGCGTCGACACGCTGCCCCTCTTCTACGCGGCGACGGGCGGGCCGCCGGTGTCGGCCCGCGTCGAGACGGCGGCGGAGACGGCGGCGGTCGCGTCGGCGCACTGGCAGCTCGGCGGCGGCGGGCTCCTGCTCGGCCGCCCGCCGGACGAGCCGCTCGACGACGTCGAGCCGCTGATCGAGGCGGCGCTCCGCGCCGCGCACGACGAGGGCGTCACCGGACAGGCCGTGACGCCGTTCGTCCTCTCCTATCTCCACCGCGAGAGCGGCGGGCGCACCCAGCGCGCGAATAGGGCGCTCGTCGCCGGGAACGCGCGCCTCGCCGGCGAGATCGCCGTCGCCGCGGCTCCGTAGTTCGACCCGATGGCACGCGGGCCGCGCGCGCCGACGGTAGCCGGGAACAAGGAGGAGACATGAAGGTCAGAACGCTCGCCCTCGCGGCCCTGGGCGTGTTCGCGCTCTCGCGGGTGACGCTGCGGAACACGGGCGCGACGCGCTGGGAGCGCAACCGCGCGCTTCCGGGTGACGACGTCGTCCCGGACGCCGGCGGCGCCTGGACGATGGCGACGACGGTCGACGCGCCGCCGGACGCCGTCTGGCAGTGGCTCGTCCAGATCGGCTCCGACCGCGCCGGCTTCTACAGCTTCGACCGCCTCGACAACGCGGGGCGGCCGAGCGTCGAGGAGATCCGCCCGGAGTGGCAGACGCTCGCGGTCGGCGACCGCCTCGCCTCGACGCCCTCGGGCCGCACGTGGTTCGTCGTGTCCGAGCTCGAGCCGGAACGCTCGCTCGTGCTGCGCGCCTCGATCGATCCGTGCGCGCGCCGCTCGTTCGACCCGGCCGGGGAGCGGCCGCCCTTCTTCATCGACTCGAGCTGGGCGTTCGTGCTCGAGCCGCTCGCGTCCCGCACCCGGCTGCTCGTCCGCACGAAGTCGGCGGCGCGGCCGGCGCTGCTCGCCCGGTTCGCGAACGTCCTCTTCTTCGACCCGGCGCACTGGATCATGCAGACGCGCCAGCTGATCCGGATCCGCCACCTCGCGGAGACCGCGGACCTGGCCCGCTCCGGCTAGAGACTCTTCCGGGAGAACGCCCAGAGCGCGAGCGCGCCGACCGCGACGAGGTACGCGACCGCCCACACGCGGATCTCCCAGCCGTGCACGTACGCGCCGCCGAACGGCCCGAGCTGGAGCAGGAACCCGGTGAGCCCGCTCGCGTTCTCCGTGATCATCCGCAGCGCGTCCTGGTAGAGCGCCTCGAACGGCAGCGCCCACGCGGCGATCGTCGACGCGTGCTTGATCGCGTGCGAGTTGAGCGCGTGCCCGATCGACGCGAGCAACCCGGCGACGAGCCCGCCGCCGAAGAGCATGAACACGGCGATCCCGTTCGCGGTCGACGACAGCGCGATCGACCCGAGCAGCGACAGCGCGATGACGATGATCACGCCCCCCGCGAGCTCGAGCCCGGGCCACACGATCACGTCGGGCCACCAGTGTCCCGTCAGGCCGGTGATGGTCATCGCGCCGAAGTAGACGACGAGCACGTACGCGACGCACACGCCTGCAGCGCCGAGGAAGCGCGAGAGCAGGAGCGTCGAGCGGCCGATCGGCCGGACGACGAGCGGCTGCAACAGTCCGCGCTCGGCGTCGCCGGAGACGGCGCCGAGCGTGAGGAACACCGCGAGCACGACGCCGAGGAACAGCGTCGCGAACATCGCGAGCCCCGTCAGGAACGCACCGGCGAACGTCCGCGTGTCGACGTTCACGTCACGCGGCGGCGTGATGTTCTGCAGCTGGCCGAAGACGAAGTGGTTCGCGAGATAGAAGAGGAAGAGGAACAGCGCCGTCAGCAGCAGCACGACGGCGAACACCTTCCGCCGCACCGCCTCGCGGAAGCCGTACTCGACGATCACGGCCACGCCGTTCAGTCCGTCTCCCCTCCGACCGCCTCGAGGTAGGTGTCCTCGAGCGTCGACGTCAGCACGTGTACGCCGTATACCTGCCGTCCGGCGGCGACCGCCTCGGCCACGAGCCGCGGCGCGTCCTCGCGCGTGGCGCCGTCGACGCGGCGCACGCCCTCGTCGGTCTCCAGCTCGACGCCGCGCGGCTTCGACAGCTCGTGCGGCGTCCCCGCCGCGACGACCTCGCCGCCGAGGAGGATGGCGACGCGGTCGCAGACGAGCTCGATCTCCGACAGCAGGTGCGAGTTGAGGAGGACGGAGACGCCCCGGTCGCGCAGTTGCTCCAGCAGCAGCCGGACGGTGCGGCGGCCGACGGGATCGAGTGCCGACGTCGGCTCGTCGAGGAGCAAGACGCGCGGCTCGCCGACGAGCGCCTGCGCGACGCCGAGCCGCTGCTGCATCCCCTTCGACATCCCGTCGACGCGCCGGTCCGAGGCCTCCGCGAGCGCGACGAGCTCGAGCAGCCGCTTCCGCTCCGCCGCGCCGCCGTGCGAGCCGGCGAGCCGCTGGTGCAGGTCGAGCACCTCGTCGGCCGTGTACCAGCCGGGGAAGCGGAACAGCTCCGCGAGGTAGCCGAGCGACGCCCGCGCCGCGTGCGACCCCGCGGGCGCGCCCGCGACCTGCGCCGATCCGGCGGTCGGCCGGACGAGGCCGACGGCGATCTTCACGAGCGTCGACTTCCCGGCGCCGTTGGGACCGAGCAGCCCCACGAGCTCCCCCTCGCCGACCTCGAGGTCGACGCCCTTCAGCGCCTCGACCGAGCCGAAGCGCTTCGCAAGGCCCCGGACGGCGAGCGCAGGCGGCACGCGACGAGCCTAGCGGGAGTACGCTGACGGCATGCCGCGTGGCTACATGGAAGGGCCGGCGGCCGACGAAGCCGAGCGCCTGGCCGAGGAGGCGGCACGCGTGAAGCACACGCAGCCGAAGGCGAACCTGCACGCGGCGGTGTTCGGCTGCACCGAGGACGACCCGGAGCCGCACTTCCTCGGTTGGCTCGCCGACGTCGACCCGGACGAGCTGTTCGCGACGGGCGCCGCCTGGGGCGTCACCGTCCGCCGCGTCGCGGCGGTGTAGCTCGCGAGGCGCAGCCTCGCGAGCTACGTGAGCGCGTCCGCGAACTGTTCGAGCGTCAGCGCGGGCAGCGTCTCGATCCGCGTCGACCCGCGCGCGCCGAGCGTCACCGACACACGCGCGATCGTCGCCGTGTCCGGCGCCTCGACGACGTTGACGAAGTCGAACTCGCCGAGCGTCGCCCACTGGTGCAGCACCTTCGCGCCGAGCTCCTCGACGTCTCGATTGACCTCGCGCAGCCGCTCCGGGTTCGACTTCAGCGTCTGCACGCCCTGCTGCGAGAGCCTCGAGAGCAGGATGTAGATCGGCATGTCGGCTCCTTCCTCCGGGAGCCTCGAGCCTACTTCACGCGGGCCGTCTGGTCCACGTAGAGAAGGGAAGCGCCGAGGAACAGCAGCGGCGAGACGACGACGTTCGCGAGGACGTACGCGACCCAGACCGCCGCGCCGCCGACGCCGCGGAGCACGAACGCGAGGACCGCCTGGGTCAGGAACACGACGATCGCGAGCGTGGCGAGCGACCCGAGCGCGTGCACGTAGTCCGCGCGCGCGAGCCGCCACGCGCGGGCGACGGCCGCCCGCGGCGCGAGCTCCTCGACGACGAGCACCGGCACCACGAGCCCGACCGCGGCGAGCCAGGCGAGCGCGGGCAGCAGGAACGCGAGCACGAGAAACGGCACAGGCGCCAGCACGAGCCAGCCGAACGCCCACGCGGCGACGAGCCGGCGCCACGACGGCCGGTGCTTCAGGACGATCACCGAGGCGCCGGTGAACGAGACGCTGAGCACCGCCGCGACGACGGTCGGCGCGAGGACGAGCCACGCCCTCCGCGACACGTGCACCGTCAGGATCGCGATCAGCGCCGGGCCGACGCCGAGCGCGAGGCAGGCGAAGAAGCGCTCGCCGTACGCGTGGATCGACTCCGCGACGAGCTGGCCGACCGTGCGCTCCTCCGGCGGCAACGCCGCAGGCCGCGGCTCGCCGGGAGCCGGATGCGACGGTCGCGCCACGATCCGGCAGCCTAGCTGGGGTCAGACGCCGACGACCGTCCCGGGCGTTCCCGTCACGGTGGACGTCCCGAAGATCGCGGACACGTCGACCGGAACACCGTTCACCGTGAGCCCGTCGGAGCCGTGGCCACGAGCGCCGACGCTGCCGCTCCCCGGACCACGCGGCGACTCGGCCCTCGCCGCCGACGCTACAACACCGCGACGAGGCGCTCGACGGCCGCGGCGAGCGCGTCGAGCGCATCGTCGATCCGCCACGCCGACCGGTCCCGCTCGCCGACGGCGTTCGAGATCGCCCGCAGCTCGACCGCGGGCACGCCGGCGAGCGCGGCCGCGCGGAGGACGCCGAATCCCTCCATCGCCTCGACTTCGTAGCCCGCGCCGCCGCCGACCCTCCCGCACGTCGCGATCGGGAGCACGCTCGCCTCCGGAAGCGCGGCGCGTGCGGCTGCGAGCAGCTCAGGATCCGGCGCGACGCGCTCGACCCGCGCCATCGTGAACGCGGGATCGATCACGTCGCAGTACACCGACTCGGAGCCGAGCACGAGCGCCGGCGGCTCGATCCCGTGCGCGCCCGCGATGCCGACGTGGAGCAGCGCGTCCGGCGGACGCTCCGCGATCGCGCGCGCCGTCGCGAGCGCCGCCTCGACGGGACCGATCCCGCACACGAGCCCCGCGGCGCGGGCGCCGCGCAGCTCCGCCTCCGTCGCGGCGACCACGAGCAGCATGCGCAGACGCTATCCCGTGTGCGACGATCGGGCCATGAGCTACCACGTCGTGCACGCGGACGCGCTCGAGTTCGAGGAGCGGCCGTCGCCGGAGGGGTCGGCGCCGCGCCTTGCGGCCGACGTCACCGTCCCCGGCGGCCTCGAGCACTCGCGCGCGCGGATGTGGCGCTATTCGCCCCGCTCGCGCGGCCGCCGGCACGTGGATCACGGGCAGGAGGAGACCTTCGTCGTCCTCGCCGGGACGCTGACGATGCTGCTCGGCGATCCGCCGGAGCGCGTCGACGTCGCCGCCGGCGGCCTCGTCGCCGTGCACGCCGACACGCCGCTGCAGGTGCGCAACGAGACGGACGAGGATCTCGTCCTCTTCATCTACGGCGCGCCGCCGGTCACCGGCGAGGCCGAGTTCCTCGACGACGTCGAGTCGATCTAGCGGCGCTACAGCCGGGGGCAGTGCCCCGACGACACGTGGCCGCCCGGCCCGACGAGATGCGCGACGGCGCCGCTCGCGCCGACGCCCTCGACGCAGTAGGCGACCTCGGTGCCCCAGCCGAGCGACATGTTCCGGTCGGCGATCTCGGCGCCCGCGTACGTGCCGGCGATCGCGCGGTAGCGCTCGAGCGCGAGGGCGGCGGAGCCGAAGTCCGGGCCGGCGATGAGATCCTCGACCGCGTACTGCGCGTGCCGGACGAGCAGGTGGGCGTGGTGCAGCTGCACCGTCACCGTCGGCGAAACGGTCATGCCGGCGGTGACGACGAGGGACGCGAGCCGGCGCTGCAGCACGCTATCGGCATCGGAACCTCGCGGGGCGGGCCGCTCCCCCGAAAGGCGGATCAGACCGCGGCCGGCGCGGCCGTCCCCGCCCTCGCGAAGGTCAGCTCGCCGTCGTCTTCGTCGACGACGATGTGGTCGCCGTCGACGAACTCGCCGTCGAGCAGGCGCAGCGCGAGCGGGTTCTCGACGAGCCGCTGGATCGCACGCTTGAGCGGCCGCGCACCGTACGCCGGGTCCCACCCGGCCTCGGCGAGCAGCTCCTTCGCCGCGTCCGTCAGCTCGAGCTCGATGTGCCGCTCGGCGAGCCGCTCCCGCAGCCGCCCGAGCTGGAGCTCGACGATCTCGCCGATCTGCTCCCGGCTCAGCGGCTTGAAGACGACGATCTCGTCGACGCGGTTCAGGAACTCGGGCCGGAACCGGTCTCGGAGCTCGCCCTCGCTGCGGATGTTCGACGTCATGATCAGCACCGTGTTGCGGAAGTCGACGGTGCGGCCGTGGCCGTCGGTGAGCCGGCCGTCGTCGAGCACCTGCAGGAGCACGTCGAACACCTCGTTGTGCGCCTTCTCGACCTCGTCGAGGAGCACGACCGAGTACGGCCGCCGCCGCACCGCCTCCGTCAGCTGGCCGCCCTCGTCGTAGCCGATGTAGCCCGGCGGCGCGCCGATCAGCCGTGCGACCGTGTGCCGCTCCTGGTACTCCGACATGTCGAGCCGCACCATCGCGCGCTCGTCGTCGAACATGAACTCGGCCAGCGCCCGCGCGAGCTCGGTCTTGCCGACGCCGGTGGGCCCGAGGAAGATGAAGGAGCCGATCGGCCGGTTCGGGTCCTGCAGCCCGGTGCGCGCGCGGCGCAGCGCGTTCGCGACTGCCTCGACCGCCTCGTCCTGGCCGACGACGCGCCGGTGCAGCCGCTCCTCCATGTGGATGAGCTTCTCCGTCTCGCCTTCGAGCAGCCGGTCGACGGGAATCCCCGTCCAGCGCGCGACGACGGCCGCGATGTCGTCCTCGTCGACCTCCTCCTTCACCATCGATTCGGCGCGCTCGACGTCGCGCTCCGCCAGCTCCTTCTCGAGCGCGGGCAGCTCGCCGTAGCGGATCTCGGCGACGCGCTGCAGGTCGCCCTGCCGCTCGGCGCGCTCCGCCTCCATCTTCAGCTCGTCGATCGAGCGCGTGATCTCCTTCACCCGCTCGAGCGCGCCCTTCTCCTGCGACCAGCGGGCGGCGAGCGCGTTGCGCGCCTCCTGCGCCTCGGCGAGCTCGCGCTCGACCGGCGCGCGTACGTCGTCGGACTCCTTCGCCATCGCCGCGAGCTCGATCTCGAGCTGGCGCACCCGCCGCTCGGCCTCGTCGAGCTCGAGCGGCGACGAGTCGATCTCCATTCGAAGCCGCGACGCCGATTCATCCACGAGGTCGATCGCCTTGTCGGGGAGGAAGCGGTCGGTGATGTACCGGTTCGAGAGCACGGCGGCGGCGACGAGCGCGGCGTCGCGGATGCGCACGCCGTGGTGCGCCTCGTAGCGCTCCTTCAGCCCGCGCAGGATCGCGATCGTGTCCGCGACCGACGGCTCGCCGACGTAGATCGGCTGGAACCGCCGCTCGAGCGCCGCGTCCTTCTCGATGTGCTTGCGGTACTCGTCGAGCGTCGTCGCGCCGACCGCGCGCAGCTCGCCGCGCGCGAGCATCGGCTTGAGCATGTTCGCCGCGTCGACGGCGCCCTCGGCCGCGCCCGCGCCGACGATCGTGTGCAGCTCGTCGATGAACAGGATCAGCTCGCCCTCGGCGTTCGCGATCTCCTCCAGCACCGCCTTCAGCCGCTCCTCGAACTCGCCGCGGTACTTCGAGCCCGCGAGCAGCGCGCCGATGTCGAGCGCCCAGACGCGCTTGCCCTTCAGCCCCTCGGGGACGTCGCCGGCGACGATGCGCTGCGCGAGCCCCTCGACGATCGCGGTCTTGCCGGTGCCCGGCTCGCCGATGAGGACGGGATTGTTCTTCGTGCGGCGGGAGAGCACCTGGATGACGCGCCGGATCTCCTCGTCGCGCCCGATCACCGGGTCGAGCTTGCCGTTCTCGGCCGCCTCGGTGAGGTCGCGCCCGAACTTCGCGAGCGCCTGGTAGGTGCCCTCGGGGTCCTGCGAGGTGACGCGGCGTCCGCCGCGAACCTCCTTGATCTTCGCGAGCAGCGCGTCGCGCGGGACGACGTCGAGCGCGAGCAGCAGATGCTCGGACGACACGTAGTCGTCCTCCATGCGCTTCGCCTCGTCGAACGCCTTGTCGAGGACGCGCGAGAACTGCGACGAGACCTGCGGCTGCTGCTGCGCGCCGCCGATGCGCGGCTTCTGCGCGAGCCGCGCCTCCGCCTCGGCGCGGAGCGAGTCGGGGTCGGGGACGAGCTGCCGCGGCAGCTCCTGGTCGAGCAGCGCGATGAGCAGGTGCTCGGGGTAGAGCTCCGGGTTGCCGTTGCGCCGCGCGAGCTCCTGGGCGGCGGCCACCGCCTCCTGCGACTTGATCGTCAGCTTCGTGAAGTCCATGCGTTATCTCCGTTCGGGGAGCCGCGCCTCCGTGTAGAGGACGAGGTCGCGGCGGTACTGCTGGTGCACCTTCTTGACGTCTTCCTTGTGCTGCGCGTGCAGCCGCTCGATCTGCGCGTGCGCGCGACGCAGCTCGTCCTCGAGCCGCAGCACGAGCTCGACGCCCGCGAGGTTGAGGCCGAGCTGCGTCGTCAGGCGCTGGATCACGCGCAGCCGCTCGATGTCGAGCTCGGAGTAGCGGCGCGTGCCGCCCGGCGTGCGCTGCGGCCGCACGAGGCCCTTCGCCTCGTACATGCGCAGCGTCTGCGGATGCATGCCGACGATCTCCGCGGCGACGCTGATCGTGTAGCGCGGCCGGTCCGGCATCAGCCCTCCACCGCCCGCAGCTCCTCGAGCAGCTCCCTCTCCTTCTTGTTCACGCGCTTCGGCACCTCGATGCGGACGCGCGCGAGCACGTCGCCCTTGCCCTTGCCGTTGAGCTTCGGCGCGCCGCGGCCCTTGATCCGGATCAGCTTCCCGTCCTGCGAGCCCGCGGGGATCTTCAGCGAGACCGGGCCCTCCGGCGTCGGCACCTCGACGGAGCCGCCGAGCGCAGCGGTGGGATACGAGACGGGGACGTTGACGACGAGGTCGTCGCCACGCCGCTCGTACACGGGCGACGACGCGACGCGCGTGACGACGATCAGGTCGCCCGCCGGTCCTCCGTGCGTGCCTGCCTCGCCCTTGCCCTTCAAGCGGATCCTCGTGCCGTCCTTGACGCCGGGCTTGATCTTCACGGTGTACGTCTTCAGCCGCCGCTCGCGGCCGGAGCCGTGGCACTTCGGGCACGGCTGCTCGATGACGGTGCCGTTGCCGCGGCAGCGCGGGCACGGCTGCGACAGCGCGAACAGCCCCTGGCTCTCGGTGACCACCCCGCGGCCGTTGCACTCGGGGCAGATGACGGGCGTCGTCCCCGGCTTCGCGCCGGTGCCGCCGCACTCGCTGCACGCCGTCGTCACCTCGACCGGGACCTTCGCCTCGACGCCGTGGAGCGAGTCCTCGAAGGACAGGTGCACCTCCGCCTCGATGTCGGCGCCGCGGTGCGGCTGCGGGCGGCCCGCGCCGCGGGCGCCGCCGCCACGGCCTGCGGCCCCGCCGAACAGCCCGCCGAACAGGTCGCCGAGGTCGCCGATGTCGAAGTTGCCGAAGTCGACGTTGACGCCGCCCGGCGCCCCGCCGATGCGCCCGTTCGCGGAGCCGAACGAGTCGTACTGCTTCCGCTTCTCCTCGTCCGACAGCACGTCGTACGCGTGCTGCACCTCCTTGAACCGCTCCTCGGCGCTCTTGTCGCCGTTGTTCGCGTCGGGGTGGTACTTGCGCGCGAGCTTCCGGTACGCCTTCTTGATCTCGTCCTGCGACGCGTTCTTCGGGACGCCCAGCGTCTCGTAGAGGGTGTCAGCCATCGCTCTCCGTCAGCGGCGCGGGCGGCGGCCCGGCGACGACGACGCGCGCCGGCCGGACGACACGGTCGCCGAGCGTGTACCCCTTCTGCACGACGTCGATCACGGAGCCCTCGTCGGCCTCGGACGGCTGGACGAGCAGCGCCTCGTGGACGTGCGGGTCGAACGCGCCCTCCGCGTCGATCTCCCTCACGCCGTTCCGCTCGAGCAGGCCGAACAGCTCGCGGTACACGAGTCGCACGCCCTCCTCGAGCCGCGCCTCCTCGTGCTCGGACGCGGCGACGAGCGCCCGCTCGAGATCGTCGAGGATCGGCAGCAGCTCCTTCACGAGCCGCTCGTTCGCGTAGACCACCGTCTCCTCGCGCTCGCGCGCCGTGCGCTTCTTGTAGTTGTCGAAGTCGGCGGCGAGGCGCAGCAGCCGGTCCTCGAGAGCGGCGACCCTCTCGGCGTCGCCGCTCTCCTCGACCTGCTCCTCCGCGCCTTCCCGCTCGAAGGGCTCGTCGATCATCAGGGAGTCTTCGCCCCCTCGTCCTCGTCGACGACCTCGTACTCGCCCTCCTCGACGACCTCGTCCTCGGCGCTGCTCGCGCCGCCGCCCGCGGAGGCCTGCGCCTGCGCGGAGGCCTGCTGGTAGATCGCCTCGGACAGCTTGTACGACGCCTCCTGGAGCGCCTCGGTCTTCGCGCGGATGTCCGCGAGATCGTCGCCCTCGAGCGCCGCACGCAGCTCCATGATCCGGCCCTCGATCGTCGAGGCGTCGGCCTCGTCGAGCTTGTCGCGATGCTCCTTCAGCGAGCGCTCGGTCTGGTAGGCGAGCGTCTCGGCCTGGTTCTTCGCGTCCGCAGCCTCGCGGAGCCTGCGCGCCTCGTCGGCGTGCGACTCGGCGTTGCGGATCATGTCCTGGACCTCGTTCTCCGAGAGACCGGAGCCGCCCTGGATCTGGATCTGCTGGACGTTGCCCGTGCCCATGTCCTTCGCGGACACGTTGATGATCCCGTTCGCGTCGATGTCGAAGGTGACCTCGATCTGCGGGACGCCTCGCGGCGCCGGCGGGATGCCGACGAGCTGGAACCTGCCGAGCGTCTTGTTGTACGCGGCCATCTCCGACTCGCCCTGGAGGACGTGCACCTCGACGGACGGCTGGTTGTCCTCCGCCGTCGTGAACACCTCGGACTTCTTCGTCGGGATCGTCGTGTTGCGCTCGATCAGCTTCGTCATCACGCCGCCCTTCGTCTCGATGCCGAGCGACAGCGGGGTGACGTCGAGGAGGAGGATGTCCTTCACCTCGCCCTTGAGCACGCCCGCCTGGAGCGCGGCGCCGACGGCGACGACCTCGTCCGGGTTGACGCCCTTGTGCGGCTCCTTGCCGACGATCTGCTTGACCTTCTCCTGCACCGCCGGCATGCGCGTCATGCCGCCGACGAGGACGACGTGGTCGATCTTCGACGCGTCGAGGCCGGCGTCGGACAGCGCCTGCTTCGTCGGCCCGACCGTGCGCTCGAGCAGGTCGGCCGTGATCTCCTCGAGCTTCGCCCGGGTGAGCTGGAGGTCGAGGTGCTTCGGGCCCTCCGGCGTCGCGGTGACGAACGGCAGGTTGATCTGCGTCGTCATCGTCGAGGAGAGCTCGATCTTCGCCTTCTCCGCCGCCTCGTAGAGCCGCTGGAGCGCCATCCGGTCCTGCGAGAGGTCGATGCCCTGGTCCTTCTTGAACTCGGCGACCATCCAGTCGACGATCGCCTTGTCGAAGTTGTCGCCGCCGAGGTGGTTGTCGCCCGCGGTCGACTTGACCTCGAAGACGCCCTCGCCGAGCTCGAGCACCGACACGTCGAAGGTGCCGCCGCCGAGGTCGAAGACGAGGATCGTCTGGTCGGCCTCCTTGTCGAGCCCGTACGCGAGCGAGGCCGCGGTCGGCTCGTTGATGATGCGGAGCACGGTGAGGCCGGCGATCTTGCCGGCGTCCTTCGTCGCCTCCCGCTGCGCGTTGTTGAAGTACGCGGGGACGGTGATGACCGCGTCGGTCACCGACTCGCCGAGATAGGCCTCGGCGTCCTGCTTCAGCTTCTGGAGGATCATCGCGCTGATCTCCGGCGGGGCGTACTCCTTGCCCTCCGCCTTCACCCGCACGTCGTCGTTCGGGCCCTTCACGACCTCGTAGGGGACGATCTTCATCTCCTCCGAGACCTCGTCGTACTTGCGCCCCATGAACCGCTTGATCGAGAAGATCGTGTTGAGCGGGTTCGTGACCTGCTGCCGCCGCGCCGGGGCGCCGACGAGCCGCTGGCCGTCCTTCGCGAACGCGACGACGGACGGCGTCGTCCGCCCGCCCTCCGCGTTCGGGATGACGGTCGGCTCGCCGCCCTCGAGGACGGCCATGCACGAGTTCGTCGTGCCGAGGTCGATTCCGATTGTCTTCGCCATGCGTCAATAGCCTCCTGATGAGAAAATCTGAGTCGAGTTATAGCAGATCCGAGCGTCGGGTGCACAAGGTGTATCGTCCCGGCCGTGGTCGAACGCCGGGACGTGGAGGCCGCCGTCGAGGCCCGGCGCGAGCTCGGGCCCGAGTACGAGGACCAGATCGTCGACGCGCTCGCCGAGAAGATCGAGAAACGGCTCGACGAGCGGCTCGCTCTTCAGCAGCGGCCGGCGCGCCGCCACCGTGAGCCGGACATGCGGGTCATGCTCGGCTCGATCGCGCTCGGAGTCCCGGTGACCGCCGTGGCGCTCAGCAACGCCCACGGCGCCGGCGGCGTCGTCGTCGCGATCATCGCCTGGATCGCGATCGCGGTCGCCAACATCGCGTACATGCGGTTCTAGCGTTTCTGCTACTATTCAACTGTAGAGTTGAATAGAGGTAGATGCAGCCGACCCTCCCCCATCCCATCCCGGACGACCTTGTCGAGCTGATCGCGCGGCGGTTCCGCGCCATCGGCGAGCCGCAGCGGATCCGCCTCCTCGACTGCCTCCGCGGCGGCGAGGCGACGGTGAACGAGCTCGCGGAGCGGACCGGCGCGTCGCAGCAGAACGTCTCGAAGCACCTGACGCTGCTCGCCGACGTCGGGATCCTCGGGCGGCGCAAGGAGGGCAACCGCGTCTACTACCGGATCGTCGACGACGGCGTGCTCGGCCTCTGCGAGCAGGTCTGCGGCTCGATCGAGTCGCAGCTGCGCACGCTCGCCGCGCTCGTCGACGGCCGCTGACCCGAAGGAGAAGAACGCAGATGGACGTGACCACCGAGAGCTTCGAGCGGGACGTGATCGAGCGCTCCCGCGAGCTGCCCGTCGTCGTCGACTTCTGGGCGGCCTGGTGCGGCCCGTGCCGCGCGCTCGGCCCCGCGATCGAGAGCGAGGTGGCGAAGCGCGCCGACCGGATCGAGCTCGCGAAGATCGACGTCGACGCCGAGGGCGCCCTGGCGGCGCAGTTCGGCATCCAGAGCATCCCGACGGTCGCGGTCTTCCGCGACGGCAAGCCGGTGACCGGCTTCGTCGGCGCCCACCCGGCCGCCGCGATCGGCCGCTTCCTCGACAGCGTGCTCGAGAAGGAGGAGGCGGCGGCGTGAGCCTGACGGCGACCGCGCGCTCGGTCCCGGGGACGCTCCGGCAGGACGTGCTCGTCCGCGGGCGCTTCCACGTCGCGACGGACGAGCCGGAGGCGCTCGGCGGCGAGGACACGGCGCCGGCGCCGCACGAGCTCTTCCCCGCCGCGCTCGCCGCGTGCGTCTCGACGACGCTCCTGACGTACGCGCGGACGAAGGGCTGGGAGCTCGGCGAGGTCGTCGTCGACGTCGACTACGAGAACACCGAGACGCCGCGCCGCTTCGACGTGCGCATCCGCGTCGGCGCGCCGCTCTCCGACGAGCAGCTGCGCCGGCTCGAGAAGGTCGCCGCCGCGTGCCCCGTGCGCCGGGGGATCGAGAGCGGCATCGTCTTCGCCGAGCGCATCGACGCGGCGTAGCTCGCCAACGGACGCCAGGTAGCCGCATCGGGGGATCGTCCTCCGGTGGCGGCGCGCCGACGATGGGCCGGTGGACCTGCGGCCGCTCCTCCTCGTCGCGTCGATCGCGGTCAACCCGGCGGCGCTCCCGCTCGGGGACGGCCACGTCGCGACGCAGCCGGCGCGCGGCGCCGTCGACGCCTGCCCGCTGCCGAGCCTCCCGGGCGGCGGCCCCGGCGGCGCCGGCGGCGACGTCCCCTGGATCCACGGCTCGACCTGGGACGCGACGGCGAAGCCGGCCGTCCAGGGCTCCGTGCGCTGGCCCGACGCGAGCATCACCGTCACCGTCTCCGGCGGCTCCCGCATCGTCCGCACGAACGGGCTCCCGGTCGGCGCGAGGACCGGCGTCTTCCCCATCGCGGCGACCGACCCGGCGTCGCGCTACGACCGGAACCCGAACGCGATCCGTCCCGTCCCGACGACGTTCACGCTGCCCGCGAGCCCCCGCGTGGCCGCGACGGCGTCGTGTCTCCCGTTCGGCCCGATCGGCGTGACGACGAACGGCGTCGAGCTGTACGACGCCCTCGACGCGCTGAAGCGAGACGCGGCCGCGCACGAGGTGCAGGACGCGTGCGACGGCCATCCCGGCCCGAACGGCGCGTACCACTACCACACGATCTCGCCCTGCATCCGCACGACCGGCGCCGCGACGCTCGTCGGCTACGCGCTCGACGGCTTCGGCATCTACGTCGAGCGCGACGCGCACGGCCGCCTGCTCACCGACGCCGACCTCGACGCGTGCCACGGCCGCACCTCCACCGTCCTCTGGGACGGGAGGCCGACGCGGATCTACCACTACGACGCGACGGCCGAGTACCCGTACACGCTCGGCTGCTTCCGCGGCCGGATCGGGACGATCAGCGGAACGCCGTGATCAGCACGCCGCCGGCGACGACGAGGAGCGCGCCGGTCACGAGCCGCCGCCCCACGACCTCGACCTCGCGGATGAAGACGATCGACAGCACGATCCCCCAGAGCGACTCGGTCGCGATCAGCGGTGAGACGACGGTCACGCGCCCGCGGTAATACGCCTCGAACAGGGCGACGTACGAGAGCCCGAAGAAGACGCCGACGACGAGGAACGGCAGCGACGGGCGCACGATCGCGCGCCCGCGCAGGCGCGGCCCGAGCGCGGGGCCGATCACGAGCGCGCCGCCGAGAAGCGCGGCGACGGCGGCGATCGCCGGCGGCACCGTCGTGCCGACGGCGAGGTGTCGCAGCAGGTTGTCGCGTGTCGCGAACAGCACGGTCGCGACGAACGCGATCACGAGCCCGAGCCGGCGCACGTGCTCCGGGCGCGCGCGCTCGCGCGCGAGCTCGATCCCGCCGCCGACGATGAGCAGCGCGCCGACGAGGAGCGGCGCGCTCAGCGGCTCGCCGAGGATCACGATCGCGATCGTCACCGACACGAGCGGCGCGGTCCCGAAGACGACGGACGCGCGCGACGCGCCGGCGAGCTCGATCCCCCTCGTCACGAACAGCTGGCCGACGCCGGGCTGGATCAGCCCCGCGAGGACGAACGGCCACGCCGCTCCCGCGTGGACGCCGCGGAACGGCGCCTCGATCGCGGCGGCGACGAGCACGACGACGAGCGCCCCGAGCACGGAGACGACGGCGGCGAGCTCCGCGTCGGGGTGGCGCACGAGCCCGATCCGGAGCCCGACGCTCATCGCCCCGAACAGGAGCGCCGACAGCAAGGCGAGCCCGACCGCGGTCACGCACGGGGACGCTAGCCGGTGCGTAGACTCGCGGCCATGGCCACCACCGACACCGGGGCGGCGCCGGCAGCGGAGCTCGCCGAGGACGCCGTCGAGCGCTTCCTCCGCTACGTCCGCATCGACACCCAGTCCGAGGAGGACTCGGAGACCTACCCGAGCACGGCGAAGCAGCTCGACCTCCTCCGCCTCCTGCTCGGCGAGCTCCGGGAGCTCCGGCTCGAGGACGCGGCGATCGACGAGCACGGCTACGTCACGGCGACGCTGCCGTCCACCGTCGAGCACGACGTGCCGGCGATCGCGTTCTTCGCGCACGTCGACACGGCGCGCGAGGTGACCGGCGCGAACGTCAACCCGCAGCGGCGCCGCTACGACGGCGGCGAGATCCCGCTCGGCGATTCCGGGCAGGCGATCCGGCCCGCGGAGTCGCCCCAGCTCGAGCACCACGTCGGCCACGAGCTGATCACGACCGACGGGACGACGCTGCTGGGCGCGGACGACAAGGCGGGGATCGCCGAGATCATGGCCGCCGTCGCCTACCTCGTCGGCCATCCCGAGGTGCCGCACGGGCCTGTGAAGGTCGCGTTCAACCCGGACGAGGAGGTCGGCCGCGGCGTCGCGCACTTCCCGGTGGAGACGTTCGGCGCGGCCGCCGCCTACACCGTCGACGGGTCGACGGCCGGCGAGATCCAGCAGGAGACGTTCTCCGGCGCCCAGGTGCGGATGCGGATCCGCGGCCGCGCCATCCACCCCGGCTGGGCCAAGGGCGAGCTCGTCAACGCGATCAAGCTCGCCGCCGACGTCGTCGAGCGGCTGCCGAAGGACTCGCTCTCGCCCGAGACGACGGAGGGTCGCGAGGGCTACGTCCACCCCGTCGTGATCTCCGGCGACTCGTCGGAGGTCGAGCTCCGCTTCATCGTCCGCGACTTCGAGAACGATCTGCTCGAGGAGCACGTCGACCTCCTGCGCGAGATCGCCGCCGAGGTGGCGGCGACCGACGCGCGCTGCTCGATCGAGGTGGAGACCCGCATCCAGTACCGCAACATGCGCGACACCCTGCGGCAGCACCCGGAGATCGTCGCCAACCTCGAGGAAGCGGTTCGCCGGATCGGCCTCGAGCCGAGGCGGACCGCGATCCGCGGCGGCACCGACGGCTCCGCGCTCACCGAGATGGGCCTGCCGACGCCGAACATCTTCACCGGCGGCCACGACGCGCACAGCGAGCGCGAGTGGATCTGCGTCGAGGACATGGGCCTCGCCGCGGCCGTCGTCGTCGAGACGGCCCGCGTCTGGGCCGAGCGATAGCGGCTCCGTTACGCTCCCGTGAATGAGCGCTGATCCGGCGCAGAAGGGCGGCACCCCGTCCGGAGACCAGCCCAAGCGGCGGCTGCGGGCCGGGCTCGCCTGGTGGATCGTCTGGCTGATCGCGCTGCTCGCGCTCAACTACTGGCTCGCGGCGCGCTCAACGGCGCCGACGACGCGGATCCAGGTCCCCTACAGCCCGTTCTTCCTCCAGCAGGTGCAGGCGGGGGACGTCAAGGAGATCAGCTCGAAGGGGACGGCGATCCAGGGCACGTTCACGAAGCCCGAGAGCTACGCGGGCTCGAAGAAGACGACCGAGTTCAAGACGGAGATCCCGACCTTCGCCGACACGAACGCGCTCTCGCAGCTGCTCCAGCGCGAGCAGGTCGTCGTCAACGCCGAGCCGCTCGACACGGGCGCGCCGTGGTGGGAGCAGCTGCTGCTCGGCTTCGGCCCGACGATCCTGCTCGTCGCGCTGCTGGTGTGGGCGGCGCGGCGCGCCGGGAGCATGCAGAACGTCCTCGGTTCCTTCGGGCGCGCCCGCCCGGAGCGCTACGCGCCCTCCGGCGACCACGTCACCTTCGCGGACGTGGCCGGGATCGACGAGGCGAAGGCGGAGCTGAGCGAGGTCGTCGACTTCCTCCGCGACCCGGAGAAGTACCGCCGCCTGGGCGCCCGGATCCCGCACGGCGTCCTCCTCACCGGCCCGCCCGGGACCGGCAAGACGCTGCTCGCCCGCGCCGTCGCCGGCGAGGCGAGCGTCCCGTTCTTCTCGATGGCCGCCTCGGAGTTCGTCGAGGCGATCGTCGGCGTCGGCGCCGCGCGCGTCCGCGACCTGTTCGCGCAGGCGAAGGCGCAGCAGCCGTCGATCGTCTTCATCGACGAGCTCGACGCGATCGGCCGCTCGCGCACCTCCGGCGTCGCCGGCTTCAGCGGCGGCAACGACGAGCGCGAGCAGACGCTCAACCAGATCCTCACCGAGATGGACGGCTTCGACTCGTCGACCGGCGTCATCGTGATCGGCGCGACGAACCGGCCGGACGTGCTCGACCAGGCGCTGCTCCGGCCCGGCCGCTTCGACCGGCGCGTGGCGGTGCAGCCGCCCGACCGGAACGGCCGCGAGGCGATCCTCCGCGTACACACGCGCAGCGTCCCGGTCGGCGCCGACGTCGACCTCGGCTCGCTCGCGTCCGCGACCACCGGCATGGTCGGCGCCGACCTCGCGAACCTCGTCAACGAGGCGGCACTGCTCGCGGCGAGGCGCGGCCACACGCGGGTGGAGCAGGCCGACTTCACCGACTCGCTCGAGAAGATCGTGCTCGGCTCGGAGCGGAAGGTGATGATGACCGAGGCCGACCGCCGGCGGACCGCCTACCACGAGGGCGGCCACGCGATCGTCGGCATGCTCACGCCGGGCGCGGACCCGGTGCGGAAGATTTCGATCATCCCCCGCGGACAGGCGCTCGGCGTCACCTTCTCCGCGCCCGACGTCGACCGCTTCAACTACTCGGAGCAGGAGCTGTCGGCGAAGATCAAGGTCGCGCTCGGCGGCCGCGCGGCGGAGGAGGTCGTGTTCGGCGACCTGACGACGGGCGCCGAGTCCGACATCCAGCAGCTGACGCAGATCGCACGCCAGATGGTCGGGCGCTGGGGGATGAGCCCCGAGATCGGCGCCGTCACGGTGCTCCCGTCGGATGCGAGCGGCCCGCTGCTGCCCGGAGCGTCGGAGGTGTCGGAGGAGACGCAGCGGCTGATCGACGACGAGGTGCGGAAGCTCGTGGCCCGGAGCCACGAGGAGGTCGTGGCGCTGCTGCGGGAGAACCGCGCGCACCTCGACTCGCTCGCCGCGGCGCTGCTCGAGCACGAGACGCTCGACCAGCCGGACGCCTACGCCGCCGCCGGGATCGACCAGGCCCCGAGCACGGCGCAGGGCGAGCTCGCCGCGGCCGCCCAGGCTACGCTCCCGTAATGGAGCCGCTGCTCGACTCGCTCGGCCGGCCGCTCGAGACGCTGCGGGTCTCGATCACCGACCGCTGCAACTTCCGCTGCGTCTACTGCATGCCGAAGGAGGTCTTCGGGCGCGACCACGTCTTCCTCGAGCGGTCGGAGCTGCTCAGCCTCGAGGAGGTCGCGCGCGTCGCCGGCGTCTTCGCCGGGCTCGGCGTCCGCACCGTGCGGATCACCGGCGGCGAGCCGCTCGTCCGCCGCAACGTCGAGCACCTCGTCGAGCTGCTCGCGGCGATCCCACGCCTGGAACTGGCGCTGACGACGAACGGCTCGCTCCTCCAGGAGAAGGCGGAGGCGCTCGCGCGCGCCGGGCTCGACCGCGTCACCGTCAGCCTCGACTCGCTCGACGACGCCAGCTTCCGCGCGCTGAACGACGTCGACTTCCCGGTGCAGCGGGTGCTCGACGGAATCGACGCCGCCGCCGCGGCCGGGCTGCCGGTGAAGGTGAACGCGGTCGTCAAGCGCGGCGCCAACGACGAGAGCGTCGTCGCGCTCGCCGGGCGGTTCCGCGGCACCGGCCACGTCCTCCGCTTCATCGAGTACATGGACGTCGGCAACACGAACGGCTGGCGCCTCGACGACGTCGTCCCCGCCGAGGAGATCGTCCGCCGCGTCGACGCCGTCTGGCCGCTCGAGCCGCTCCCGCCCGCCCGGCCCGACGAGACCGCGAGCCGCTGGCGCTACCGCGACGGCGCCGGCGAGATCGGCGTGATCGCCTCGGTCACGCAGCCCTTCTGCGGCGGCTGCTCGAGGGCCCGCCTCTCCGCGGAGGGCCGGCTCTACACCTGCCTGTTCGCCCTCCGCGGGCACGACCTCCGCGCCCCGCTCCGCCTCGGCCGCACCGACGAGGAGCTGGCCGACGAGATCCGCTCGATCTGGCGCCGCCGCACCGACCGCTACTCGGAGCTGCGAACGGCCGAGACGGCCGCCCTGCCGAAGGTCGAGATGTCGTACATCGGCGGTTGAGGCGCCGCGTCGCCTCCCAACAAATCACCGCGGCACCAGTCTACGATTGCCGGAAGCGTCCGCCCGAGGGCGGCGTCAGGCATCTGCGAAAGGAACTCGATGAGATCCCTCACCGTCATCGTCGTGGCAGCCGCAGCTGCCTCGGTCCTCGCCGCGACAGCCGCCGGCGGCGTGCCGAAGAACCCGAAGATCGCCGCGGAGGTCCCGCAGTCGATCCGGGCGAAGGGCACGCTGGTCGTCGCCTCCGACGCGACGTACGCGCCGATGGAGTTCGTCGCGACGAACGGCCACACGGTGGTCGGCGTCGACCCCGACCTCGCGCAGGCGATCGGGAGCGTCCTCGGCCTGAAGCTCAAGGTCCAGAACGCGACCTTCGACACGATCATCCCGGGCCTCCAGTCCGGGAAGTACGACCTCGGCATGTCGGCCTTCACGGACACGAAGGCGCGCGAGAAGGTCGTCGACTTCGTCACGTACTACTCGGCCGGGACGTCCTTCTACGTCAAGGCCTCCGGTGGGCCGAACATCCAGACGCTCGCGGATCTCTGCGGGAAGACGGTCTCCGTGGAGAACGGCACGACGGAGCAGACCGACGCGACCGCGCAGAGCGCGAAGTGCACGAAGGCCGGCAAGCCGGCCGTCAAGGTCTCGGCCTTCCCCGACCAGAACGCGGCGAACCTCGCGGTCGCGAGCGGCCGCGCGCAGGTCGGGATGGCGGACTCGCCGGTCGCGGACTACATCGTCAAGCAGTCCCACGGCCAGTTCACGATCTCCGGCAAGGCCTACGGGACGGCGCCGTACGGGATCGCGATCCCCAAGAACAACGGGATGGCGAAGCCCGTCCTCGACGCCGTCAAGCTGCTGATGAAGAACGGCACGTACAAGTCGATCCTGGCGAAGTGGGGCGCCCAGGACGGCGCAATCTCGAACCCGACGATCAACGGCGCAACAAGCTGACCTGATGCCCGACGGCGGGACCGCCTCGGCGGTCCCGCCGGAGGAGATCCGGGCGATCCCGGTTCGCCACCCGGGCCGCTGGCTGGCCGCGCTCGGGATTCTTTTCGTCCTCTACGCCGTCGTCGTCTCGATGGCGACGAACCACCGGTTCGGGTGGTCGGTCGTCCGCCACTACCTCACGGCGCCGCAGATCCTGCACGGGCTCCTCGTGACGATCGAGCTCACGATCACGTCGATGGCGATCGGGATCGCGTTCGGGACGATCCTCGCGGTCATGCGCCTCTCGCCGAACCCGCTCGTCGCGGGCGCGAGCTGGGTCTACATCTGGTTCTTCCGCGGGACGCCGGTGCTCGTGCAGATCCTGTTCTGGTACTTCATCGCCGCGCTCTATCCGAGGTTCGCGATCGGGATCCCGCTCGGGCCGCAGGTCGGGCACGTGAACGTCACCTCGCTGATCACGCCGTTCATCGCGGGCATGCTCGCACTCGGCCTGAACGAGGCCGCGTACATGGCGGAGATCGTCCGGGCGGGGATCATCTCCGTCGACGAGGGGCAGGGCGAGGCGGCGTCGGCGCTCGGCATGACGCGGCTGCTGACGATGCGGCGCATCGTGCTGCCGCAGGCGATGCGCGTGATCATCCCGCCGACCGGCAACGAGACGATCTCGATGCTGAAGACGTCCTCGCTCGTGGCCGTGATCGCCGTCCCTGAGCTCCTCTACTCGGCGCAGATCATCTACGCACGCACGTACCAGACGATCCAGCTGCTCATCGTCGCGAGCATCTGGTACCTGGTCCTCACGTCGATCCTCTCGGTCGGGCAGGCCTACCTCGAGCGCCACTTCGGGCGCGGCACCTCTCGGCAGACGCGGGAGAGCATGCTCGAGCGGTGGCGCAGGAACCTGTTCGCCTTCCACCAGGACTTGAGCTGAGATGAGCGGCCCGATGGTCAAGGCGGAGGAGGTCCACAAACGCTTCGGGCGGCTGGAGGTGCTGAAGGGCATCTCGCTCGAGGTCCAGCCCGGCGAGGTGATGTGCATCCTCGGCCCGTCCGGCTCCGGCAAGACGACCTTCATCCGCTGCATCAACCACCTCGAGGAGATCAACTCCGGCCGGCTCTGGGTGGACGGCGAGCTCGTGGGCTACCGGCAGGTCGGGGACAAGCTCTACGAGCTGAAGGACTCCGTCGTGTGCGAGAAGCGCGCCGAGATCGGGATGGTGTTCCAGCGCTTCAACCTGTTCGGGCACATGACCGCCCTCGAGAACGTCGTCGAAGCGCCGATCCGCGTGAAGCGGATCCCGAAGGATCGCGCCGTCGCAGCCGGGAAGGATCTGCTCACTCGCGTCGGGCTCGTCGACAAGCTCGACAGCTATCCGGCGCAGCTGTCCGGCGGCCAGCAGCAGCGCGTCGCGATCGCGCGGGCGCTGGCGATGAATCCGAAGCTCATGCTCTTCGACGAGCCGACCTCCGCCCTCGACCCCGAGCTCGTCGGCGAGGTCCTCGACGCGATGCGGGCCCTCGCGAACGAGGGCATGACGATGGTCGTCGTCACCCACGAGATCGGCTTCGCCCGCGAGGTGGCCGACGAGGTCGTCTTCATGGACGACGGGGTCGTCGTCGAGTCCGGGAAGCCGGGGGAGGTCCTCGCCAATCCCCGGCACGAGCGGACGAAGCAGTTCCTCTCGAAGATCCTCTGAATCGGGCCACCGCGGCGTCGCGACGAAGAGGTAAAATCCTTCGTATGGACGCTGTCGTCGCAGCCGGCCGCCGCGTGCTCCCGCGAGGCTATCTCGACCTG
>DATKNT010000121.1:0-10290 GCA_035541175.1 Gaiellaceae bacterium
GCGGCGCCGCTCCTACACTTCGGACATGCAGGAAGTCCTCGACGTCCCGAACGAGGTCGCGGCCGAGCTCGCCGGCATCGGCGACGGCGTCCTCGGCGCGCTCCGCGACCGGCTCGGCTGCCGCGTCAACCTGCGCGGGAACCGGCTGACCCTCGAGGGCGACGAGCTCAAGGTCGCCGAGGCGCGCGCCGTCGTCGAGGAGCTCGTCGACCTCGTCGAGAGCGGCCAGGAGATCGGCGCCGGCACGGTCGACACCGTCCTCAACGCGATGGACGAGGCCGAGGACGTCCGCACGATCTTCGACGACGTCGTCTGGTCGCACCGCGGCAAGCGGATCACGCCGAAGACGGTCACGCAGAAGCGCTACGTCGACGCGATCCGCAACTGCACCGTCACCTTCGGGATCGGCCCGGCCGGCACCGGCAAGACCTACCTCGCGATCGCGCTCGCGGTCGCCGCGCTCTCCGAGCGGCAGGTCGGCCGGCTCATCCTCACGCGCCCGGCGGTCGAGGCGGGCGAGCGGCTCGGCTTCCTTCCCGGCGACGTCCTCGCCAAGGTCGACCCGTACATGCGGCCGCTGTTCGACGCGCTCTACGACACGATGGACCCGGAGAAGCTGAACGCGTACATGGAGCGCGGGACGATCGAGGTCGCGCCGCTGGCATTCATGCGCGGCAGGGCACAGCCGGTCTCGACCCGAGTCCTGACACCGGACGGGTTCCGGCCGATCGGGAGCCTCCGCGTGGGCGATCTCGTGACCGGCTCGGACGGTCTCCCGACTCCCGTTCTCGGCGTCTACCCGCAGGGGACGAAGCAGGTCTTCCGGGTCCGCGCGCAGGACGGCGCCTCGACGCTGTGTTGCGGCGAGCATCTCTGGCACGTCTTCACGCCGGAGGATCGCGGACGCGGGAAGCCGGGCCGCGTCCTCGAGACACGGGACATGATCGGTCGTCTCCGTCGGGCACATCAGCACCGCTACGAGCTGCCGCTCCTCTCGGCGCCGGCGGAGTTCGAGCCGCGCGACGTGCCGCTCGACGCGTACGCCCTGGGACTCCTGCTCGGCGACGGCTGCCTCACGACCCGAACGACGCCGAGCTTCACGACCGCCGATCCCGAGCTGGCCGAAGCGCTGGAAGCCTCGCTCGACGGGATCGAGCTGCGGCGCAAGGGCACGTACGAGGACGTCCTGCGGGGAGGCGGGCGGGGCGGAGTGATCGTCGCGAATCCGGTTACGGCTGCGCTGCGCGAGCTCGGGCTCGCCGGGACGCGTTCCCACTCGAGGTTCATCCCGGAGTGCTATCTGCACAACTCGTCGGAGGTCCGGATCGGGCTCCTGCAGGGACTCCTCGATTCCGACGGCGGCCCGGTGGCGCAACACGGACGGACGTGCCGGATCCAGTACACGACGTGCTCGGAGCGGTTGCGAGACGACCTCGCCTATCTCGTCCGCTCGCTCGGCGGCGTCGCGTACGCGCGACGACGCGGGGCGGACGGCCGCGTCCCCGGAAACACCCGCGGTCGCGCCGTCGAGTATCGCCATGACTCGTTCGTCATGGATGTCCGCCTTCCGCCCGGCATCGAGCCCTTCCGGCTCGGGCGGAAGCTCGATGTCTACGCGCGCGGCGGCGGCGGCCGCCCGATGCGCTTCATCGACGCGATCGAGCCGGCCGGCCAGGCGGAGACGGTCTGCATCCAGGTCGCCGCGGCCGACTCGCTGTACGTCACCGAGGACTTCCTCGTGACGCACAACACGCTGAACGACAGCTTCATCATCCTCGACGAGGCGCAGAACACCTCGCCGGAGCAGATGCAGATGTTCCTGACGCGCCTCGGCTTCGGCTCGAAGGTCGTCGTCACCGGCGACATCACGCAGATCGACCTGCCGCGCGAGCAGGCGTCGGGGCTGATCCAGGTGCAGGGCATCCTCGACGCGATCGACGGGATCGCGTTCGTCCACTTCTCCCACCAGGACGTCGTTCGGCACAAGCTCGTGCAGCGGATCGTCGAGGCGTACAAGCGCCACGCCGAGGAGACCGGGACGCAGCGGCAGACGTGATCGAGGTCGAGGTCGAGAACCGCTCCGGTGTCGCGGTCGACGAGCCCGCGGCGGCCGATCTCGTCCGCTGCGTGCTCGAGGCGGAGGGTGTCGACTCGGGTGAGGTCGGGCTCGCGTTCGTCGGCCCCGAGGAGAGCCGCGCGTTGAAGCGCGAGCACCTCGGCGTCGACGAAGCGACGGACGCGCTCGCGTTCCCGATCGACGGACGCGACGATCTCCCGGACGGGCTGCCGCGCCAGCTCGGCGACGTCGTCGTCTGCCCGCAGGTGGTCGGACGCGAGTGGCGCGCGCCGCTCGTGCACGCGGTGCTCCATCTCGTCGGCTACGACCACGGCGCCGAGATGGAGGCGAGGGAGGCTCTGCACCGATGAGCATCACCACTGAGCGCTCCGAGCAGCGAGAGCCGCAGGAGCAGCGCGCGCCCGAGCCTCGCCGCATCGCGCCGGCGCCGGCGCCGGGGCGCGCGCCGACGCTCCTCGACAGCTTCAACTACGCGTTCGAGGGGATCATCCACGTCCTCCGCACGCAGCGGAACCTGCGTATCCACTTCGCGATCGCGATCGGCGTGATCGTCGCCGCCGTGTGGCTCGGCGTCGACCGGATGGAGCTGATCGCGCTGCTGCTCGCGATCGCGTTCGTGCTCGTCGCCGAGATGATCAACTCCGCGATCGAGGGCGCGATCGACGCGTCGACGACGTCGTTCGACCCGAACGCGAAGCTCGCGAAGGACATCGCGGCGGGCGCCGTGCTCATCTCGTCGATCACGGCGATCGCCATCGGCTATCTCGTCTTCTCGCAGGCGGCCTCGCATCGGACCGCGCGGCTGCTCGACCGCGTCCGCGACGCGCCAGCGGAGATCACGCTCGTCGCGCTCGTGCTCGTCATCCTGATCGTGATCGCGACGAAGGCGTGGACGGGACGCGGGACGCCGCTGCGCGGCGGGCTTCCGTCCGGCCACGCTGCGGTCGCGTTCGCCTGCTGGATGGCGGCGACCTACATCATCGGCGACGAGCATCGCTTCCTCGTCTCGTCGCTCGCCTTCGTGATGGCGGTGCTCGTCGCGCAGACCCGTGTCGAGTCGGGCGTCCATTCCGCGCTCGAGGTGGTGTACGGCGGCGTGCTCGGCGCGCTCGTCACGCTCGCCGTGTTCCAGGTGCTGTCGTGAGCGTCGACGCGCTGCTCGCGGAGCAGCGCCGCTACTACGCGGCGCGGGCGCCCGAGTACGAGGACTGGTGGTGGCGCCGCGGCCGGTACGCGCTCGACGCCGAGGACGAGGAGCGCTGGTTCGCGGACGTGGACGAGGTCGAGCGCGCGCTCCGGGCGCTGGCGCCGCTGGGCGACGTGCTCGAGCTCGCGGCCGGCACCGGCATCTGGACGCGGCAGCTCGTCCCGCTCGCAGGCAGCGTCCTCGCGCTGGACGCGAACGCGGAGACGCTCGCGCTCAACGACGCCGGCGCCGAGCACGTCGTCGCCGACGTCTTCGCGTGGGAGCCGGAGGCGCAGTTCGACACGTGTGTCTTCGCCTTCTGGATCTCGCACGTCCCGGCGGCGCGGTTCGCGGAGTTCTGGACGCTCGTGCGCCGCGCGGTGCGGCCGGGCGGGCGCGTGTTCCTCGTCGACGGCGCGATCGGCGGCCGGGAGCCCGGCGGCGAGGAGGAGCAGCGCGCGCTGAACGACGGGCGCGAGTTCCGCATCGTCAAGCGCTTCTGGACGCCGGCGGAGCTCGCGGAGCAAGTCCGGTCGCACGGGTTCGAGCTCGCGCTCGGCGAGTCCGCGAACGGCCAGTTCGTCTACGGGAGCGGCCGGTGACCGGCGAGGAGCTGGTCGCGCGCGCCGAGGCGGCGGCGGCGAACGCATACGCGCCGTACTCGAACTACCTCGTCGGCGCGACCGTCGTCACCGTGGACGGCCGCGTCTACGACGGCGTCAACGTCGAGAACGCCGCGTATCCGCTCGGGATCTGCGCCGAGCGGACGGCGATCGCCAGGGCGGCGAGCGACGGCGTGCGGCCGGGCGAGATCGAGGCGATCGGGATCACCGCGTCACCGTGCGGCGGCTGCCGCCAGTGGCTGTACGAGTGGAAGGTGGGGCGGGTCTACTTCCGCCGCGACGACGGGTCGATCGCCGTGCACTTCCCGGGTGACCTGCTCCCGGACACCTGGAACCTGCCGGGCCCATGAGGACCGGCTTCGTGGCGGTCGCCGGCCGGCCGAACGTCGGCAAGTCGACGCTCGTGAACGCGCTCTGCGGCGGCAAGGTGGCGATCGTCTCCGACAAGCCGCAGACGACGCGGCGCCGCATCTTCGGGATCGCGAACGGGGACGACCACCAGCTCGTGCTCGTCGACCTCCCCGGCTTCCAGAGGCCGCGCGACGCGCTGACCGAGCGGATGCAGCGCACGGTCGACTCCGCCTTCGACGACGTCGACGCCGTGCTGTTCGTCCTCTCCGCCCGCGAGCGCATCGGCGCGGGCGACCGCTTCATCGCCTCGCGGGTGTTCGCGCTCGGCGTTCCCGTCGTGATCGCGCTGAACAAGGTCGACCGGCTGAAGCCCGGCCACATCGCACAGCAGATGAACGCCGCGGCGCGGTTGCCTGCAAGTGCCGGCGGCAAAGCCGCCGACACGCGGGCGAAGACCGGCGCCTCCGGCGCCTGGGACTTCCACGCGCTCCACCCGGTGAGCGCGAAGACGGGCGACGGCGTCGCCGACCTGCGGACGGAGCTCGTCGGGCTGCTGCCGGAGGGGCCGCTCTACTTCCCGCAGGAGCAGCGCACCGACCTCTCGCTCGAGCACCAGGTCGCCGAGCTGATCCGGGAGAAGGCGCTCTGGCTGACGCGCGACGAGGTGCCGCACGCGCTCTCGGTCGAGGTGGAGGAGCTCGGCGACCCGGTCGTGCGCGCGATCGTCCTCGTCGAGACGGACTCGCAGAAGCAGATCGTCGTCGGCAAAGGCGGCTCGATCGTGAAGGAGGTCGGGGTGCGGGCGCGGCCGGAGATCGAGGCGCTGCTCGGCCGCCCGGTCTACCTCGAGCTCGTCGTCAAGGTGCGGCCCCGGTGGCGCCGCGACGAGACGACGCTCGAGCGGCTGGGGCTGTAGCGCCTAGCCGGGGCAGTACGGTCCGCCGGCGTCGACGAGCCACTGCTTCAGCGCGTCGATCCGGGCGGCGGCGGCGCCGAGCTCGCGGCGCAGCGTCGCGCTCGCCGACGCGTCCGCGAGCAGGCTCTCGTAGCCGGCTTCGCTCGCGCTCTCGCCGGTGTAGAGGAGCAGGTCGACGCCGGCGTCGATCGCGCGCGCGGGCGCGTGCGGCGTGCTCGCGACCGCCGGCGCGTCGAGCGCGTCGGTGACGACGACGCCGTCGAAGCCGAGCTTCCCGCGCAGCAGGCCGGAGACGATCGGCCGCGAGAACACCGCCGGTCCGCCCGCCGGGTCGAGCGCCGGGTACGACGCGCTCGAGACCAGCACGAGCTTGACGCCGGCGGCGATCGCCGCGCGGAATGGGGCGAGACCGCGCGTCAGCGTCGCGGCGCTCGCGCGGACGACGACCGGCCGGTCGTCCGTGTTCGCGGGCGCGGCCCCGAGCCCCGGGAAGTGCTTCGCCGTCGCGGCGACGCCCGTCGACTGGAGGCCGTCGACGAACGACCCGGCGAGCGTGGAGACGACGGCGGGGTCGGACGAGAACGCGCGGGCGCCGAGGAAGCTCCGCGGCCGCGAGACCGTGTCGGCGACCGGAGCGAAGTCGACGTCGACGCCGGCGAGCCGCAGGTCGACCGCGGCGTTCGCGGCCTCCTTCTCGACGCGGTCGGGATCGTCGAGCCTGCCCAGCGCGGCCGGCGAGTCGCGGGGCGGGGCCCACGGCAGGCGCCGGACGCGCCCGCCCTCCTGGTCGACGCCGACGAGCAGGGGCGCGCCCGTCGTGCACGCCGCCGTCTGGAGCCGCGCCGTCGTCGCCGCCATCGCCGCCTCCGAGCGCCAGTGCCCGACGAGGATGACGCCGCCGACCCGGCCGGCGCGCACGCGCGCGAGAAACGCGGGCGACGGCGGCGCCGTGAGCGCGCCGACGATCGTCTCGCCGACGAGCCGGCCGAGCGGCACGGCCGGCGCGGCTCCGGCGGCCGGGGCCGGGGCCGAGAGCGTCAGCGCGGCCGCCGCGGCGAGTGCGCACCGGGCCGGCATCGCGGCGGGCTACTGCGTCGAGGCGAGCGCCGCGGGCTCGCGCTCCGGCGAGAGGCGGAGGCCCGAGGACGGGTCGAAGTAGTGGAAGCGGCCCGGGTCGACCGCCAGCCGCATCATCGAGCCGGCGCGCACGCTCGACTGCGGATCGATCCGCGCCGTGAACGGAACGCCCGCCGCCGCCAGCAGGACGTCGTCGGCGCCGCCGCTCGCCTCGCGGATCTCGCCGACGTCCACGCGCGGCTCGGCGACGGGGAAGATGACGAGCGTGTCCGCGCCGAGCTCCTCGACGACCTCGACCGACACGTCGATCGTCGGTAGCGCAGTGCTCGCCGACGCCGCGTCCGAGAAGGCCTCGGGCCGGATGCCGACGATCACGCGCGACGGGAGCCTCCCGTCGACCGGAGCGGGGATCCGGTAGCCGCCGAACTCGAGGGCGCCGTCGGAGACCTTCGCCTCGACGAGGTTCATCGCCGGCGAGCCGATGAAGGCGGCGACGAAGAGGTTCGCGGGACTGTTGTAGAGTGCCTGCGGCGTGTCGATCTGCTGGATGCGGCCGCTGCGCATGACGGCGACGCGGTGGCCGAGGGTCATCGCCTCGACCTGGTCGTGCGTGACGTAGACCGTCGTCGTGCCGAGGCGGGCGTGGAGGCTCGAGAGCTGGGCGCGCATCCCGACGCGCAGCTTCGCGTCGAGGTTGGAGAGCGGCTCGTCCATCAGGAACGCCTTCGGCTCGCGCACGATCGCACGGCCCATCGCGACGCGCTGGCGCTGGCCGCCGGACAGCGCCGCCGGGCGGCGGTCGAGCAGCTCCTCGAGGCCGAGCATCGTGGCGACCTCCTCGACCCGGCGCGTCGCCTCCTGCTTCGGCGTCTTCCGCACCTTCAGCCCGTAGCCGAGGTTCTCGCGGACGGTCATGTGCGGGTAGAGCGCGTACGTCTGGAAGACCATGGCCACGTCACGGGAGCGGGGAGGAAGGTCGGTGACGTCGCGCTCGTCGATCGCGATCGTCCCCTGTGTCACCTCCTCGAGGCCGGCGATCATCCGCAGCAGCGTCGACTTGCCGCAGCCGGACGGCCCGACGAGGACGAGGAACTCGCCGCTGGCGATCTCGAGCGAGATGTCGTCGACCGCGACGACGCCGCCCGCGTAGACCTTCGTGATGCTGTCGAGAAGAATCGCTCCCACGGACGTCTCCAGTCTATACCGCCGAAACGCCGAAAAGGCAATGGCATTGACCAATCCCTCCGCGCGGGGCTATAGTCAACGGCAGCCATGGCGGGGCAGGAACAGGAGAAGCAGACGGTGCCCGCGCCGCAGCGCGTGACGAAGCAGAGCGCCACGCGGCAGCAGGTGCTCGACCTGATCGAGCGGCTCGGGGTCGGGACGGCGATCCCCTCCGAGCGGCAGTTGAGCGCCGACCTCGGCGTCTCGAGGCTGACCGTCCGGGCCGCACTCGGCGACCTCGCCCGGGAGGGCTACCTCGTTCGGCGGCGCGGCAGCGGCACCTACGTCCAGCAGCCGAAGATCTCGCAGGAGCTGACGATGACCTCGTTCAGCGAGGACATGCGGCGGCGCGGGATGGTGCCGGGGAGCCGGACGCTGTCGATGACGACCCAGCTCGCCGGCGCCCGCCTCGGGCGGTTCCTGAAGGTCTCTCCGGGCGAGCAGATCGTCGTGGTCAAGCGGCTTCGGCTCGCGGACGGAGAGACGATGGCGATCGAGACGCTCCACATCCCGCAGGCTCTCGTCCCCGGCCTGACCCCGAAGAGCCTGACCGGCTCCTTCTACGAGCTGATGCGCGACACGTACGGGATCGCGATCGCCAGCGGCACCCAGTCGATCGAGCCCACCGTGACGAACGAGGAGGAGTCGGCCGCACTCGGCGTCCCGCTCCACTCGCCGGCGTTCCTGTTCGAGCGGACGAGCCGCGACGCCACCGGGCGGACGGTCGAGTTCGTCCAGTCGATCTACCGCGGCGACCGGTACCGGATCGTCACGGAGCTCGGCTCGCCGCCGCACGGCCGCGGCTCCGACGCCTGAGCGGGACACCGGTCCGCCCCGGCGCCGTCACGCTCTTGACACGAGTGGTCTGGTGTGCGACCTTTCGCTCGTGGCCATTTGGTATAGACCAATCGGCGCCCTGACCTCCGTGCGCGTCCCTCGCGGCCACAAGGGCTCATCAGCGCTGGGGTCCCGCGTCGACGGCTCGAGGAGACTTGCATGAAACTACGCCTTATCGGGGCGACGGTCATCGTCGCCGCGCTCGGGGTCGTCGCGGCGACCGCAAGCGCGAACAGCGGGCGCCACGAGGCCAACAAGCTCACCGTCTGGCTCCAGGTCGACGCCCAGAGCGGCTGGCCGACGATCGTGGCAGCCGCCACCCAGCAGTTCCAGCAGCAGAATCCGGGCTGGACGGTCGACGTCCAGTACCAGAACTGGAGCGACCACCTCCAGAAGTTCGACGCGACGATCGCAGGCAACGACACGCCCGACGTCATCGAGATGGGCAACACCGAGATGACGAAGTACATGGCGGCCGGCGCGTTCTCCGATCTCACCTCGGCCAAGGGGCAGTTCGCGAACTCGGCCAACTGGCTCGCCGGTCTCGCCAAGTCCGGCATGTACGGCGGCAAGGTGTTCGGCGTCCCGTACTACGCCGGCTCGCGCGTCATCACCTACCGAACCGACCTCTTCGCCAAGGCCGGGATCAAGACCGTGCCGTCGAGCCTCGCGGAGTTCACGTCGGACCTCGTCAAGGTCGGGCAGATGAACAGCAAGGTGAAGGGCTTCTCGCCGCTGTACGTCGGCGGTGAGGACTGGTACACGGCGCTCAGCTTCGTCTACGACTTCGGCGGCCAGATCGCGACGACGCACGCCGGCCAGTGGGTCGGCACCCTCGACTCGCCGCGCTCGGTCGCGGGGCTGACGGCGTTCAAGAACTTCTTCGACGCCACGCAGTCAAAGTCGACGGCGACGCTCGACGGCACGAACCCGTATCCGTACACCGTGTTCTCGCAGGGTCTCACGGCCGCGAACTACGGCCCGGCGTGGTACAGCTGCTGCACCGGCGCGAAGTACAAGGCGGTGACGGCGCAGTTCGTGATGCCGAGCCACACGAAGGGCAAGCCGATGCCGGGCTTCCTCGGCGGCTCCGACCTCGCGATCCCGGCGCAGAGCAACGCGAAGACCCAGGCGATCCAGTGGATCGCCGACTTCACGAGCACGGCGAACGAGCAGGCGCTCGAGCAGAAGGGCAACATCCCGAACGCGACGAACCTGCTCGGCAACAGCGTGAACGAGCGGGCCGCGGCGCAGAGCTGGTTCGTGCCGCAGGCGAAGCACTGGGTCGACGTCGAGAACGGCAACATCCTCAAGACGATGCTCGCCCAGATCCTCACGGGCCACCTGACCGTCAAGCAGGCAGCTACGGTGGCCAGCGACAACATCGCGCAAACCCTCAACGAGAAGTAGTCATCTGACCGAGCGGGTTCCCACCGCACCGGGAGCCGCCGCCGCGACCGCCCCCGGGTGGCCGCGGCGGCGGCCTCTCACACGCCGCCGCCTCGCCGCCGGGGCCGTTCCGTATCTCCTCGTCCTGCCGGTCGTTCTCGTCATGGGGGCGATCCTCGGGTACCCGATCTACAACCTCGTCCGGCTCTCGCTCCAGAAGTACGGGCTGTTCGAGCTGCTCCAGCACCACGGCGTCTCCGTCGGGCTGCACAACTTCGGCTCCGTCCTCCACGACCCCGTCTTCTGGCACACGCTCGTGCGGACGATCGTCTTCACGGCGGTGAACGTCGGGCTGACGATGGTGGTCGGGACGCTGTTCGCGCTCCTGCTCGTCCAGGTGTCGATGTGGGTGCGGGTGCTGCTCACCGTCGGGCTCGTGCTCGTCTGGTCGATCCCGCCGGTCGTCGCCGTCCAGATCTGGAACTGGATGACGAACAGCCAGAACGGCGTCCTCAACTACGTGCTGACCGAGCTCCACGTCGGCAACTTCTTCCAGCACAACTGGTTCGAGACGCCCTTCTCCCAGCTCGCGATGGTGACGACCCTCGTC
>DATKNT010000122.1:0-8065 GCA_035541175.1 Gaiellaceae bacterium
CGGCGGAGGTCGCCGGAGCCCGGCGTCGTCCGGTACGCCGCGTTCGTCACGCCGAGGCCCTCGTGCAGGAGCTCGAACTGCTCGTGCGGCTCGTAGAGGCGGGAGGTGAGGTGCGCGGCGTGGAGCAGCCGCCAGAAGTCGTTGCGCGGGTTGGCGAAGTGCGCGTGCGCCGCGGCGGAGACGCGGCCCGGGTTGATCCCGACGAAGACGACGCGCAGCCCGGGCGCGAGCACGTCGGGCACGTCGCTCGGGGTCGCGTCCGCAGCAGCCGTGTCCGCCCGGCGCGACACGTTTCCCCCCTCGGGGGGTGCGAGGTCCCCTCTTGGAACGCTACGCGACCGATCCATACGGAAATGTGCCGACTGCGTGCCGAATCGCGCGCAGGCGGACGAGAGCGCAGTCTACGAGCGCGCCGCGCCGCTACGCGGCTTCGATCTCGGCCTCGTCGCCCACGCGCGCGTCGAGCCGCTCCTCGAGGGCCCTGCGCAGGTCCTCGCCCGAGACGTTCGTCGGGAAACGCGGCCGACGCGGCTCGAGGCGCACGACCTTCACGGTTGGATCCCAGGCGCCGTAGCAGCGCGCATAGCACTCGGCTTCGGTCAACGGTCTGAGCCGACGCACGCCCGCAGGGTACGTCCGGCCCCGGACGACATCTGCCACGATGGCCGCGTGGAGGCGAAGGAGTTCCGCTACGCGATCGGGCTCGGCGCCGACGGCGCGGTCAGCACGGAGGGCGGCGCGACGCTCGTGCCGGGCGCGGACTGGACGCCGGAGCATCTGCTCCTCGCCGCCCTCGTGCGCTGCACGCTCAAGAGCCTCCGCCACCACCTCGACCGCGCCGGCGTCGCGCTCGCCGGATCGCTCGGCGGCGCGTCCGCCCGCGTGACGAAGCGCGACAGCGACGGGCGCTTCGCCCTGGTCGAGGCCGCGGTCGAGCTGTCGATCCGGCTCGAGCCGGAGCCGGGGGCCGACGCGCTCGCCGCGCTGCTCGCGAAGGCGGAGCGCGACTGCTTCGTCGGCGCGTCGCTGACGGCGCCGCCGGCGTACCGCTGGGTCGTGAACGACCGCGAGCTCTAGCTCCGCTCGAGCGGCGCCATCGTCAGCCCGGCGGCGCGCAGCTCCTCCCAGTACAGCTCGGCCTGCTCGCGGTGGCCGGACCACACGGTCGCCTTCCCCGTGTTGTGGATCCTGTTCGCGAGCGCCATCCCCTGGTCGTAGCCGACGCCGGGGAGCGTGCTCGAGAGCGCAAACGCGACGCCCTCGAACGTGTTGTGGTTGTCGTTCAGGACGATCACGAGCCACGGCCGGCCGAGCCCGGTCCCCTCGCCCCGGTCGAGCCGCTCCCGCGGCGGCGTGATCGTGCTGCTCATGCGGCTCATCGTAGTGCGGTAGCGTCCGAGCGATGAGCACCGTCGCGCTCGACGTGAACGCGGTCCGCGCCCGGTTCTCCGCGCTGCAGCGGTCGACGGCGCTCCTCGACGCGCCGGGCGGCACGCAGTGTCCCGATTCGGTGATCGAAGCGATCGCACGGTATCTCCGCGAATCGAACGCGAATCTCGGCGGCAGCTTCGCGTCGAGTCGCGCCTCCGACGCGCTCGTCGCCGCGGCGCGCGACGCGGCCGCCGCGTTCCTCGGCTGCGGGTCGCACGAGGCGATCTTCGGCGCGAACATGACGACGCTCAACTTCGCGCTGAGCAGGACGATCGGGCGGACGCTGCGTGCCGGCGACGAGATCCTCGTCACGAAGCTCGACCACGACGGCAACGTCTCGCCGTGGCTCGAGCTCGCGCACGATCTCGACCTGAAGGTCGGCTTCGTCGACGTGCACGACGACACGACACTCGACGTCGCCGACCTCGAGTGGCAGCTGACGGAGCGGACAAGAGTCGTCGCGTTCCCGCTCGCGTCGAACGCGGTCGGCACGCGCGTCGACGCACGTCGCATCGTCGAGCTCGCGCACGACGCGGGCGCGCTCGCGTGGGCCGACGCCGTGCACTACGCGCCGCACGGGCCGATCGACGTCGCGGCGCTCGGCGTCGACGTGCTCGTCTGCTCGCCGTACAAGTTCTTCGGCCCGCACCTCGGCCTCGCCTTCGGCCGCGCGGAGCTGCTCGAGTCGTGGCGACCCTACAAGGTGCGCCCGGCGCCGCTCGAGCCGCTCGGCGCGCGCTTCGAGACGGGAACGCTCGCACACGAGCTGCTCGCCGGCTTCGTCGCCGCCGTCGAGTACGTCCACTCGATCGGCTGGCCGGCGATCCGGCAGCACGAGACGGGACTCGGGCAGCGCTTTCTCGACGGGCTGCCGGAGCGGTGCACGCTGCACGGGCTCGACACGATGGAGGGACGGGTGCCGACGTTCGCGTTCACCGTCGAAGGGCTCGCGCCGCGAGCGGCCGCGGAGGCGCTCGCCGCCCGCGACATCGCCGTCTGGGACGGCGACTACTACGCGGTCGAGGTGATGAAGCGGCTCGGCCTCGCCGAGACGGGCGGCGCCGCCCGCGCCGGCTTCGTCCACTACAACACGACGGACGAGGTCGACCGGCTCCTGGCCGCCCTGGAGGAGCTGTCCGGCGACGCCCTCAGGAGGACGGTGTGAGCGCGACCGCCTCCGGCCGGACGCGGTCGCGCACCTCGTCGGGGAGGTCGTACGCACGGAACAGGAAGAACGCGGCGAGGATGATCAGCCCGCCGACGAGGCCGACGAGGCGGACACCGAGCGTGTGTCCTCGCGTGTCGCCGAGCAGCCGCAGGAGCACGACGAGCAGCGGCGCGAGCGAGGTCGCGGTCCGCTCGACGAAACTCGAGGCGCCGAGGTAGCTCGCCTCGCGGCGCTCCTTCGTCGTCGCGCTGTCGTAGTCGATCACGTCCGCGGTCAGTGGAACGGGAAAGAGGAAGTGGGCGCCGATCGGGGCGCCGACGAGAATCGTCGCGACGACGATCTGCACCCCGGCGGGGATGCCCGGCAGCAGCCCCGCGATCGCGAGCAGCGGGAACGTGCCCGCCGCCGCGAGCATCGACAGCCGGTACGCGCGCCGCTTGGAGGTCCGCCGCGCGAGCCGCGAGAACAGCGGCACGCAGGCGATCGCAGCCGCGATCGCGACGGAGAGCAGCAGGGTCGAGCTGAGCCGGGAGTGCTTGCCGAGCACGGCGTGGACGTAGAACGGGATGTCGGTCTGCAGCAGCTGGAAGGCGAGCGCGAAGAGGACGACGGAGGACAGGAGGATGCGGAAGGGCGCGTTGGCGGCGGTTGCGCGGAGCGCGTCGCGGAAGCCGATCCGGGAGGGGACGTTCGACCGCATGGCACGGCTCCACACACCGCCGATCGCCACGTACTGGCACGCGAGCGCGAACGCGCCGAGGATGATCGCCATCGCCCGGAAGCCGACGGAGTGGACGAGCACGTCGCTTCCCACGAGCCCGATCGCCGTCCCGGCGACGCCGAGGTAGACCTTGACGGCCTGCACGCCGACCCGGTCCTCGCTCGTCGCAGCCATCTCGGGCAGCAGCGCCTCGTAGGGGCCGACGACGACCGACCCGAACAGGGACACGGCCTCGAAGACGAAGAAGAGGTAGACGGCCGTCGCCGCGTTCGAGGCATCCGGCGGCGGCGTGAACAGCAGCACGAAGAAGATCGACCAGAGCGGCGCCCCGAGCACGATGTAGGGAATCCGGCGGCCCCAGCGGGAGCGGGTGCGGTCGCTGACGTAGCCGACGATCGCGTCGTCGAGCGCCGCCACGAGCCCGCCGACGGTGAGCAGCACGCCGACCGCGAGGCCCGGCAGGAGCGTCGGCAGGTGCGCGTCCTTCGGCGGGGCGTAGTAGTAGAGGAGCCAGAGGCCGCCGCTCTTGCCGAGCGCCTCGCTGCCGAGCCGGCTCGTCCCGTACAGGAGCCTCGTCCGCAACGGCATCGTCACGGCCCCGACCGTCACACGACTGATCCTTCGCGGCGCCCGGCCGGGTGTCAAACGGCTGCGGTCGCGCGGCTTCCGGACGTGTAGGTTGGAGCGATGGCTCAGAGCGAGTCCGGCGGGTCCGGCGGGCCCGACGTCGTCGAGCTGCTGCGGGCGCTGATCCGCTTCGATACGACGAACCCGCCCGGGAACGAGACGGCGTGCGTCGAGCACGTCCGCGGCCTGCTGCACGACGCGGGGATCGACTCGCGCATCCTCGCCCGCGCCGAGAACCGCCCGAACCTGATCGCGCGGATCGAGGGCCGTGGCGAGGCACCGCCGCTGCTCCTCTACGGCCACGTCGACGTCGTCACGACCGCGGGCCAGCGGTGGACGCACCCGCCGTTCGGCGGCGAGCTCGCCGACGGGGCGGTCTGGGGGCGCGGCGCGCTCGACATGAAGGGCGGCGTCGCCATGCTCGTGCACTCGTTCATCCGTGCGCACGCGGACGGCCCGCCGCCTGGCGACCTCGTGCTCGCGGTGCTGAGCGACGAGGAGAACGGCGGCGAGTTCGGCGCGCGGTTCCTCGTCGAGGAGCAGCCGGAGCTGTTCGAGGGCGCGCGGCACGCGCTCGGCGAGTTCGGCGGCGCCACCGTCCACCTCGGCGGCCGCAGCTTCTATCCGATCCAGGTCGCCGAGAAGCAGATCTGCTGGCTGCGCGGCGTCGTCCGCGGGCCGGGCGGGCACGGCGCGATCGGCGTCCGCGGGAGCGCGATGGGCAAGCTCGGCCGGATCCTCACGGCGCTCGACGACGGCTCGCTGCCGATCCACGTCACGCCGCCGGCGCGCGCGTGGATCGAGGCGATGGCCGACGCGCTCCCCGACGGCGAGGCGCGACCGCTGCGCTCGCTGCTCGATCCGGCCTCCGCGGAGGAGACGCTGCGCGCCGCCGGCGACGAGCTGCGTCCGATCGAGCGCGCGCTCCGCAACACCGTCAGCGCGACGATCGTCCACGGCGGCGAGAAGATCAACGTGATCCCGTCCGAGGTGGAGCTCGAGCTCGACGGGCGCACGCTCCCGGGCTTCGGCCCCGACGACCTGATCCGCGAGCTCGGCGAGCTCGTCGGGCCGGAGCTCGAGCTCGAGCTCGTCCGCCACGATCCGGGCCCGGCCGACTCGGACCTCTCGTTCCTGCCGACGCTGTCGTCGATCCTCCGCGAGCTCGACGCGGATGCGATCCCCGTGCCGATGATGCAGATCGGCGTCACCGACGGGCGCTTCTTCTCGCGGATCGGCATCCAGACGTACGGCTACCTCCCGCTGAAGCTGCCCGAGGGCTTCGAGTTCGCGAGGCTCGTGCACGCCGCGGACGAGCGTGTCCCGGCCGACGCGGTGCGCTTCGGCGCCGAGGCCGTCTTTCGCGCGATCGAGCGCTACCGCGGATGAGGCTGCTGGTCCTCGGCGGGACGAAGTTCCTCGGCCGGCACGCGGTCGAGGCCGCGCTCGCGGATGGACACGAGGTGACGATCTTCACGCGCGGGCAGACGAACCCGGAGCTGTTCCCGGAGGCCGAGCATCTCACCGGCGACCGCGACGGCGGCCTCGGGGCGCTCGCCGGGCGGACCTGGGACGGCGTCGTCGACACGAGCGGCTACGTGCCGCGCGTCGTCCGCCAGTCGGCGGAGCTGCTGCGCGCCTCGGTCGGCCGCTACGTCTTCGTCTCGAGCATCTCCGTCTACGCCGACCCGAGCCGTCCGCTCGACGAGTCGTCAGCGCTCGACGCGCTCCAGGATCCCTTCAGCGAGAACGTCGAGGCGGACTACGGTGCGCTCAAGGCGGCGTGCGAGCGCGTCGTCGAGGAGCTGCTCGGCGAGCGCGGCACGAACGTGCGCGCGGGGCTGATCGTCGGGCCGTACGATCCGACCGACCGGTTCACGTACTGGCCGCGGCGGCTCGCCGAGGGCGGCGACGTGCTCGCGCCGGGCGATCCCGCGGCGCCGGTCCAGTTCGTCGACGCGCGCGATCTCGGCGCGTGGCTCGTCCGGCTCGCGGAGGACGGCCCGGGCGGCGTCTTCAACGCGACGGGTCCCGTCGAGCCGCTGACGCTCGGCGCGCTGCTCGACGAGGCGAACGCCGCGATCGGCGCGGGCGCCCGGCTCGTCTGGATCGACGACGCGACGCTGCTCGAGGCGGAGGTCGGCCCGTGGATGGAGCTGCCGCTCTGGCTTCCCGGCGACGAGCACGCGGGGATGATGCGCGCCGGCAACCGCGGCGCGATCGAGGCCGGGCTCCGGTTCCGGCCGGTCGCGGAGACGGTGCTCGACACGCTCGCCTGGAGCCGCGAGGCCGGCGAGCAGCGGCCGACGCTGACGCGCGAGAAGGAGCGCGAGCTCCTCGCGCGTGGCTGAGCGCGACTACTCGGGAACGCCGCTCGGGCGGAAGCTCGGCGCGCAGCCGGGCGTCGAGGTGCTCGTCCTGTTCACGACGCGCCGCACGGAGCTGGAGCGGCGCTTCGCCGCGCTGAAGGCGACGCTCGCCCCCGCCGACGGGCTCTGGGTGGCGTGGCCGAAGAAGGCGTCGACGCTCGGCACGGACCTCGACTTCGCCGCCGTCCAGGAGATCGGCCTCGCGCACGGCCTCGCCGACAACAAGAGCGCGTCCATCGACGAGACGTGGCAGGCGCTCCGCTTCGTCTTTCGGCGGCAGGACCGCTAGGCCCACGCCTCGTCGAGCCACGTCCCGGTGCCAGGCACCGGGACGTGTCAAGGGGAGACGTTGGCCGATCGAGCGACGTCTCAGGAGGCGTTATCGGCCTTCGCGGCCTTCGCCGCGTTCGCCCAGCGCTCGTCGTGGCGGCGGATCCGGTCGGGCTCGCGGCCGCGCGCCTCCGCGATCGCCACCGTCAGACGCTGGAACAGGACGATGTCGACGACGGGGTGGCGCGTCGGCACGAGATCGGCGTCGCAGCCCAGCTCCCGGAGCGCCGCGACCGCGGCCCGCGCCCGCGCGGCGCCCGGCCCCTCGCCCTCGAGCACGAACGCGCGCACCGACTCGTCGACGGCGGCGAGATACCCGTGCAGGAGCTGCTCCGTCTCGTACGCCTCCGCCGCGACCCACGCGCCCTCGCGGAGCTTCAACACCGCCTCCTGCGCCGTCGGCCGGTCCCGCCCGGCGCCGGCAACGAGGAACCGCTCCTGCCCGCCGAACCCCGGCAGCGCCTCCGCGAGCGCGACCTCCACCGCGTCCGGCAGCCACGACACGTCGTCCCCGTGGAGCGCCGCGATCGTCGCCACCGCACACGTGTACGAGACCGTGTGGCACCAGCTCTCCTCGATCGCCGGCGTCGCCACGACCACCTCGTCGCAGAGGGCCGCGATCGGCCCGTCCGGGTTCCCGGTCACGAGCCACTTCGGGCCCACCCACGTCCGCGCCGCCTCGAGCGTCATCGGCGTCTCCGCCTCATGGGAGACGAGCACGAGCAGATCGGCGGCGCGCTCCGGCCGGAGCACGAGCTCGAGCGCTTGCACCGCCTCGCCGCCGGTCTGCGCGGCGTGGAACGAGGTTCCGCAGCCGCAGAACAGCAGCCGCGCCCCGTCCGGGAAGCGCCGGTCCGTCGGCACGCGTGCCAGCCACTCCGGCTGGAGCGCGATCGCGCGCCGTGTCTGCTCGGCGGCCATGAACCCCGTCTATACCATCACGCGGAATGAGCGCGTTCGAGCGTCACGTCCTCGACAACGGGCTGCGCGTCCTCACCGCGAACCTGCCCTACGCCCAGTCCGTGACCTGCATGATCATGCTCGCGGCCGGTTCCCGCTACGAGACCGCGGAGACGAACGGCATCGCGCACTTCTCCGAGCACATGTTCTTCAAGGGGACGGAGCGCCGCCCGTCCGCGCGGCAGATCGCCGGCGAGATCGACGCGATCGGCGGCGAGTTCAACGCCTTCACCGGCAAGGAGTACACGGCGTACTACGTCAAGTGCGCGGCCGAGCACCGTGACGTCGCGCTCGACGTGCTCGTCGACATGCTCCGCCACTCGCGCTTCGACGCCGAGGAGATCGAGCGCGAGAAGGGCGTGATCGTCGAGGAGATGAACATGTACTTCGACACGCCGCGCGACTACATCGGCGGGGTGTACGAGGCGCTGCTCTACGGCGACCAGCCGCTCGGCTGGG
>DATKNT010000123.1:0-16856 GCA_035541175.1 Gaiellaceae bacterium
TCGTCATGCGGCCAACGCTACCGCGTCCTCCGCGAGGCGGCGGCGCAGCTCGGCCGCCTCGGCCGGGCGGTTCGCGAGCAGCCCCGCGTGGACGGCGCCGCCCGCGCCGAGATAGCGCACGGCGAACGAGTCGCCGCCGCCGTCGACGACGAGCGGATCGTCGGGCCGAGGCGTCCCGACGACCTGGAGCCGCAGACCGAACTGATCCGACCAGACGTAGTGCGGCTGCGGCTCCGGCAACGGCAGCCCGAGGATCCGGCGCGCGACTGCGATGCCGTCGAGCGCCGCCGCCGCCCAGTGGCCGGGGCCGACGACGTCGCCGCACGCGTGCACGTGCGTCGCCGGACGCTCCGGCAGCAGCTCCTTCGCCGGCTCGACGCCGACGCCGACGAGCACCGAGTCCGCGCGCAGCTCCGAGCCGTCGGTGAGCACGACAGAGTCGACGCGACCCGACGCGTCCGCGCGGATCGACGCGACGCCGGTGCGGAGCCGGACGTCGACGCCGTGCGAGCGCCAGCGCTCCGCGAGCATCAGCCCGACCTCGTCCCCGAGCACGCGCGAGACCGGCGCCGGCGCGGCCTCGACGATCGTCACGCGCAGGCCGAGCGCGAGCGCGGTCGACGCGACCTCGGCACCGACGAAGCCGCCGCCGATCACGACGAGCCTCGCGCCGGGGACGAGCTCCGCCCGCAACGCGCGCGCGTCGGCGAGCGTGCGCAGCTCGTGCACGCCGTCCGGGGTCGGGAGCGGCAGACGCCGCGGACGCGCGCCGGTCGCGACGACGAGCCGGTCGAACGGAAGCGCGTCGCCGCGGCTCGTGCGCGCGACCTGCCGGATCGGATCGGCGGCGACGACGCGGCGGCCGAGCAGCAGCTCGATCCGCCGGTCCTGCCAGAACGCGGGCTTGCGCAGCAGCAGCGACGCCTCGTCGCGCGTTCCCGCGAGGTACTCCTTCGAGAGCGCCGGCCGCTCGTACGGCGCGACCGGCTCCTCGCCGACGACGAGGATGCGGCCGGCGAAGCCCTCGGCGCGCAGCGTCTCGGCGGCGCGGGCGCCGGCCAGCCCGGCGCCCACGATCAGCACGGTCCTCGGCGGGGTCATGCCGCCTCGACCTCCTCCACCGTGATCGCGGCCATCGGGCACGCGGCGGCCGCGTCGAGGACCGCGGGGTCGGCGCTCGAGCCGAGGCGGAGGGAGACGAGCCCTCCGCCGTCGACCTCGAAGATCTCGGGTGCGAGCTCGGCGCAGGCGCCGAAGCCGCTGCAGAGGGAACGGTCGATGACGATTCGGTACATCACGTGCTCCTTTCGGGTGCTGGTGAGGGAACGCGGATGGGGCTCGTGAGCGCGCGCCACGCCGTGGCGAAGGCGACCGCGCCCACGGCCCCGAGGTAGAGGCCGAACGCCCACGGCTGCGTCGAGTCGGTGCCCGACGCGAGCCCGTGCGCGGTGGCCATGACGAAGATCAGGTACGTCGCCCAGTGGAGCCGGCGCCAGTTGCGCCGGCCGATGCGGCGGCGGAGCGAGAACGAGACGACGACGAGCGAGGCGAGCTCGCACGAGAGGACGCCGAGCGCGACCGCCGTCGGGCGGTACGGGGAGATCCCGGGCACGACGAGCGCCGCGAGCGGGAGGTGCACGGTCCGGTCGAGCGTGAGCGCGACGCCGTGGAGCACGAGCATCCCGAGCGCGAGCAGCGCGAGGAAGCGGTGCACGTCCAGCGCGGAAGCCGTCTTGACGGAGCGGCCGAACGGGCGGGACCTGACGACGAGCCCCGCGAGCACGGAGCCGGTCAGCAGCGCGTACGCGGTGAGCCCGCTTGCGCGCGCGAGCAGCCAGAAGGTCGGGTCGTGGGTCACGCGAGGCCTCCCGCGAGCGCCGTCTCGCGCTCGGTCACGAGCACGGCGGGGATTCCCGCCTCGTCCGCCTCGGCGCGAGCAGCGCCGGCGCCCGCGAGGAAGAGCGCCTTCGCGGCGACCTCCGCCTCGACCGCGTCCGGCGCGACGACGGTGACGCGGAGGAGGTCGGTCTCCGCCGGCGCGCCGGTGCGGGGGTCGATCAGGTGGTGCAGCTCGCGGCCGCCGCGGCGCCAGCGCCGCCGGTCGCGGCCCGAGGTGGCGAGCGCCGCGCCGCGAAGCTCGAGCGTCAGCGGGTCGCCGGTCGTCTCGACGCCGACCGGCCAGGCGCCGCCGCGCGTGGCGACGTCGCCGCCGGCGTTGACGAGACAGGGCCCGGCGAGCGCGAGCAGCTCGGCCGCGCGCTCCGCGGCGTAGCCCTTGCCGATCCCGCCGAGGTCGAGGCGGACACCGGGCTCGAGCACGATCCGCGTGCCCTCGATCGACACGCCTCCTGCGGACACGTCCGGTGCCTGGCACCGAACGTGGCTCTCCGGGGCGATGTCCTCGAAGGACCGGTCGTAGCCGGCGGCGACGAGCGCATCGTGGACGGTCGGGTCGAAGCGCCCGCGCGTCCGCTCGCGCGCGTCGAGCGCGAGCGCGACGACGCGCAGGAGATCCGGCCCCGCGTCGATCGCGCCGTCGCGGTTGAGCCGCGACAGCTCGGAGTCCTCGCGGAAGCGCGAGAGCAGCGCCTCCAGCCGGTGGAACTCCGCCTCCGCCCCATCGAAGGCAGAGTCGAGCGCCTCGGCGGCGCCGTCGGCGTCGACGAGCAGCTCCATCTCCGTCCCCATGGCGCGGAACGTCCGCCGCTCGATCACGACGTCCTCGTGATCGTCAGCGGCGGCAGCGTCACGACGCGGACGCCGCCGGACGGGGCCGAGACCGACGACACCGCCGCGAGCTGCGACGCCTGCGCCTTGGCCGCCGCGATCTGCGCCTGCCGCGCCTTCAGCGCGCTGCGGTACGCAGCCCAGCGGAGCGCGACGATCCGGTTGACGAGCCTCGCCTGCCGCCGCAGCTGCGCCTCGCGCGCCGCGAGCTGCTTCAGCCGCGGATCGGACACCGTCGCTCCCCACGGATGCGCGGCGACCACCGCCCACGCGAGGAAGAAGACGACGAGCCCGAGCGCGAGCGTATACAGCCGGCCGGTGTGGCTAGCCATCCCCGCCTCCGCCGTCGCCGGACTCGAAGCCGCCGTCGTCGCCGTGGTGCGTGTGCTTGACGATCACGATCGCCGGCGGGCGCCGGTAGACGACGCGCTGCTGCGGCGCCGCCGCGGACGGCGAGCCCGCCGGCGTCTTCGGCACCGGCGGCAGCGCCGGCGTCTTCCGCGCGAGCGCGCGCCTGAGCGACGCCTCGTACGCGGCCAGCTGTTGCGCGCGCTGCCGGACGGCGGCGTTCGCCTTCTGCTTCTGCGCCGTCCCGAGCGCGACCGTGTGCGTGGCCGCAACGGTCCCGAGCACCGCCGCGACGGCCAGCAGCCCGGCGATCACGGCGACGTTCGTCCTGCTCATCGGAAACCTCCTGGGTCGATGCCTCGACGGTAGGAGGCCGCCGGTTAGCGGCGGGCGAGCTGATCGCCAGGGTTCGGAGTCCGATCGGTAAAGGTTCGGGAAAGACCCGATGCAGCGGGTGCCCGCGTTGGCAACGATTGACGCATGCGCATCCTGGTGGTCGAGGACGAGGACGCGATCGCGGAGCCGCTCGTCGGCGGGCTTCGCCGCGAGGGCTTCGACGTCGACCGCGCCGCGACGGGCGCGGCGGCGCTCGAGGCGGCGCCGGCGGACGTCGTGCTGCTCGACCTCCGGCTGCCGGACACGGACGGGCTCGACGTCTGCCGCCGCCTGCGCGAGCGCTCCGACGTGCCGATCATCGTCGTCACTGCGCGCGGCGAGGAGGCCGACCGCGTGGTCGGGCTCGAGCTCGGCGCCGACGACTACGTCGTCAAGCCGTTCGGGCTGCGCGAGCTGATCGCGCGCATCCGCGCCGTCACGCGCCGCACCTCCGCGCGGCCGCACGCGCACGAGCCGATCCGCGTCGGCGGGCTCGAGATCGACGAGCGCGCGCGCCGCGCCCGGCTCGACGCCAAGCCGCTCGACCTGACGCCGAAGGAGTTCGACCTGCTCGCCGCGCTCGCGCGCGACCCGGGCGCGGCCGTCAGCCGGCGGCGGCTGCTGGAGGAGGTCTGGGAGACGACGTGGTACGGCTCGGCGAAGACGATCGACGTCCACGTCGCGGCGCTCCGCCGCAAGCTCGGCGACCCCGGGTGGATCGAGACGGTCCGCGGCGTCGGCTTCCGCCTCCGCTCGGCGTGACCCGGCGCCTGCTCCTCGGCTATCTCGGCGTGACGCTCTTCGTGCTCGTCGCGCTCGAGGTGCCGCTCGGCGTCCAGAACGCGCGCACGGAGCGGCGCGACCTCGTCGCCAAGGTCGCGCACGACGCGACGGTGCTCGCGGCGGACGCGGAGGACGCGGTGCAGTCGCAGTCGCGCGCCCAGCTCGTCGGCGTCGCGAAGGTCGCGTACGACTACTCGCAGCGCACCGGCGCCCGCGTCGTCATCGTCGACCGGCAGGGCTACGCGCTCGTCGACACGAGCGCGCGCGTCACCGGCACCGAGAGCTTCGCTTCCCGGCCCGAGATCAAGGCGGCGCTGAACGGGAACTACCCGAGCGGCGTGCGCAGGTCCGCGACGCTCCACACGCAGCTCCTGTACGTCGCCGTGCCGATCGCGTCCGGCGGACGCGTGCACGGCGCCGTCCGGATCACGTACCCGCTCTCGACCGTGAACGCGCGCATCACCCGCTACTGGCTCCTGCTCGCCGCGATCGGCGCGACCGTGCTCGTCGCCGCGGCGCTCGTCGGCGTCGCGCTCGCGCGGTTCGTCGTCCGCCCGCTGCGCGGGCTCGAGGACGCGGCGGCCGCCGTCGGCGGCGGCGACCTCGACGCACGCGCGCCCGAGGACTCGGGCCCGCCGGAGGTGCGCTCGCTCGCCGCCGTGTTCAACGAGACGGTGGGGAAGCTCGAGCAGCTGCTCCGCTCACAGGGAGAGTTCGTCGCCGACGCGTCGCACGAGCTGCGGACGCCGCTGACGGCGCTGCGACTGCGGCTCGAGAGCCTCGAGCGGGCGGAGGACGAGGAGGAGCGGCAGCGCGATCTCGACGCGGCGCTGCGCGAGGTCGACCGCCTCTCGCAGACGGTGGACGGCCTGCTCGCGCTCGCGCGCGCCGACGCGGGCGCGGCGCCGGCCGAGCGGATCGACGCCGGCGCGCTCGTCCGCGAGCGGGTCGAGACATGGCAGGCGCTCGCCGATGAGCGCGGGATCGAGCTCGTCGCCGACGCGAACGGCGCGGCGCCGGTCCGGGCCGCGGCGACGCGCGTGACGCAGGTGCTGGACAATCTCGTCGCGAACGCGCTCGATCACGCACCCGGCGGCACGACGGTCACCGTCGGCGTCCGTCCGGCGAACGCGTGGGTCGAGCTCCACGTCACGGACGAGGGGCCCGGGATGACGCCCGAGCAGCGCGCCCGCGCCTTCGATCGATTCTGGCGGGCGGGCCCCGGGCCGGGAGGCTCGGGACTCGGGCTCGCGATCGTCCGCCGCCTCGTCGAGGCGGACGAGGGGCGGGTCGAGCTCGCGGACGCGCCGGGCGGCGGGCTCGACGCGGTCGTGCGGCTGCGCCGCTCGGAGTAGCCGCTACCGGCAGGCGCGGATCGCGGGACGAGACCGGCGAGCAGGAGGATGCTGACCCCGCGCGCGCCGTGACGCTAGCGGCCGCCCACGCGGCTCCTTTACCGAACCTTTCCGGTTCGCGGCCGAATCCTCGCGCGCCGCTCGCCCGCCCTTTTCGCCCTGCGTCGTAGAACCGGGTTGTGTCCCAACCAGGAGGATCAGCCATGAACCATCGTCCCGCTCTCGCGCTCGCCGCCGTGCTCGCCGCGACCGTCCTCACGGGCGGCGCCGCGATCCTCGGCATGACGCAGACCTCGCATCTCCAGTCGCCCGCGGCCGTCGTCCAGACGCTGCAGCCGGCGCCGCAACAGAACTGGGAGGGGGGAGACTGATGCAGCGCGTCTGGACCGTCGTCCTCTCCGTCTGGGCGATGCTCGCGATCGTCGCCGTGCTCGCGTGGTCGCATCGCCCCGCGCTCGTCGCCTCGCCGCAGCCGGCCGCGCAGACGTACGTCACGAAGATCGTGAACGGGAAGAAGCAGCTCGTCCTCGTCCAGCCCGGCGCGCTCGGCGCGACGCACGGGACGACCTCGACGTCGGGGGTGGTGCGATGAGGCCCATCCTCGTTCGACACAGTCTCGAGAGTTCCGCGTTCCGCGCGATGGGCACGACGTGCTCGGCGGCGGTGACGGCGACGCCGCGCGACGCCCGCCGTGCGCGGCTCGCGCTCGCGGCCGCGCGTGCCGAGGTGGCGGCGTGCGAGGCGGCGCTGTCCCGCTTCGACCCGGCCAGCGACCTCTCGCGCCTCAACGACGCCGGCGGCGAGTGGACCGCCGTCGACTCGCGGCTCGTCGACGCCCTGCGGCTCGCGCTTCGCGCCCGCGAGGACACGGGCGGCCGCTTCGACCCGACCGTGCTCCCGGCGCTCGTCGCCGCCGGGTACGACCGCTCCTTCGAGCAGCTCGAGGAGCGGCCGGCGGCGCGGGCGGCCGGCTGGCGCGCGGGCGCCGCGGTCGAGCTCGACGACGAGGCGGGCCTCGTCCGGCTGGAGCCGGGCGCGGCCGTCGACCTCGGCGGCATCGGCAAGGGCTACGCGGCCACGCGCGCGCTCGACGCGATGCACGACGCCTGGCCGTCCCTGCCGGGCGGGATCGTCGACCTCGGCGGCGATCTCGCGCTCCGCGGCGCGACGCCCGAGGGCGGCCCGTGGCGGATCGCCGTCGCCGACCCGCGCCGCCCCGGCGCGCGGCTCGGCGTGCTCGTCCTCCACGGCGGCGGCGTCGCCACCTCCGGGCGCGACGTCCGCCGCTTCGGGCCGGGCGGGTCGCTCCACCACCTCATCGACCCGGAGACCGGCGCGCCGGCGGAAGCGGGGCCGCTCACCGTCGCCGTCGTCGCGCCCGACGCGGCCGAGGCCGAGGCGCACGCGACCGCGCTCGGCATCTCGCCCGCGGCCGTCGCGGCGGCGCACGTCGCCGCGCACCCGCGCATCTCCGCGCTCTACCTCCCGCACGAGGGCGCGCCGCTGCCGCTCGGCGAGCCGCCGCTCGCGCAGACGCGGATCCTCGTGAGGGCCGCGTGATGGCGACGCTGCCGATCGCCTGGCTCGTCGCCCGCGCCGCCGGCCTCGTCGCCTTCGGGCTGCTGACCCTCTCGGTCTGGCTCGGGCTCGCGATGAGCACCCGGCTGCTCGGGCCGAAGCGGCAGAAGGCGCTGCTCGGGCTGCACAAGACGCTCGTGTGGACGGGGCTCGCGATGCTGGGGCTGCACCTGCTCGCGGTGCTGCTCGACCCGACGCTGCACTTCGGCGCGCTCGCGGTGCTCGTCCCGTTCGCTGCGCCGTGGAAGTCCGGTGCGATCGCGGCCGGCGTCGTCGCCGGCTGGCTCACGCTCGCGCTCGCCGTCTCCTTCCGGCTGCGGAAGTGGATCGGCCAGAAGGGCTGGCGGCGGCTCCACTACCTGAGCTTCGGCGCCTTCGCGCTCGCGCTCGGGCACGCGCTGCTCGTCGGCACGGACCTCCAGGGTCTCGGCGGCCCGGTCCTCGCGCTGCTCGCGGCCGGGCCGGTGCTCTGGCTCACGTTCTACCGGCTGCTGATGCCGAGGGCTGCGCCGAAGCCCGCCCTCGCGGCGGCGTAGATCCGGGGAGGCGGTCCGTCCGGACCGCCTCCCTATACTCGGTCCCGCTCTGGCGCCGAGCACGATGACAGCAGCCCGTCGACAGACGGTCTTCGCAGGCCTGGACCGGCCCCAGGCGTGGCCCGCCCTGCGCGGGACGCCGCGGCCGGAGCGGCTCGCGGCGCCGCTCGACACGCTCCCCGGCGTCGGCCCGACGGTGAAGCGGCGGCTCGCCAAGCTCGGGCTCGAGACGGTGGACGACCTGCTCCGGCACTGTCCGCGCCGGTACGAGGATCCCGCGCCCGAGGTCGCGATCGCGGCGCTCGGCGGCGAGGACGAGGTCGTCATCGCCGGTGAGGTGCTGAACGTGAGCGCGCGCCGCCGCGGCCGCCTGCGGATCGTGACCGCGCGCATCTCCGACGGGACGGCGTCCGTCGGCGCGACGTGGTTCAACCAGCCCTGGCTCGCCGACCAGCTGCGCCCCGGCGTGCACGTCCGGCTGCGCGGGAAGCCCGGCCGCTACGGCTTCGACGTGCGCGCGTACGACGTCGGCGGCGGCGAGGCCACCGCCGACTTCGCGCCGGTCTACCCGGCGAGCGAGGAGATCACTCCGAAGAAGATCCGCGAGCTGGTCGCCGCCGCGCTCTCGCGCGCCGGCGACTATTGGGACCCGCTGCCGGCACAGCTTCGCGCGAGGGAAGGGCTGCCGCTGAAGCGTGACGCGCTCGTCGCCGTCCACCATCCCGGCTCGGCGGACGAGGCGGAGACCGCCCGCCGCCGGCTCGCGTTCGAGGAGCTGCTGCTGCTCCAGATCGGGATCGCGCGGCGCGCCGCCGCGCGCGAGCGCTCGCTCGCGCCCGCTCTCGGCGAGCCGGGCGGGCTGATCGCCCGCTACCGCAAGGCGCTGCCGTTCGCGCTGACGCCGTACCAGGAGCAGGCGATCCGCGAGCTCGACGTCGACCTCGCGCGCCCGGTGCCGATGCAGCGGCTGCTGCAAGGCGACGTCGGCTCCGGCAAGACCGTCGTCGCGCTGTACGCCCTCCTGCGCGCCGTCGAGAACGGCCGCCAGGCGGCGCTGATGGCGCCGACGGAGACGCTCGCCGAGCAGCACTTCCTCACCATCGCCGACCTCTGCCTCGAGCTCGGCGTCACGTGCGAGCTGCTGACGAGCGCGCTTCCCGCGCGCGAGCACGAGGCCGTGCGCTCGCGCCTGCGCAGCGGCGAGGCGCAGATCGCCGTCGGCACGCACGCACTCATCCAGCAGGAGGTCGACTTCGCCGACCTCGCCGTCGCCGTCGTCGACGAGCAGCACCGCTTCGGCGTCGAGCAAAGGAAGGCGCTCGTGGAGGGGCGCAGCCCGCACGTCCTGCACATGACGGCGACGCCGATCCCGCGGACGCTCGCGCTCACCGTCTACGGCGACCTGGCCGTGTCCGAGATCGCGAAGCCGCCCGCGTCGCGAAAGCCCGTCGTCACGAGCTGGATCACCGAGGAGCGCGCGTCCGAGGCGTACACGCGGCTGACGCGGCTGCTGCGCGAGGGCCGGCAGGCGTACGTCGTCTGCCCGCTCGTCGAGGCGTCGGAGACGACGCTCGCGCGCGCGGCGGAAGAGGAGGCGGAGCGCCTGCGCCGCGCCGAGCTGCGCGACTTCCGCGTCGGCTGCGTGCACGGGCGGCTGAAGCCGGCCGACCGGCGCGACCTGATGGCGCGCTTCAAGGCGCGCGACCTCGACGTGCTCGTCGCGACGACGGTGATCGAGGTCGGCGTCGACGTCCCGAACGCGACGGTGATGATCGTCCAGGAGGCCGACCGCTTCGGGCTCGCGCAGCTCCACCAGTTGCGCGGCCGCGTCGGCCGCGGCGCCGAGCAGTCGTACTGCCTGCTCGTCTCGCGGGCGAAGGAGGAGCTGACGGAGTCGGCGCAGGAGCGGCTGCAGGCGCTCGTCGACACGACCGACGGGTTCGAGCTCGCGGAGCGCGACCTCGAGCTGCGCGGCGGCGGCCACCTGCTCGGGACGCGCCAGTCGGGAGTCTCGGATCTCCGGTTCGCCCGGCTGCGCCGCGACCGGCCGCTGCTCGAGCGCGCCCGCACGGCGGCGGCGGCGATCGGCGCGACGCCGGGGCCGCTCCAGGACGAGGTCGACGCGCTGTTCGCCGGCACCGACCCGGCCGCGCTCGCTTAAGCGAGCCCGCCGAGCAGCTCCGCGAGCTCGCGCGGGTGCGACAGCATCGGCGAGTGGCCTGCAGCGAGCTCGATCGCCCCGACGCCGAGCACCTCGCGGGCCAGGTGGCGCTGCCACTCGGGGCGGATCACGGCGTCGCGCGTGCAGACGACGTAGACGGCGGGGTGCGGCGACGCGCGCTCGGCGTCGTCGACCGGCGCCTGCCGGCGCAGCCGTGCGGCGAGGGCCGCGGAGCCGAGCGGGTACTGGAGCTCGCGGGCCGCGTCCGCCGGGTCGGGATAGTACGAGCGGCCGAGCTCGTCCCGCACGCGCGCGTCGCCGAAGCCGGGGACGAACACGCCCTCCCAGCCCGTGCCGGCGACGAGGGCGCAGAGGAACACGCGGAGCCGCGCCGGCACGAGCGGGATCGTCAGCCCGCCGAGCGAGTGGCCGACGACGACCGCGTCGTCGACGCCGCCGATCGCCGCGCGCACGACCGCGGCGTACTCCTCGATCCCGGCGTCGCAGTCCTCGCACGGGAGATCCGGCGCGACGACCTCGTGCCCGCGCGCCTCCAGCTCGGGGCGGAGCCGGTCCCAGGCCCAGCCGCCGTGCCACGCGCCGTGGACGAGGCAGAACGTCGCCATCCGCTGATCCTAAGCTGAGGGAGATGCGGATCATCGCCGGCTCCCGGAAGGGGCACACGATCGTCGCTCCGCGCGGCCTCGACACGCGCCCGACCTCGGACCGCGTGCGGGAGAACGTCTTCAACCTCGTCGGCCCGGTCGACGGCGCCGCGGTGCTCGACCTCTACGCCGGCTCGGGCGCGCTCGGCCTCGAAGCGCTCTCGCGCGGGGCCGCGCGCGCCGTCTTCGTCGAGTGCGACCCCGACGCGGTCCGCGCGATCGAGCGGAACCTCGACAGGCTGCGGCTGACCGGGGCGAGCGTCCTCCGGCGGGACGCGACGACGGCGCTTGCCGGCGAGGCCTCCGCGGGCAGGAAGTACGATCTCGTGCTGGCCGATCCCCCGTACGACATGTATCCCGACCTCCAACCGAAGCTCGCGCGCTACCTGCCGGTCGTCCTCGCCGCCGGCGGGCTCCTCGTCGTCGAGACCGACGCGCGGATCGAGCCGGAGCTGCCGCTGCGCCTGCGCACGAGCCGCAGGTACGGGCAGGCGCGCGTGACGCTGTTCGAGGCGTCCTCGTGATCACGGCCATCTGCCCCGGTTCGTACGACCCCGTCACGAACGGCCATCTCGACGTGATCACCCGCACGGCCGGGATCTTCGATCGCGTCGTCGTCGGGGTCGTCGGCAACCCGCACCACAAGGAGCCGATGTTCACGATCGAGGAGCGCGTCGAGTTCCTCCGCGCGGCGCTCGCGCACCTCGACAACGTCGAGATCGACGTCTTCCGCGAGCTCGTCGTCGAGTTCGCCCGCAAGTGGGACGCGAAGGCGATCGTGAAGGGGCTGCGCGTGCTCTCCGACTTCGAGTGGGAGTTCCAGATGAACCAGCTCAACCGCCACCTCGCACCCGACATCGAGACGGTGTACGTGATGGCGAGCCCGCAGGTGAGCTTCGTCTCGTCGAGCGGGGTGAAGGAGATCGCGGCGTTCGGCGGCGACGTCTCCGCGCTCGTGCCCGAGCCGGTGGCGCGCCGCTTCAAGGAGCTGTTCCCGGACGGCCGCCCCGGCACGCCGGAGAACCCGGGCGAGTGACGCGACACAGGATCGATCCGGGCGACGGGCGCGTCCTCCTGGTCGAGGAGGGCGGCGACGCGGACGGGATTCCGGTGCTCGTCCTCCACGGCACGCCCGGCTGCGGCGGGCTCTACCGGCCGCACCTGGAGGATGCGTCCGCCCGCGGGATCCGGCTGCTCGGCTACGACCGCGCCGGCTACGGGGGCTCGACGCGGAACCCGGGCCGCTCGGTCGCCGACGTCGCCGGCGACGTCGCGGCGATCGCCGACGCGCTCGGGATCGACCGCCTCGCGACGTGGGGGATCTCCGGCGGCGCCCCGCACGCGCTCGCCTGCGCCGCGCGCCTGCCGGAGCGGGTCGTCGCCGCGGTCGCGCTCGCCTCGCCGGCGCCGCACGACGCCGAGGGGCTCGACTGGACGGCCGGCATGGGGGAGGACAACGTCGTCGAGTTCGGCGCCGCGCTCGAGGGCGAGGCGGCCCTGCGCCCGGTGCTCGAGCGGTGGAGCGCGGAGGTGCTCGAGGCAGGCCCGGCGGGCCTCCGGGACGGGATGGCCACGCTCCTCTCCGGGCCCGACGCCGCCGTGCTCACCGACGAGCTCGCCGAGCACCTCTACGACGGCTTCGCCGGGGGCCTCGCTCCCGGGATCGGCGGCTGGCTCGACGACGACCTCGCCTTCGTCTCCCCCTGGCACGTCGACCTCGGCTCGATCGCCGTGCCGACGCTCCTCTGGCAGGGCGCCGAGGACCGGTTCGTCCCGCCCGCGCACGCGCCCTGGCTCGCCGCCCGCATCCCCGGCGTCGAGCTGCGCCTGACCGCCGAGGACGGCCACCTGACGCTGTACGAGCACCGGATTCCCGAGGTGCACGCCTGGCTCGTGGACCGTTGGCAGGACCGTCTCATCGCCCGGCGAAGTTAGAATCCCATTTCATGGACGTCCTCGTACTGATCGACAAGCTCGACGACCTCGTGCACAACGCGAAGGCCGTCCCCCTCACCGACCAGGTTCGCATCGACCGCGAGGAGATCTACGACATCCTCGACCAGATGCGGGCGACCATTCCCGAGGAGATCAAGCAGGCGCGCTGGATCGTGAAGGAGCGCCAGGAGATGCTCGCCGAGGCGAAGCGCGAGGTCGACCGGCTGCTCGCCGAGGCGAGAGAGCAGGCGGTGCGCGAGGCGTCGCAGACCGAGATCGTGAAGATCGCCGAGCGGCAGGCGCAGGACATCGTCGACGAGGCGCGGCGCACGGCGCGCGAGACGCGGCTCGAGATGGAGGACTGGGCCGACAACATCCTCGCGACGCTCGAGGTCAACCTCGACAAGTTCCTCGTCGCGGTGAAGCGCGGGCGCGATCGATTGCACGAGCGCTCGCAGGAGACCGTCGTCGCCGGCATCGGGCCGACCGACGGCGTCGGCGACGATCTCGGCTACTAGCGCGCACTTCGGCATCTGCTCGACCTGCGGCACGCAGTTCGGCGAGCCGTCGCCGGCGCGCTGCCCGATCTGCGAGGACGCGCGCCAGTTCGTCCCCGTCGAGGGCCAGCGGTGGGCGACGCTCGCGGCGCTGCGCGAGACCCACGGGAACTGGATCCGCGACGACGCCGGCTTCGTCGGCATCGGCACCGAGCCGGCGTTCGCGATCGGGCAGCGGGCGCTCCTCGTCCCCTGGCAGGGCTCGAACCTCATGTGGGACTGCATCACCCTCCTCGACGACGAGACCGCCGACGAGGTCGAGGTGCTCGGCGGGCTCGCGGCGATTGCGATCTCGCATCCGCACTACTACTCGGCGCTCGCCGAATGGGCGCAGCGGTTCGACTGCCCCGTCTACCTCCACGCGGACGACGCCGAGTGGCTGATGCGCCCCGACGAGCACGTCGTCCACTGGCGCGGCGAGACGCACGAGCTCGGCGACGGTCTGACGCTCGTCCGCTGCGGCGGCCACTTCGCCGGCGGACAGGTGCTGCACGTCGCGGAGCGGCGCGCCCTCCTCTGCGGCGACATCGTCCAGGTGATCCCCGACCGCCGCTGGGTGAGCTTCATGTACAGCTACCCGAACCTGATCCCGCTCGGCGAGGCGGCGGTTCGCAGGATCGGGGACGCGCTCGAGCCGTTCCCGTTCGACACGATCCACGGAGCCTGGTGGGGAAGGGTGGTCGGGCAGGACGGCTCGGCGGTGGTGCGGCGCTCGGTCGAGCGCTATGTCGACGCGATCGGCGGCGGCTACCCTGCCTAGATGACGCGCACGAGGAAGGCCGTCCTCGAGTGGGTGCTGACGCTCGCGCTCGCGGCCGTCTTCGTGCTCGCGTTCGAGGCCGAGGTGGCGCAGCCGTTCCGCGTCCCGACCTCGTCGATGGAGCCGACGCTGGACTGCGCGCATCCCGGCGCCGGCTGCACCGCGTCGTTCAACGACCGCGTGATCGTCGCGAAGATCCTCTACCGCTTCCGCGGGCCGCGGCGCGGCGAGATCGCCGTCTTCCACGCGCCCGCCCTCGCGAAGACGGAGTGCGGCGAGGGCGGCACCTTCCTCAAGCGCGTGATCGGGCTGCCGGGCGACACGGTCTCCGAGCGGAACGGCTTCGTCTACGTCGACGGGAAGCGGCTGTACGAGCCGTACGTCAGCGACCTCGACCGGGACTCGATCACGCGGACGTGGCCGAAGCTCGGCAAGGATCAGTACTTCGTGATGGGCGACAACCGGGCCGCGTCGTGCGACTCGCGCACGTGGGGACCGGTGAGCGGGTCGGCGTTCATCGGCCCGGTCGTCGCGACGTACTGGCCGCCGACGCGCTGGACCGTGCGCTAGCCGCCGCCTCCTGCCGCTCCGAGTACACAGCGCCCAGCTCGCGCGCGAGCTCGGCGAACGCGTGCGACGCGGCCGAGCGGTAGCGGTCGCGGTGCCAGACGACCGCGAGCACGCGCGGCGGGATCCGCGTGCCGAACGGGAGCGCGACCACCGCCGGGTTGCGCGGGTTGACGACGAGTCGCGGCACGACCGCCGCGCCGAGCCCTTCCGCGACGAGGCCGACGAGGGTGCCGTTGTCGTCGGTGCGGAAGACGACGTCGAGCCCGGGCACGTGGCCGTTCAGGAAACGGTCGATCTCGCTCGGGCTCCGCCAGCCGATCAGGGGCAGTCCGGCGAGCTCGCGCAGCCGCGGCGCCGTCTCCCGCGCCGCGAGCTCGGACTTCGACGAGACGAGCAGGACGTACGGGTCCTGGAGCACCTCGAGCGACGCGAACGGCCCGGCGGGGAGCGGCAGGTCGGCGAAGGTGAGGTCGAGCTCGCCGCGCTCGACGCCGCGCAGCAGCTCGATCACGTCCGTCTCCTCCTGCACCTGCACCTCGACCCGCGGCCACTCGCGCTGGAACCGCCGCAGCAGTCCCGGGAGGATGCGCGCCCCGACGCTCTGGTAGATGCCGACGCGGAGCGGGCCGGCGGCGCCCTCGGCGAGCGCGGCCATGTCCGCCTGCGCCGCCTCGAGCTGGGCGACGATCGCGTCGGCGTGGCGGAGCAGGAGCTGTCCCGCCTCGGTCAGGTCGACGCGGCGCGGCCCGCCCGGCCGGTCGACGAGCTTCTGGCCGACCGCCTGCTCGAGCCGGGCGATCTGCTGGCTGATCGCCGACTGCGTGTAGCCGAGCTCGCGCGCCGCCGCTCCGAACGAGCGGGTGCGGCCGACCGCCTCGAGCGCGGTCAGGTGACGGAGCTCGATGCCGAGCCAGGGGTCGCGGTGCGAGTGATTAGGAATCATGATCGCATTCAATTCTAACTGGATTTGCTCTAATCGATAGGGTGCAGGCACGCTGGCCCTATGCGGGTGAAGCTCGTCGCGGCGCTGGGCACGGTCTACCTCGTCTGGGGCTCGACGTATCTCGCGATGAGGGAGGCCGACCGGGCGCTGCCGCCGTTCCTGATGCTCTCCGTCCGCTTCCTCCTCGCGGGCGGCGCGCTCTACGCCTGGTCGAAGTGGCGCGGCGACCTCGCCGCCGACCGGCCCGGCCGCCGCGAGTGGACCGCCGCCGCCGTCGCCGCGTCGCTGCTCCTCGTCGCCGACACCGGCGGGGTCGCGTACGCGGTTCAGCGCGTCCCGACGGGACAGGCGGCGCTGCTCATCGCCAGCGTCCCGCTCTTCACCGCCGTGCTCGACCGCGTCTTCCTCGGGACGAGGCTGCCCCTCGGCGCGATCGCCGGCATCGCCGCCGGCCTGCTCGGCGTCGGGCTGCTCATCGGCCCGGGCGGGAAGGTCGACCTGCTCGGCACCGTCGTCCTGCTCGGCGCCGCCTTCGCGTGGGCGTCGGGCACCGTGTACGCGCGCGGCGCCGCGCTGCCGCGGCGCCCGCTCGTGTCGGCGTCGCTCCAGATGCTGTGCGGCGGCGTCATGCTGGCCGTTCTCGGCTCCGCCACGGGCGAGCTGTCGAGGGTCCGGCTCGGCGCGATCTCGCCGGCCGGGGTCGGCGCCATCGGGTACCTCGTCGTCTTCGGCTCGATCGCGGCGTTCACGGCGTTCGGCTGGCTGCTCCGGCACGCCTCGATCCCGGTGCTCTCGACCTACTCGTACGTGAACCCGGCGGTGGCAGTCGTGCTCGGCTGGCTCGTGCTGGGCGAGCCGATCGGCGGGAAGGAGATCGCCGCCGGCCTCGTCATCCTCGCCTCCGTCGGCATGCTGCTCTTCGTCCGCGAGCCGGCCGCTCCCGCCGAGCCGACGGCGGAGTCGCTGCCGCCGTACATCCGCGAGCAGGAGGCGCAGGTCGTCGACCTCCCCTCCGCGCCGCGGCTCGCCGACCTGCGGCGGATCCCGGCCTGAGGAACCCTCGCGCTACCCTCGGAGGGTGACCGTCTTCGACCTCCGCACCGCCAGGCTCCGCAGCGGCGAGCAGTACCGCGAGCCGGTCGAGGTGCAGCTCGAGCCGCTCGTCCTCGGCGGCCAGGAGTACCTCCCGACCCCGGATCCGACTCCGGCCGAGCTGACGATCACGAAGGCGACGACCGGGACCGTGTTCGAGCTCTCCTTCCGGGTCAGCCTGCACGGGCCGTGCTTCCGCTGCCTCGCCGACACCGAGCTCGAGCTGTCGATCCACGCGCGCGAGTACCAGGCGACGAACCCCGGCGGCGACGAGGAGCTCCGGTCGCCGTACGTCGGCGACGACCGCCTCGACCTCTCCTCGTGGGCCCGCGACGCCGTCGCGCTCGCGCTCCCGGACAAGATCCTCTGCCGCCCCGACTGCGCCGGCCTCTGCCCGGTCTGCGGGCGCGACCTCAACGCCGAGCCGCACGCGCACGAGCAGGCCGAGTCCGACCCGCGCTGGGCTGCGCT